>PNMH01000003.1 GCA_013823505.1 Polaromonas sp. | reverse complement strand
CGCGTTGAGGATGTTGTTGGCCGCGATGATGCGGGCGCGGTGCGTGGGCTGGCTGCGCATCTGGATCAGCGCGTACATGGGCACGCTGTACAGGCCGGCAAACAGGCTGAGCAAGGTGAGGTCGGCCAGCACGCGCCAGTGGGCGGGCGCCGCGATGAACTCCGCCAGGCCCAGCGCGCTGGCCGGCGGCAGGCCCCGGGAGGCGAAGTACAGGTCGATCGAAAACACACTCATGCCGATCGCACCCACCGGCACCAGGCCGATCTCCACATGGCGGCGCGAGAGCACTTCGCACAAGAGCGAACCGGTGCCGATGCCGATGGAGAACACGATCAACAGCAGCGACGCCACCTGCTCGTTGCCGTGCAGCACTTCCTTGGCGAAGCTTGGAAACTGGCTCAGGAACACGGCGCCGAAGAACCACATCCAGCTGATGCCCAACACCGAGCGGAACACCACCGTGTTGCCGTGCGCGAGCTTCAGGTTGCGCCAGGTCTCGGTGAACGGATTCCAGTTGATGGTGAGGCCGGGGTCGGTGGCCGGCGTGGCGGGTACCGCCTGCGCGGTGATGCGGCCGATCAGGGCCAGCGCCACACAGCTGAAGCCCACGTGGTGTGCGCCGATCTCGGGCACCGCGATGATGAGCCCACCCGCCAGGTTGCCCAGCAAGATGGCCACGAAGGTGCCCATCTCCACCATGCCATTGCCGCCCGTGAGTTCGCGCTCGCTCAGGTGGTTGGGCAGGTAGGCGAACTTCACCGGGCCGAACAACGTGGAGTGCAGACCCATCAGGAAGGTGCACAGCAGCAGCAGCGGAATGTTCGTGGTGAAGAACGCCCCCGCCGCCAGCGCCATGATGCCGATCTCCAGCCGCTTCACAAACACGATCAGCGTCTTCTTGTCCAGCTTGTCCGCCAGTTGCCCGCTGGTGGCCGAGAAGAGCAAAAACGGCAGGATGAACAGCGCACCGATCACCAGCCCGGCCAACGCCGGCGGCAGCCAGCTCACCTGCAACTGGTAGGTGACCAGCACGGTGAAGGCGAACTTGAACAGGTTGTCGTTGGCCGCGCCGAGGAACTGCGTCCAGAAGAACGGCGCGAATCGGCGCTGGCTCAGCAAAGCGAACTGACCACCCTCGGCGGGGTGCGATGGGGACACGGACATGGCTGACTTCTCCAGTGGTTGTGGGGGCGCGTCTCAGCCCATCGCCGCGGGATGGACCGGCGGATTGTTACCGAGTCGGTGTTGCCTGAGGCTGCACAGGACCGGCAGCGCTGCGCAGGCTGCGGCGACGTGCTTGAGGCTGTGGCCTGACACCCATTCGCCCGTGGCGCGGAACACGGTCTCGTCCCCCAACTCGAACGCTTTGGCCACGGCATACAGCGCGATCAAACCGGCCAACGACACGCCAAGCGCATCTGACGTGGGTGAGCGCATCGCCAGCCACACCACCAGACCCATGCCGCCGAACTGAACCACGGCCCAAGGCAGCACATTGCCTTGCAGTTGCGGCAAGGCCGCCGACACCAGCGCCGCCAGCAGTGCAGCGGGCAGGAAGCTGCGTGATTCACGCGGTCCGACCCGCTCGGCCACCGCCATCGCAAGCACGCCGGCAAACGCCACCGCCATGCCCAGGCGATCGATCACCAGAGAGCTTGCATCAGGCGCCCAGTGGTACGTGGCCGAGCCCAAGCCCGAGAGGATCAAGCCGGCAAAGAACACGCGCAAAGCATTCGTTGTGGGCCGCACCAGCGTGCGCCCGCGCAAGGTCCAGAAGCCCGCAGCACCGGCCAGCACCAGCGGCAGGTTGCTCAACACGTCCAGCGTGTTGGGCAGGCCCCACCAACTGCGGGCATCCACAAACGGATGACCGTGCGCGTACAGATCGGCATGGCCATGGGGGTTGAGCGCCAAGCCCGCCATCGAGAGCAAAACCGGCCCGGCCAACCACGCGAAAACCCACAGGGCGAGCATGCTCCAGGCGACCAGCGTGAACGCTGCCGGTGGCGAAAGATGGCGAATGGGGAAAGTTGGGGTCATGCGGCGAACTCCTGGTGAACAGCCTCACAGCGGGCTGGCGCGAGTGTCTTGTCGCCACGGCAAAATGGTGTTGTATTCCGATACAGTTCTGCAACCAAACCCATTAGGTATCGATAAGCAATACCTTTTGACACAACGATCATGAGCACCACCACCGACCTCGTCACTGCCCTCAAGCAAGAACTCAAGGCCGCGCGCATGACCTACGCCGATCTGGCGCAGGCCATGGGCATGGCCGAATCGAGTGTGAAGCGCATGCTGGCCAAGGGCGACATGTCGCTGTCCAAGGTGGATGCGATCTGCCGCGCCCTGCGGCTGGACTTCGCCGACCTCGCGCGCCGCGTGGCCGACGCTCAGCCCCTCTTGCGCGAAATGACGCAGGAGCAGGAGCGCGCGGTCGTGGCCGACAAAAAGCTGTTGCTGGTGGCCATCTGCGTGCTGAGCCAGTGGACGCTGGAGCAGATCACCGCGCGCTACCGGCTGAGCGAAGCCGACTGCGTGAAGAGCCTGGCGCAGCTCGACCGCATCGGCATCATCGAACTGCGCCCGCTCAACCGCTACCGGCTCAAGCTGGCCAAGACTTTCCGCTGGCGCCCGCACGGCCCGGTGATGAACTACTTCCGCGAACACGCCCTGCTCGACTACTTTCGCGGCGGCTTTGACGGCACGGGCGAAGGCCTGATGCTGGTGCACGGCTCGGTGAGCCGCACGCTGGCACCCCTGTTCATGGAGCGCCTGCAGCGGGTGGCCCAGGACTTTGCGCAGCAGCACCAGACCGACCAGAAGCTGACCGAAAAAGACCGCGAGGGCTACACCCTGGTGCTCGCCATGCGCAGCTGGGAATTCGAAGCCTTTGGACAACTGCGGCGCTGACCCGACCCGTCATCTCTGCCCGACTGGCATGATGTCGGGCTTTGCTCGACCGCCTGAATGCAGGACACCATGAATCCGAACGCCTCCGAACCCGCCGACGCCGCAGCGCCGGCTCCCACCGAATCCGACACGGGGAGCCGCCCACCGGCACGCGGCGGGCGAAACCGCCGCGGCCCGGCGCCCCAGCGCGCGCAGCGCAGCGGTGGCAAGCCGCCCGCTGGCGCCCCCCACCCCATGCTCGACCAGCTGGCCTCGCTGTACCCGGCGCTGTTCGGTGCCGAGTTCCTGCCCATGAAGCGCGGCATCTTTCAGGACCTGCTGGAAGCGCACCCCGACACGCTGGACAAGGACGGCCTGAAAGCCGCGCTGGCGCTGCACACGCGCTCCACCCGTTACCTCACCGCCGTGGCCAGCGGCCAGCCCCGTTGCGACCTGAATGGCCAACCGGTGGAAGACCTGGCGCCCGAGCACGTGCACCACGCGCTGGTGGAGGTGTTTCGCCGCCGCCAGGGCCGCGCGCCGCAAGACCTGCGGCCCAAGCTGCGCCAGCGCATCGAGCAGGCGTTTGAAGCCTCGGGCCTCGGCGCAGAAGCCTACGCCGCGCTGGTGCTGACGCGCGACGAAGCGGTGAACGCACTGACCCAGGAAGCGCTGGACGCGGTGGTGGCCCGCGCTGCGAAAGACGCGGCGCTGTTGCGCGCGTTTGAAGCCAGCGGCAAGACGGTGGACGAGTTCGCCGACATGTATGGCATGGGCGGGGCCGACGCGAACCGCACGCTGGAGCGGGCTCGCGCGCGCGCTGCCAAGCCCACCTGATCGTCAACGAAGGATCAGGCCGCCGGCATCGTGAACACGGTGAGCACCCCGGTGTAGCCGTACAACCGGTGGTGCGCGATCTCGCCACCGGCAAAAAAGCCCACCAGCGGCACGTCGCCCAACGCGCGCCGCACCACCTGCAGCTCGGCGCTCGGGCTGCCGAAATGCGGACCACCCCGGCCCGCGCAACTCACGTAAACGGCACCGGCGATGCGCCGCGCCGGGTGCGGAGCGGCCTCCGCTTCGGCGGCGGTCAAGGCGCTGGCCATCGACAGGCTGAGCTCTTCGGGTTCCAGCTCTTCGCGCACCTCGGAGCACACACGGATCAGGTCGGCCCGCGCGGCCTGCACGTTGCGTTCGCAGAACGCCAGCCGCGTGCCTTCGGGCGCCTGGTCGCCAATGGCCACGCCCCGGCGGCCCGGGTCCAGACCGATCAGGTGCCGCACCATCACATCCGTGCCGAACTGCCCGCGCAGCTGCGGGCCGCTGGCCGGCAGTTCCACATCCACATCGGGGTGCGGCTGCGTCAGCCCCACCAGCGTGGCGCGCAAGCGCGGCATGGCCTGCTCGGGTTGGTCCAGTGAAATGTCGAGCTCGCGCAGCAACACGTCGAGCGCGGGTTCACCGTCGAGCTTGAGCACAAGGTTGCCGTCGGACTCGGTGACGGTGCGCTCCTGGTCCACCGGCTGCGCGCCCTGCGTCACGCGCGAGACGATGCCCACGTTGGCGCCGAAAGCGACGCCGCTCAGGCCACCGAGAAACACACCGCTGGCCGCGCCCTGCCCGTGCAGGTTTCCCGCGCTGCCCAGCGAAAACTGCACGCTCTGGCTGCGGCTGCCCGCCAGCCCACCGAAGATGTAGCCGCTGGTGGTTCGGTCGGCCACTTCGGCGATCAACTCGTTGAGTTCGGGTGTGCCGCCATCAGCGTGCACCAGCGCGGTGTGGGCCACGAAGCCACCCGTTCCAGCCACGCGTCCACTGGCCGCCAGCGGTGCCACACCGCTGAACACCCGGTACTGGTCGGGGCTCAGATCGCACAGCATCACGCACAGGGCGGGTTCGTCGAAATACTCGACGTTGTTGGCCGACACACCCACCCCCACCGTGCCAGCCCAGTCGGTCACCTCGGGCAGTTCTGCGCTGAGGTGCTCAAGGATGGCCTGGGCCTCGGCAGCGTAGTGATCGGTGATGTAGAGCAGGGCCAGCGACGGCGCCTTGGCGTATTCGGGCAGGGCCATCTGGCCGCGCAGCTGCGCGAGCACGAGCGCGGCGGCCATGCGCCATTGCGGGTGGGTGGCGTGAGAGTAGGGAAAGAGTTTCATCGGGAGTCGACCCACCAGGGGCACGAGGGTTCAGCGCCGGCGGGTGGATTTGGCGGCTGCGGTCTTGCGGGCAGCGGGTGTGGGAGGTGCGGTCTTTCGGACCGCGCCTTTTTTGGCAGTGGCCTTGGGCTTGGCCGGCGGTGCAGCGGTCGGCTGCAACGCGGCAAAGCCGGGGAAAAACGCCGTGGGCATGGTCCAGTCGCCCGCGGCCATGGGTTGGGCTGCAGGCGCACGGGTCGGTGCCTTGGCGGTCGGTGCGCGGGTGGGCGCTTTTTTGGCCGCAGGCCGGGGCGCGGCCTTTTTTGCAGGTGCGGTGACGGCCCGGGCCGCTGCGCGCCCCATGCCGGCGGCGGTGCCCACGTTGCGCGCCACCGTGCCGCCGATGCTGCGCGCGGCCTTGCCGGCCATGCCAGTGGCGGCTTTCACAGCCTGGTCGGTCAGGCCCGAGGCGACCTGGCGCGTGGTGTCCAGCGCGGTCTGTTTGGCCACGTCCTTCATCGCGTTGGATGCAATGTGCTGGAACTGCTGCGAGATCGCGCCCCACCACTGCATCGGGTCCACCACCCCACCAGCGGCGGGTGGCGCGGCCGGGGCCGTTTTGCGCACCTTGGTGCGGGGTGCCGGCTCCGGCGCTTCTGCTTCTTCCTCGGGTTCGGCCTCTTCGTCGGCTTCGGCCGCCGGCGCCTTGCCATAGGTGCGCGGCGGAATCTCGAGCCCGGCGAACTGGGCGGGTGCGGCGGCAGGCGCTGCGCCGGTGAAGCTGGCCAGCGTGTCGGCCGCCTTGATCTTGAGCGCGTTGGCCACGTCGCCCATGCTGAAGTTCATGCTCTTGAGCGTGGACAGTGTCATCTTCTGCACTTCGAGCGCCTGGATGGTGGCGCCCAGCGCCTTTGAATTCTGGTCCAGCCAGAAGTGCACCGCCTTGAGTTCCTCGATGCGCTTTTCCAGATCTTCCACGTTGAAGGTGGGCGCCACCCAGTGACCGAGGTTGGGCATTTGCGGGATGTTCTGCCCGATGCCTTGCGCCACTCCCCCGGCGGCCTGCCCTGCAAGGTTTTGCAGGAACTCGAAGCCGGGCACGAACTTGCCGAATCCGCTGCTGGGCGCATCGCTCATGGGTGTCTCCTGTGGGGTGTCAGGGGCGACTGCCGTGCTGCCGGGTCTCAGCCGTCCACGCCGTAGCGGGGGGCTCGACGTTCACGCAAGGATGCCACACCTTCGTGCACGTCGGGCCCGGCAAAACCCATGAATTCCAGCGCCAGCGAGGTGTCGAACGCCGGGCCGGCCTGACGCAGCCAGTTGTTGAGCGAATACTTGGTCCAGCGGATCGCGCTCTGACTGCCACTGGCCAGCCGGTCGGCCACTTCATACGCCTTGTCCAGCAACTGGCCTTCTTCGACCGCCAGCGAGACCAGCCCGATGCGCTCGGCCTCCTCGCCGCTGATGGGGTCGCACAGCAGCAGGTAGTACTTGGCCTTGGCCAGGCCGCACAACAGCGGCCAGACGATGGCCGCGTGGTCGCCCGCGGCCACACCCAGGCGCGTGTGGCCGTCGACAATCTTCGCGGTCTTCGAGGCGATCGAGATGTCGGCCAGCAAGCCGGCCACCAGCCCGGCGCCCACGGCTGGGCCGTGCATGGCGCTGACGATGGGTTTGTCGCAATTGATCACGTTGTAGACCAGGTCGCGCGCCTCTTTCCAAACGCGGGTGCGCACCTCGAAGTCGGTCGCCATGTCCTGCACCAGCGCGAGATCACCGCCGCCCGAGAAGCCCAGGCCGCTGCCGCGCAGCACGGCGCAGCGCACGCTGTCGTCGCGCCCCACGTCGCGCCAGATCTCGCTGAGCTCCCAATGGCCCTCGTGGCCGGCGGTGGGCAGCTTGCCGTTGCCGCCCGGCCCGTCGGCGCGCATGCGGATGTCGAGCACCGAGGGCACACCGCCCACGGCGGGGCCGCGGCGGGTGATGTCCAGGGTTTCGTAACGGCTGTAATCCACGGTGGTCATCAGGGTCTCCTCGGGGAATCGGGTTATGAATCAGGGGCGCGTCGTGAGCCCTCGTCTTCGGTGGATTGTGATTGACGTGCATCAACCCGGCGAGGTGCCAAAAGGCGCACCATGGGACGCACCACCGGACCGCAGAGCGGTCCCACTTGTCCCGAGGAGAAACCCATGACCGCTTCCATTTCCGACACCTTCGCCGCCCAGCTCCAGGAGATGCGCATCGACGTGCAGGCGCAGTTGCGCGCCCAGCACGGCGGCGCCATGAGCCGCGCCGAATCGGCCGCCGAGGCCTTGGGCAGCGCCAGCGACGACCAGGCCCAGGCCAACACCGAGCGGGAGTTGACCTTTGCACTCGAAGAACGCGAGTCGGCCGAGCTGGTCGAGATCGACGCGGCACTGCAGCGCATCGCCGACGGCAGTTTCGGTCTGTGTGTCGATTGCGGCGTGTCCATTCCCGCCGCTCGGCTGCACGCCAACCCCACGGCCATGCGATGCATCGACTGCCAGACCAAGGCCGAACACTGAAGCCTGCTGCGGCTGGGTATGCTGCGGCTATGAACGATTCCGCCACCACCCTGACCACCCGCAGCCTGTTCCACTTCGCCTTCAACGTCACCGACCTGATGGAGGCTCGCCGCTTCTACGGTGGCGTGCTCGGCTGCCTTGAGGGTCGCAGCACCGAGACCTGGGTCGACTTCGACTTCTTCAGCCACCAGATCTCGCTGCACCTGGGCGAACCCTTCAAGACCACACGCACCGGCCGCGTGGGGGACCACCTGGTGCCCATGCCGCACTTCGGTCTGGTCTTGTTGTTGCCCGAATGGAAAACGCTTGCTGAGCGCCTGAAGCAAGCCGGCGTCGAATTCGTGCTGCCGCCGCAGGTGCGCTTTGAAGGGCAGCCCGGCGAGCAGTGGACGATGTTCTTCTGCGACCCCTTCGGCAACCCGATCGAGGTCAAGGGGTTTGCTTCGCTCGCAGCGGTCTACGCCGTCTGAATCCGGTCAGGCCAATGGCGATATCGTCTGGTCAATTGCCCCGAAGATCGACTGACCGTCCTTGCCCTTCATCTCGATGCGGATGGTGTCGCCAAACTTCATGAAGGCGGTCGAAGGCTGACCATCCAGGATGGTTTCGATGGCGCGCTTCTCGGCGATGCAGCTGTAGCCCTTGGGCCACTCCTTGCGGCCATCGACTTCCACGCTCTTGTTGCTCACCGTGCCGCTGCCGACGATGGAGCCAGCGCGCACGTTGCGCGTCTTGGCGATGTGGGCGATCAACTGGCCGAAATGAAAGGTCATCTCGGGACCGGCTTCGCACATGCCGACCTTGCGACCGTTCCAGGTGCTCTGCAAGGTGAGGTGCACACGGCCGCCTTGCCAGGCGTCGCCCAACTCGTCGGGCGTGATCGCCACCGGGCTGAACGCGGTGGCCGGCTTGCTCTGGAAGAAGCCGAAACCCTTGGCCAGCTCGGCCGGGATCAGGTTGCGCAGCGACACGTCGTTGGCCAACATCAGCAGGCGGATACCGTCCAGCGCCTGCTCGGGCGTGGCGCTCATGGGCACGTCGCCGGTCACCACCGCGATCTCGGCTTCAAAGTCGATGCCGAAGTCTTCACTGGGCACCACCACGTCATCGGTGGGCCCGATGAAATCGTCGCTGCCGCCCTGGTACATCAGCGGGTCGGCGTAAAACGACTGCGGCACCTCGCTGCTGCGGGCTGCGCGCACCAGCTCCACGTGGTTGATGTAGGCCGAACCGTCGGCCCACTGGTACGCGCGCGGCAGCGGGGCCATGCACAGGGCAGGATCGAACGGAAATGCGTGCCGCGCCTTGCCCTGGTTGAGGGTGACGTAGAGGTCGTGCAGCTGGGGGCTGATGAAGTTCCAGTCGTCCAGCGCCTGCTGCAGTTTGTGCGCAATGCCGGTCGCATAATGCGCCGTGCTCAGGTCGCGCGAGACCACAACGAGTTGTCCGTCGCGCGAGCCGTCCTTGTAGGTGGCGAGTTTCATGAGTGTCTCCTGGTGGTTGCGCTGGTGGTTGCGCCAGTGGTTCTGCCGATAGTTACGATTAGTGAAATCGATTAACCTATTCGTAAGAGCAAGATTCTAGGCGATGACCCGCGAACGCGGGTGGCTGACACACATTGCATTGAACCTGTCTGCCCGCCGACCGTCCTATCTGTTCAACGCCACCCCATGCCCACTGCCCAACACAACGCCCTTTCTGCGCCCACAGTCCCTGACGCGGACGAGGACGAACCGCAGCGCGCGGGCATCCAGTCGGTGGAGGTCGGTTTCGAATTGCTCAATGCCTTGTCGGAAGCCCCGGGCGCGCTGATGTTGCGCGATCTCGCCGCCGCCGCCGGCATGAGTGCCGCCAAGGCACACCGCTACCTCGTGAGCTTCCAGCGCATGGGCCTGGTGGTGCAGGATCCCGTGAGCACGCGTTACGACCTGGGCCCCGCCGCGCTGCGCCTGGGTCTGGCCAGCCTCTCCCGCATCGACGCGGTGAAGCTGGCGCGCGAGCGGCTGGCCTCGCTGATCACCGAAACCGGTCACACCCTGGCCATCGCGGTGTGGGGCAACCAGGGACCCACCATGGTCCACTGGATCGAAGCGCCACAGACGGTGCCGGTCACACTGCGACTGGGCGACGTGATGCCGCTGCTCACCTCGGCCACGGGCCGCTGCTTCGCCGCCTTCATGGGCAGCGAGGAGCGCGACGCCCAGCGCATCGGCCCCATGGTGCGCGACGAACTGACCCGCCTGAAGAAGCTGCCGCGCAGTGGCCTGCCACTGTTGGACGTGCCGCACACCCTGTCGGAGGTGCAGGCCCTGCTGGACGAGACGCGCCGCCACGGCATGGCCCGGGTGGTGCACAGCCTGCTGCCCGGCGTGGGCGGGTTCTGCGCGCCGGTGTTCGACGCACAAGGCCACCTGGCGCTGGGCCTCGTGGTGCTCGGCTCCGTGGCCACGCTGGACACCGAATGGACGGGTGCTCCGGCCCGCGCCGTGCTCGAGAGCGCGCGCCAGCTCAGCGCCGATCTCGGCCACCGACCCGGCACCCACAGCCCATGAACGCCGGACGCACACCCTCTCCTGCCCCGCACTGGGTCACGCTGATGGCGCTGATCGCCGGCGTCCTGGGTGTGCACCTCGTGCTGCTGGTGGGCGAACTGCCCGGCTTGTCCCGAGCTGCGCCACACGCGGCACCCATCGCTTTGCCAGCCCCTGTGCCACCAGCCGACAGCGGCGTTTCGCCAGCCACCAGCACTTCGCCACCCGTGGCGATGACGCGCGTGAGCACCGTGCGCTGGATCGTGCCCGCCGCGCCGGCACCCACCCAGTCCACGGCCACCCCGGCGCGACCAACACCCCCAGCCCGGCCACCAGCACCCGCGCCGGTGGCGGCGGTGGAACCATCCGCACCGCGAGCCGAGCCCGTCGCGCATGCCCCGGCGCAGCCGCCGGTGGTTGCAGAGTCCGCGCCTTCCGCGCCTTCCGAGCCGATGCCGATGGAACGCCTGGCCATGACCGATACCGAGGCTCCCGAATCAGCGGCCTCACGGTCGGATGGCGGCGACGACGAAAGCACCAGCGCCTTACCCGACGAGGAGCTGTTGGCGGCCGCTACTTCGAAAAAGCGCACGCCAGCCACCGCACGCGCCCAGCCCCCGGCGCTGCCACCGTCCAGCACCCGACTGGATTACGCGGTGACCGGCCGCATCAAGGGCATCGCCTACAACGCCGAAGGCCGGCTCGACTGGACGCAGGCCGACGGTCGCTACAGCGCCCGCATGGAGATGAAGGTGTTCCTGCTGGGCAGCCGCGTGCAGACCAGCACGGGCCGCGTGGGCCCAGGGGGCCTGAGCCCGGAGCGCTTCGCCGACAAAAGCCGCAGCGAGAAGGCCGCGCACTTCGATGCCGAACAGAACCGCATCCGCTTCAGCAACAACGCCCCCGAGGCCGTGCTGCTGCCCGGTGCCCAGGACCGCCTGAGCCTGTTCCTGCAGATCGCCGGGCTGCTGCAGGCGCGGCCGCAGGCCTACGCGAGCGGGCAGACCATCGAGATGCAGGTGGCCGGCACGGGCGATGCGGACATCTGGCGCTTCAAGGTGGGCGATGAATCCACGCTCGCCCTGCCTGCGGGCGAGATGCGCGTGCGACAGTTGGTGCGCCTGCCGCGCAAGGAATTCGACAGCACGGTGGAAATGTGGCTGGCGCCTGAGCTGCAACACCTGCCGGTTCGCCTGCGGGTGACCCAGGCCAGCGGCGATGTGGCCGACCAGCAGCTCAGCCGGATGCCGTAGGCGTTTGGACCTCATGTGTGCCGGAAAACACACGCATCTTGAAATGAGGCGGAACGTTGCCACGTAAAGAGCACTCAGAACTTCAAGACCGCCCAGGTTTGCCGATATAAGAGATACCGGAAGCCGGTTTTCGCAACACAAGGAATTTCAGTCATGAACATGCTCTACGACTCGGATGCCTTCGCTGTGGTCCACATCCTGGCCAACGCACCTGCCGAGGGTGAAGACACCTCGGCCCAAGGCCCGCAGATTCCCCGTCACGGCTTCGAAATCGTGGACAAGCGCTCGGGCAAAGAGGTCTACCTCGACGGCTCCTGGGCCGAGATGTTCCAGATCCAGATCACCGCCTGGCAGCAAAGCACCCCTTCGCAGGAAGAGGTGGAAGACACGCTGGAAGGCTATGCCGAGCTGGCCCAAATGCCCGTTGTGATGCATTGAATTGCCGACCAGGCGCCCTCTGGCGCCATCGCACGACCAACCCCGACCCAAGGCCGGCGCCGAAAGCGCCGGCCTTTGCGTTTGGGCCCATGTCAGCCCGGACCAAGGAAGAAACGGGATACTGAAGCGGGTACTCAAAAAGGGGGCGACCATGCGTGTGTTGATGGGAAAGCGATGGCTCAGGGCGGGCATGGCGGCGCTTCTGCTCTTGGGCGCAGTGGCTGTTCAGGCCGAAGACGGTGTTGCCCAGAAACAGATCCTGATCGGTCAAACCCTCACCCTGCAGCGCGGCGCCAACGACTATGGCGTGGCCGTGAGCGAGGGTGTTGCCGCAGCGCTGGACCAAGCCAACCGTGCTGGCGGTGTTCTGGGGCGTCAGATCGTGTTGAAAACGCTGGATGACGACAACCAGACGACACTCGCCGAGGTCAATGCGCGCCGGCTCGTGGCGCAAGACAAGGTGTTCCTGCTCTTCGGACCCATCGAAGGTGGGCCGTCCACCGCCGTGATGAAGGTGGCGATCGAACAGAACGTGCCGCTGTTCGGCCCGATGGCGGGCTCTCCGACGCTGCGCACGCCCCATCAACCCCTGGTGTTTCCGGTGCGCGCCGAGCACAAGGAAGAATTCCGGGCCCTCATGACGCAGGCACGCAGCCTGGGCATGCAACGCCTGGCGTTTCTGCGCTCGGACTCCGCCACCGGCGAGTTGCACCTGGCCAATGCGCAACGCATCGCCAAGGAACTCGGGATGGAGCTGGTGGCCGACATGCCTTTCAAATCCGACATCAACGACCAGGGCATCGCGGCCCTGGTGGACAAACTCGCCACTGCGCGTGCGCAGATGGTGTTCAACCACGGGGGCATCGGGGTGTACGAAAAGCTCATCCGGCAATCACAGGCCGCTGGCCTCAAGCTGCGCTTCTATGGGGTGAATTCCGGCTCCACCCAGCTGGCGAATCACCTGGGCCCGCTGGGCCAGGGCATGGTGTTTGCGCAGGTTCTGCCCAGCCCGTGGGAGCGCAAGACCGGTATCACACGTGCCTATCAGGATGCCTTTGCCCGCTTCAAGCCCGGTCAAGCCTTTTCCTATGGCAGCCTGGAGGGTTACCTCACCGGCAGAGCGCTGGTTGAAGCGCTGCGACTGGCAGGTCCCACGCCGACGAGGGCCAGCTTCCTGACCGGACTGCGCAACGCCGAACTGGACATCGACGGCATCCGCATCAACTACCGCGACGGGGACCACGCGGGCATGTCCTTGGTCGATTTGTCCATCGTCACCCGCGAAGGCAAGTTCCGACACTGACGCTTGACGGGGCTCAGGCGTTGCGCCGCGCCACCCAGAAGCGGTACACCGGCTCGGCCAACACCAGCACCGCCACCAGCCGGCAGACCTGGAACGCCGTGACCACGGGAACGCCGAGCTGCAGCACCTTGGCGGTGATGGCCATCTCGGCGATGCCGCCGGGCGCCGTGCCCAGCAGCAGCGTGGCGGGATGCAGACCGGTGGCTTGCGACAGAGCCCAGCCGAACAGCGCGCAGATGCCCATCATGAAAAAACTTGCAAAGGCCACCGAAGCCAGCCAGCGCGGTGCCGTGTGCACGAACGCGGGCGTGAAGCGCACGCCCAGGCTCACGCCGATGACCAGCTGCGCCGCGTTGGACAGCGCTTGTGGAATGGCGGAGAAGGTGATGCCTGCGAGTGTGACCACCATGGTGACCACCAGCGCGCCCATGAACCACGGGTTGGCGCGGCCCAGCCGCTGCATCACCAGCGCGCCCACCAGCGTGAGGCCGGCCAACGCGAGCAGGCCGGTGGGCTGCACCTCGCGAAAACCGAGCGTGAGCGTGTCCAGGCCACTCACGCCCCAGAACTGCAGCGCGAACGGAATGGTGAGCGTGACCAGCAACACGCGCAGGCTGTGCGCGGCGGCCACCAGATCGGTGCGGGCACCCTGGCGCTCGGCGATCAGCGTCATCTCCGACGCCCCGCCAATCGCACCGGCAAAGTAGGTGGTGCTCAGCAGTTGCGCAGGCGTGAGTTGGGCCAGATGGCCCGCGTGCAGCCGGCGCAACCAGGCGCCAAAAGCCAGACCCAGCAGCAACGCCCAGGCAATGCCCAGCGCAATCGCCCACCACAGGCTGGCCACCAGCGCGCCCACGGCGGGTGTGAAGTACAAGCCCAGCGCGGTGCCGATCACCCACTGTCCGGTGTTGCGCAACGGGGTCCAGCTCTCGGTGGGCGCACCCAGCACCGACACCAGCGAAGTGGCCAGCAGGGGGCCGATCATCCAGGGGATGGGTGTGCGCAGCCAGACGCACAGCCAAGCGGCAGCCAGGGCCAGCAACAGGGTGAGGAGAACGCGCGACCACGAAACGGGGCCGAAGGCAGGCAAGAAGGTCACTCGGGTACTGGTGTGAAGAGGTGTGCCACACGCGGCAAGCCACTTAGTATCGGCCCATGAACTGTCGATCTGCTGTCGCCCTGGCTGTGTCTGTGGCCCTGCTCGGTGCTTGCGCCCAGCTGCCGCCCACCACCGTGTCCACCCTGCTCGATCGCGTGATGCCGACGCCCGTGCTCATGCTCGGTGAACAGCACGACGCGCCCGAGCACCAGGCGCTGCAGCGCGACGTGGTGCTGGCGCTGGCTGAGCGCGGCCAGCTGGGTGCGCTGGTGATCGAAATGGCCGAACAAGGCCGCCAGACCACCGGCCTGCCGGCCGACGCCAGCGAAGCCCGCGTGCGCGAAGCCCTCAACTGGACCGATCAGGGCGGCTGGCCCTGGCCGGTGTACAGCGCCGTGGTGATGGCCGCGGTGCGCGCTGGCGTGCCGGTGCTCGGTGGTGACCTGCCGCGCAGCCAGATGACGGCCGCCATGGGCAACGCCGCGCTGGAGAGCCGCATTGGCAACGCTGCGCTGCAGGAACAACGCCAGGGCATCCGCGAGGGGCACTGCGACCTGCTGCCCGAGAGCCAGATCGGCCCGATGACCCGCATCCAGCTCGCGCGCGACGACACCATGGCCCGCACCGTGGTGGCCGCCGGCGAGAAAGCCGGCGCGGGCAAGACCGTGGTGCTGGTGGCCGGCAACGGCCACGTGCGGCGCGACCTCGGTGTGCCGCTGCACTTGCCCAGGACACTGGCACACCGCGTGGTGATGGCGCAGGCCGGTGACACCAAGGCGGCCACGCCGTCGGACGCGGTGTGGCTCACACCGCCCCAACCACCGCGCGACCACTGCGCCGAACTGCGCCAGCAGTTCAAGCGCTGAGGGCGGCGCTCAGGCGGCGCGTTTGATCGCGTCGGCGAGGGTGCCGACCATCGTTTCGATGTGCGCTTTCTCAACGATGAAGGGCGGCGCGAACACCAGGTTCTCGCCCGCGTTGCGCACCAGCACGCCGCGGTGGTAGCAGTCCATGAAAACGTCGAAGGCGCGCTTGCCCGGCAGGCCGGCGATCGGCGCCAACTCCACCGCAGCCGCCAGCCCCAGGCTGCGGATGCCGATCACGTTGGGCAGGCCCATGAGGGCGGCGTGCATCGCATCACCCAGCACCGGGCCCATGTCGCCGGCGCGCTCGAACAACTGCTCTTCGCGGAACAGATCGAGCGTGGCAATGGCCGCCGCGCAGGCCACCGGGTGGCCCGAGTAGGTGTAGCCGTGGAAGAACTCGATGGCGTGCTCCGGCGCGTTGCCGTGCGCGCCCATCATCGCGTTGTAGATGCGGTCGGTGCAGACCACGCCACCGAGCGGGAACACCCCGTTGGTCACGGCCTTGGCGAAGTTCAGCATGTCGGGCTGCACGCCGTAGTAGTCCGACGCAAACGCCGTGCCCAGGCGGCCGAAGCCAGTGATGACCTCGTCGAAGATCAGCAGGATGCCGTGCTTGTCGCAGATCTCTCTGAGCCGTTTCAAGTAGCCCTGCGGCGGCACATACCAGCCCGCGCTGCCGGCCACGGGCTCGATGATCACAGCGGCGATGTTGCTCGGATCGTGCAGCGGCAGGATGCGATTCTCCAGCTCCAGCAGCAGGTCTTCGTTCCAGACCGGCTCGGTGTTGTGGATGTAGGCGTGGTTGACCGGATCGTGGATGAAGCGCAGGTGGTCCACGCGCGGCAGCAGGCTGGTGCCGTAGACCTTGCGGTTGGCCGGAATGCCGCCCACCGACATGCCGCCGAAACCCACGCCGTGGTACCCGCGCTCGCGGCCGATGAACATGTTGCGGTGACCCTCACCGCGGGCGCGGTGGTAGGCCAGCGCCACCTTCATCGAGGTGTCGGCGGCCTCGCTGCCGGAGTTGCAGAACAGCACCTTGTTCAGGTCGCCGGGCGCCATGGCGGCGATCATCTCGGCCGCGCGGAAGGCCTTGTCGTTGCTCACGCTGAAGGCGGTGCTGTAGTCCAGCGTGTCGAGCTGTTTCTTGATCGCTTCGTTGATCGGCTTGCGGTTGTGCCCCGCGCCCACGCACCACAGGCTGGAAATGCCGTCGATGACCTGGCGGCCGTCGTGCGTGGTGAAGTGCATGCCGTCGGCCGCGACGAAGACGCGCGGGTCCTTGGCGAAGCTGCGGTTGGGGGTGAAGGGCAACCACTGGTTGTCCATGCGAAGGTCGTTGTAGGCCATGGGGGTGACTCCGGCACAGATGAGAAGCCGGAATTGTGGCACCGGCACCACCGCATCGCAGGCTCCACTGTCCCGACCCTGCGCAGGCCCACCCGGGCCCTTGCTGCGACAATCGCCCGGCCATGAACCACACCTACGTCCTCACCCTGTCCTGCCAGGACCGCCCCGGCATCGTGCACGCCGTCTCCGGCTTCTTGTTCGAGCACGGCGGCAACATCGAAGAAGCCGCGCAGTACAACGACCACGACACCGGCCTGTTTTTCATGCGCGTGCAGTTCGCCTGCGCCCAGCTCACGCAAGACGACCTGCGCCTGCGCCTGAAGCTGTTCGCCGAGCCCTTCGGCATGCGCTGGAGCCTGCACCCGCTGGCCGAGCCGGTGCGCACGGTGATCTTTGTCAGCAAGGAAGGCCACTGCCTCAACGACCTGATGTTTCGCTGGAAGAGTGGCCTGCTGCCGCTGGACATCCGCGCCATCATCAGCAACCACCGCGAGTTCTACCAACTCGCCGCCAGCTACAACGTGCCGTTTCACCACATCCCGGTGACGGCGGCCACCAAGGCGCAGGCCGAGGCCAAACAGCTCGACATCATCCGCAGCGAAGGCGCCGAACTCGTGGTGTTGGCGCGCTACATGCAGGTGCTGAGCAACGACCTGTGCCGTGAACTCGCGGGCAAGGCCATCAACATCCACCACAGCTTTCTGCCCAGCTTCAAGGGCGCCAAGCCCTACTACCAGGCACATGACCGCGGCGTGAAACTGATCGGCGCCACCGCGCACTACGTGACGGCCGACCTCGACGAAGGCCCGATCATCGAACAGGACGTGGCCCGCGTGGACCACACCGACACGGTGGAAGACCTCACCGCGCGCGGCCGCGACACCGAAAGCCAGGTGCTGGCGCGCGCCGTCAAATGGCACAGCGAGCACAGGGTTCTGTTGAATGGGCACAAGACGGTCGTGTTCAAGTGACCATTCGCATTCCGCCCATTCAATGTTTGCTGACGTTCGAGGCGCTGGCGCGCCTGCGCAGCGTCACGCAGACGTCGGATGAGCTCAATGTGACGCCCAGCGCGGTGAGCCACCGCATCAAGCAGCTGGAGCAGATCCTCGGCACCAAGCTGTTCGGGCGCGCGGATTTTTCCCTGACCACCGAAGGCAGCGAGTACCTGGCCCATGTGCGCGACGGTCTGGCCACGCTGCAGAAATTTCCCAGCAATGCCGCCGCACCCGGGCGGCGCAAGCTGCGCGTGGCAGTCACGCCCACCTTCGCACGTTCGGTGCTACTGCCACGCCTCAAACAGTTCAGCGACGCATACCCCGAGATCGACCTCACGCTGCAGGTGAGCATTCCACTGCTCGACGTGGTGGCCGAAGACGCGGACCTCACCGTGCGGTTCGGCACCGGGCGCTACGCCGATGTGGAGCACGTCTGCCTGATGAAAGACGAGGTGACGCCCCTGGCATCACCCGCCTTCGTGCGCGAACACGGCCCGTTCGAGAGCGCCCAGGACCTCGAAGGCGTGCCGCTGCTTCGCAGCCCACTGGAGCCCTGGCGCACCTGGTTTGCAGCGCACGACCTCGACTGGCCCGAACCCAACGAAGGCTCGCAGTTCAACGACATCGGCCTGATGTGCGACGGCGCGGCCGCCGGCATGGGCGTGGCCTTGGTGAGGCTCAAGCTCGCCGCGCCCTGGCTGGAACACGGCACGCTGGTGCCGCTGTACAGCCGCCGCGTGCCCAGCCCGCACGCGCACTACCTCTGCTGGCGCACCGGCACCATGGACCGCTGGGAGTGCGCGGCGTTCACCGAGTGGCTCAAAAAGGCCGTCAGTTGACGATCCGGCGCCGGGCCGCCCCAAGCCGGATCAGCCCCCTCGGGGGGGCAGCGACCCGAGCAGCGGCGGAGCGTGGGGGCACAGTCACTCGATCGTGAGGCGCTGGCCAGCGGTTGGCAGTTTCTTCGGCAGCGTCAGCTGCAACACGCCGTTTTCGTACTTCGCCTTCGACGTCGCGTTGTCGATGTCCTGCGGCAGCTGGAAGCTGCGCGAGACGGCTCCGTAATAGCGCTCGCTGCGCAGCAGCTTTTCGCCTTGGGACTGGCTGTCCTGCTGGCGAACTTCGGCGCGCAGCGTGACCACCGGGCCATCGATCGTGACCTGGATGTCCTCGCGCGACACGCCGGGCACCTCGGCTTCCACCGCGTAGGCGTCGGGCGTCTCTTTCACGTCAATCTTGATCTGCGCTGGCAGGCTTTCGCCGTGCAGGGGCTTGACGTAAAAGCCGGGGGCGACGTCCTTGAAAAAGTCGTCGAACAGGTTGCTGCGGGCAATCAAACGGTTCATGGCGTGGACTCCTGAAAAGGGGGTTGAACAACCGCGCCCGAGGGCGCTTTGTGGTGTTCCTCAGTTGATGTTGCCCGCCGGAAATTTCAAGGGGGCTGCAAGTTTCTTCAAACCACCCGGGATGCGTTGTCCTAAACTGGCTTGGCCACCTTGCAGACACCCCGAGCCCGCCATGAACGCACCCACCTCCCCCGCCCAGGCCACCCAGCTCCAGCGCGCCACGCGCCAGGCCGAGGTGGTGCGCGCCCTGCAGGCCGTGGTGCCGGCGCACGCATTGCTCTGGCAGGCGGAAGACACCGTGCCCTACGAATGCGACGGACTCACCGCCTACCGCGAGCGCCCGCTGGTGGTGGTGTTGCCCGAGACCGAGGCCCAGGTGGCGGCCATTCTCAAGGCCTGCCACGCGCTGGACGTGCCGGTGGTGGCGCGCGGCGCGGGCACCGGTCTGTCGGGCGGTGCCATGCCCCACGCCCTGGGCGTGACGATGTCCCTGGCCAAGTTCAACCGCATCCTCCAGATCGACCCGCGCTCGCGGACGGCGGTGGTGCAAGCCGGCGTTCGCAACCTCGCCATTTCAGAAGCCGCTGCGCCCCACGGCCTGTACTACGCGCCCGACCCGAGCAGCCAGATCGCCTGCACCATCGGCGGCAACGTGGCCGAAAACTCCGGTGGCGTGCATTGCCTCAAGTACGGCCTGACGGTCCACAACGTGCTGCAGGTGCGTGGCTTCACGGTCGAAGGCGAGCCCGTCACCTTCGGCGGCGAGGCACTGGACGTGCCGGGCTTCGACCTCCTCTCGCTCATCATCGGCAGCGAAGGCATGCTGGCGGTGACCACCGAAGTCACGGTGAAGCTCGTGCCCAAGCCGCTGCTGGCGCGCTGCATCATGGCCAGCTTTGACGACATCCGCAAAGCCGGCGACGCGGTGGCTTCGGTCATCGCCGCCGGCATCATCCCGGCCGGGCTGGAGATGATGGACAAGCCGATGACGGCTGCGGTGGAAGACTTCGTGCACGCCGGCTACGACCTCAACGCCGAGGCGATCCTGCTCTGCGAGAGCGATGGCACGCCGGAAGAGGTGGAAGAGGAAATCGGCCGCATGAGCGCCGTGCTGCGTGGCTGCGGCGCCACCGCGATCGCGGTGAGCCAGAACGAGGCCGAGCGCCTTCGCTTCTGGAGCGGGCGCAAAAACGCGTTTCCGGCCAGCGGGCGCATCAGCCCCGACTACATGTGCATGGACTCGACCATCCCGCGCAAGCGTCTGGCCGACATCCTTCTCGCCATCGCCGAGATGGAAAAGAAGTACGGCCTGCGCTGCGCCAACGTATTCCACGCCGGCGATGGCAACCTGCACCCGCTGATCCTGTTCGATGCGAACGACGCCGACCAGCTGCACCGTTGCGAACTCTTCGGCGCCGATATCCTGGAAACCAGTGTGGCCATGGGCGGGACGGTCACCGGCGAGCACGGCGTGGGCGTGGAGAAGCTCAACAGCATGTGCGTGCAGTTCTCACCCGAGGAAAACGAGCAGATGTTCAGCGTGAAGCGGGCTTTTGATACCAAATCGCTACTGAATCCGGGCAAGGTCATTCCCACCCTGCAACGTTGTGCTGAGTACGGAAAAATGCTGGTGCGCGGGGGCCGTTTGGCGCACCCTGAACTGCCTCGGTTCTGAGGGTCAAATATCACATTCAACACGGTGCCCCCTGGGGTACATTTGGTTGAATGAGTGCTCTCTTCCCTCCGAAAGACAGCCGTCTTGAAGCCAACCGACCCGAGGCACCGATCTCGGCTCGCGAACGGGCGCTGCTGTTGGAGATCGAGACCCTCAAGGCAGAAAACCTGCACCTGAGGCGCAACTATGCCCAGCACATGGGTGGCAGCCTGCACGAAGGCACCTCCAGCGAACTGAGTTTTCACGCCGAATTGCCGCTGTCGCTGGAACTGGCTCTGGACGCGGACAGAGACGCCCCGGTGGCTGCGGCGCAGCTCGAATACGAGGCGCTTTTCGCCGCACTGGGCCGCGTGTTCCCCATCGGCATCTTCCGCACCGACCAGGCCGGCCTGCTCACCCACGTCGATGCCCGGCTGCAGCAGATCTTTGCACTCGAAAAACGCGATTTCCCCAATTTCGGCTGGCTTGACCGTGTTCATCCCGACGACCTGGCGCGGGTGCAGGCGCACTGGATTCGCGGCATCGCCACCGGGGAAAGCCTGAGCCTGGAGTTTCGCCTGATCCACCCGGGCAACAAGGTGGTGCATGTGCTGGCGCGCAATTCCCCGTTGCGCGACCAAGACGGCAACGTCACCAGCCAGCTGGGCTTCATCCAGGACATCACCCACATGCGCACGCTCGAAGCCGAAGCGCGCATCAAGGACGAGCTCAATCGCCAGATCATCGCCAGCAGCCCCGATTGCACCAAGGTGCTCGACCTGGAAGGGCGCGTGGTGCAAATGACGGCGCAGGGTTGCCGCCTGGTCGAGGTCGACGACTTCGAACAAGTGCGCCTGGGCGCCTGGGCCGACTGGTGGCCCGACGATGGCGTGCAGCTGGCTGCGGGCTCGATCGCCTCGGCCCGGCGCGGGGAGAGTGCACGGTTCGTGGCCTATGGCCCGACGTTCAAGGGAACGCCCAAGTGGTGGGACACCATGGTCACGCCGATCTGCGACACCAACGGCGAGCCGGTGATGCTGCTGGCGGTCTCGCGCGACATCACCGAACAGCACCTGCAGCAGGAGAGCATCCAGCGTTTCAACGCCGAGCTGGAAAGCGCCGTTCAGCAACGCACCGAAGAACTGGCCGAAGCCAAGGAGCGCGTCAGCATGGCGCTGGCCGAGGCTCAGACGCTGTACGACCAGGCTCCCTGCGGATATCACTCCGTCGATGCCACCGGCATCATCGTCCTGATCAACCGCACCGAACTCAACTGGCTGGGCTATGAACGTCACGAAATCGTGGGCAAGATGCCCTTTCGCGACCTGCTCAGTCCCGAGCAAGTACCCAGAGCGCGAGAGCGTCTGGCGCGCATGGTGGCGGGCGAGCGGCTCGACCCCACCGAATTCACCGTGCACAGACGTGATGGAAGCACGTTTGTCGCCCTGATCAGCAGCACCGCCGTGACGGATGCCCAAGGTCGCTTTGTTCGAACCATCAACACGCTGGTTGACATCACCGAGCGCAAGGCGGCCGAAGTGGCACTGGCAGCACAGCGCAATTTTCTGCAAACCGTGGCCAGCAGCGTGCCGGTGCAACTCGCGTTCTTTGATCGCGACCTCGTCTGCCGCTTTGCCAACACCAGTTACGCGCGCTGGCTCGATGGCAATCCCGACACCCTGGTGGGCAAGCACCTCAGCAGCATTGCACGAAGCCAGGACTTCGAGGCGGCGCGCCCACGCCTGGAAAGTGCCCTGGCCGGGGCATCCCAACGATTCGAAGGCGAGCGCGTCTTTCCGGACGGCTCGGTGTTCTACGCCCGGATCGACTACACCCCGTACTGGCACGAAGGCCGGGTTGAAGGCCTGTTCATCCAGATGCTCGACATCACCGAGCGCAAGGCCTCGGAAGACCAGGTCAACCACGCCAACGCCCAGCTCAACCAGGCCCTGAGCCAGGCGCAGGCGCTCTACAACCAGGCGCCCTGCGGCTACCACTCGCTGGACATCCACGGGATCTTCGTGTCGATCAACGACACCGAGCTGGGGTGGTTGGGCTACAGCCGTGACGAAGTGGTGGGCAAGCTGGGCTTTCGCGACGTCATCCCGACCGCCGACCTGCCCCTGTTTGAAAGCCGCCTGCGAAAAATCCTCCACGACGATGCACTGGAAGGTGTGGAATACCGGATGCGCCGGCGCGACGGCAGCACCTTCCACGCGCTGCTGTCTTCGTCGGCGGTGCGCGACCCGAACGGGCTTTTCCTGCGCAGCAACACCACCGTGGTGGACATCACGCACCGCAAGGCCGCCGAGATTTCCCTGCGCGACAACCAGCGATTCCTGCAAACCATCACCGACCATGTGCCCGGCCTGATCGCCTACCTGGACGCCGGATTGCGCTTCCGCTTTGCCAACGCCGAACACCTGCGCGTCTATGGCATGGATCCCGTGAAGATCCTGGGTAAGCACATCGGTGATTGCATTGCCCCTGAAATCTGGGCCGACACGAAGCCCCGCATGGAAGCCACGCTGGCCGGACAGGAACAGAACTTCACCACCTGGCGCCCGACCGCCGATGGCAAACACATCTTCGTCAGCGCTCGCTACCTGCCCGATGTGCAGGAAGGCAAGGTCCGCGGCCTGTTCGTCCAGATCATCGACATCACCGAACGCAAACTGATCGAAGAACGGGTGAGCAACCTCAACGAAGAGCTGGAGGAGCGCATCCGCGAGCGCTCGGCCGAGTTGCTGGAGGCCGAGCAGCGCTTCCGCCTGATGGTGGACAACCTGCGCGACTACTGCATCTTCTTCATGGACGCCGAGGGCCGGATCACCGACTGGACCGACAGCGCGCAGCGCATGGACGGCTATTCGCCCACCCAGATGCTGGGCCGACACTACGGCGTGTTGTTCGACCCGGCCAACCCGGAGCACGGCAAGGTGCGCGCCGACCAGATGCTGCGTCTGGCGGCCTCGCGCGGTCAACACGAATTGCACAACTGGCACATGCGCAAGGACGGCACCCAGTACTGGTCGCACTCGGTGCTGATCGCCTTGCGAGACGACAGTGGCGAGCTGCGCGGCTTTGCCAAGATCAACCGCGACATGACGGACGCCAAGCGGCTCGACGATCTGATGCGCAACATCAACGACGAGCTCGAAAACCGCGTCGTCGAGCGCACCGAACAGCTGCTCGCGGCCAACAAGGACCTGGAGTCCTTCTCGTACTCGGTGTCGCACGACCTGCGCTCGCCGCTGCGCCACATCTCCAGCTTTGTGAGCCTGCTCGAAGAACACATGGGCAGCCAATGCGACGAGGTGAGCGCGCGCTACCTCAACACCATTGGCAATTCGGCCCGCCACATGAGCCAGCTCATCGACGGCCTGCTGGCGTTTTCGCGCCTGGGCCGTGCAGCGGTCAACGTGACGCCGGTGGACTTCCAGTTGCTGGTGGACGCGGTGGTGGCCCAGATTGGACACGACACCGAGGGCCGGGTGGTGGACTGGGTGATCGCGCCCGACCTGCCGGTGGTGCAGGGCGACGCCCTGTTGCTGCGCGAGGTTTGGGCCAACCTGTTGGGGAATGCCTACAAATACAGCCGTCCACGTGAACGATCGCGCATCGAGGTGGGTTGGAGCGTCGACCCGGTCGTGGGCTACACCTTCTTTGTCCGTGACAATGGTGTGGGTTTCGACACAAAATACGCGCAGAAGCTGTTCGGCGTGTTTCAGAGATTGCACCGGGCGTCGGAATTCGAAGGCACGGGCATCGGACTTGCTCTTACACGGCGCATCATCGAGCGGCACAGCGGCAGCATCTGGGCCGAAAGTGAACTCGGTGTCGGCAGTGTTTTCTACTTCTCCCTACCTTTTGAGGGCCCTGGTTTTTCGGACGCCTCCCTGGATTCGATGCCTGCCCCCCTGGAATCATGAGCAAAAACGCCGACGCGATTCTTCTGGTCGAAGACAACCCCGATGACGCCGAGTTGACGAAACTGGCGCTGTCGCGCCATGGTCTGGACGGCCGCGTCACCCATGTGTCCGATGGCATGCAGGCGCTGGACTACCTGCACCGGCGCAACGGGTTCACCAACCGCTCCGGCGCCAACCCCGTGCTCGTCCTGCTCGACCTCAAGATGCCCTTGCTGGACGGCATTGGTGTGCTCAAGGAAATCAAGGGCAGCGACCTGCTGCACAACATCCCGGTGGTGGTGCTCACCTCGTCCACCGAGCCCAGCGACCTGCTGCGCGCGTACGACGCCGGCACCAACGCCTACATCGCCAAGCCGACCGAGTTTTCCCAGTTCCTCAGCGCCATGAAGCACGTGTGCGAGTTCTGGATCAACATCAACCAGACCGCGCCACAAACGGTCAACGCCACGGTTCGCAACACCGGCTTTGGCGATCTCATCTGAGGCCGCACGGCGCCCAACAAAAAAGGCCCTGACAAGGGCCTTTTTTGTTGGGAATGCGCACAGGGCTCAGTAAATGTCGGAATCGGCCCACTGGGACGACGGGCCAAAATCATCGGCCGTGACCGGGGTGTTGAGGTTGAGCACAAAGACCACCTCGCCGCCAAAACGCCCGACCCCCAGGCTCTTCATGAGCTGCTGCTCCTGTTCGGGACGTTCCATGCGGAGGAAGCAGATCGCCTGCTTCGTGCCTTCGTGCATGGCGGTGAGGATGTCCAGGCGCGTGATGCGGCCGAACTCGCTGCACAGCTGGTGCAGCGCGGATTTCAAGCTCGGCACATCGCTGTGTTGCCTGAGTTCTGCAAGTGTGCTCACAATCAACTCCCCCAGTTTGTTTCCGTCATCGCATTCGTGCGCCGATGTGGGCATGGGCTCCCTCTAACGGAACGCCATGGTAGAACAAAAGTAACGAGAATCCAGCCGTTTGTTACAAATTCGCCGACTGGCTGCCGCTCTTGTGATCTTGATCACGCTTCCGATGTGAAGCATGCCCGCACAGTGTGTGCACTGCGTGACAACGCCGTCTTTTTGCCGACCACCCAACCCACCGGGCCCGACCTCCATGCGAAACGGATCTCCCACACCGCGCAGCGCGCTGACCAAAGAAATCGACTTCGAGGCCACTGGCGCTTGGACAACGGCCCGGGATTTCTCGGGCTTTCACCGGCTCGCGCAACTGGCCACCCAGCTCGGGGGCTGTGCAGCGGCCGTGGTCCTGGACACCACCCAATGGCCACCCCTGGTGCTGGGCGCGCACGGAGTCTCGGGCGACACCGCGGCCAGCGCGGCCCAATACAGTGCGACCGCTTTCGCGGAGCGCAACCGGGAAGCCTGGGTGGACGATCTGAACGCGCAGCACGAACGCGACGGCTCGGCGGCGGGTACCGAGTGGGCCCGGATGCGCCGCGCGCATTGGTTGCCGGTGGCCCCGGCAGGTGGCCAAGGCAGCGTGGCCCTGTTGCTGCTGGACCCGACCGTTCAACCGCAAAAGCCCCCGGTCGACACCGCACTGAACCTGCTGACCGCGCACGCGGCCGAGGTGCTGGCCTTGTGGCGTCGCTGCGAGGTCAGCGAGCAGTACAACGTGAACGTGCTGCGGGAGAGCGAGAGCCGCCTCAACCTCACCGAGCACACGGCGGGCGCCGGCAGCTGGTCGATGCAGGTGTCCACCGGGCTGGTCACGCACTCCGACGAATTCGCCACCATCCTGGGTCTGCCGGACCACCGCCACGTGGTCTCGCTCGACTCCATGGTGCAACGCTACAACCCCGAATGGCGCAGCGGCATCCGCCAGCGTCTGGAGCGTTGTGCCGTCAGCGGCGAGGGCTTTGACGAAGAAATCCAGATCATGGTGGAGGGTGGCACGCCCAAATGGGTGCGCACCGTGGGCACGGCGGTGCGCAACAAGGAGGGGAACATCCTGCGCATCCAGGGTGCGATCCAGGACATTTCGGCGCAGAAGCAGGCGCAACAAGACACCCTGCGCCTGGCGATGCGCCTGACCACCACGCTGGCCAGCATCACCGAAGCCTTCGTCACGCTGGACCGCCAGTGCTGCTTCACCTACCTCAACCAGGAAAGCGAGCGGCTGCTGCAGAAGACCACCGCCGACCTGCTGGGCGAAGAGGTCTGGAAAGACTTCACCGGTGGTCTGGCCGAGCGGCTCAAAGACAAACTCACCCGCTCGCTCAACACCAACCGCCGGGTTGAACTGGAAGACTTTTTCCCCTCGCTGGGCAAGTGGCTGGAGGTGCGCGCCTACCCGTTTGCCGAGGGCCTGGCGGTGTACTTCCGCGACGTGACCGAGCGCCGGCGCTCGCAAGAACAGCTGATGCTGCTGGAGACCAGCGTGTCCCGGCTCAACGACATCGTGGCCATTGCCGAGACCGGCGCCAGCGCGCAGGAGCCGCGCATCGTGTTCGTCAACGATGCCTTCGAGCAGCACACGGGCTACAGCCGCGCCGAGGTGCTGGGACAGACGCCGCGCATGCTGCTCGAACTCGACCCGGCCATCACCAAACTCAAGGCGCTGGCAGCGGGTCTGCAGCAGAACCAGCAAGCACGCACCGAGCTGATGGTGCGGCGCAAGAACGGTGCGCTGTTCTGGGTGGAGCTGGAGGTGGTGTCGGTGCAGGCCAACGCCGAGGAGGTGACGCACTGGGTGGCGGTGGGGCGCGACATCACGCAGCGCAAGACCGCCGAGGACATGATCCGCCACCTGGCCTTCTACGATGCACTCACCGACCTGCCGAACCGCCAGCTGCTGCTGGACCGGCTGCAACAGGCGCTGGCGGCCAGCGCGCGCTCGGGCCAGCACGGTGCGCTGATGTTCATCGACCTGGACAACTTCAAGGTGCTCAACGACACGCTCGGACACCACATGGGCGACCAGCTGCTGCAGAAGGTGGCGTCCCGCCTCACGCGCAGCGTGCGCAAGACCGACATGGTGGCGCGCCTGGGCGGTGACGAGTTCGTGGTGATGGTGGACGACCTGAGCACCGACCCCGAAGCCGCCGCCTACAAGGCTCGCGCGCTGGCCGAGAAGGTGCTGCACACCCTGCGAGAGCCCTTCCAGCTCACCGGCCACCAGCAGTTCGCCACCCCGAGCATCGGCGTGACTTCGTTCTGTGGCGACCACAACGATGTGGGTGAGCTGCTCAAGCAGGCCGACCTCGCGATGTACCAGGCCAAATCGCTGGGGCGCAACACGGTGTGCTTCTTCGACCCCGGCATGCAGGCCACGGTGAGCGCCAACGCCACCGTGAGCTCCGACCTGCGCGTGGCCCTGCGCGAGGCGCAGTTCGTCGTGCACTACCAGCCGCAGGTGGACCGGGTCGGTGTGATCACCGGCGTGGAGGCTCTGGTGCGCTGGCAGCACCCGGAGCGCGGCCTCGTGTTCCCGGCCGACTTCATTCCCGTGGCCGAGGACACCGGCCTGATCCTGCCGCTGGGCCAATGGGTGCTGGAGACGGCCTGTGAACAACTCGCGGCTTGGGGGGACCGCCCGCAGACCGCCAGCCTGAGCATCGCGGTGAACGTGAGCGTGCGCCAGTTCCGCCACCCCGACTTTGTCGACATGGTGATGGCCGCCATCCAGCGCACGGGCATCCGGCCGCACCGGCTCAAGCTGGAAATGACCGAGAGCCTGCTGGCCGACCGCATGGAGATCACCATCGGCAAGATGGGCATGCTCAAGGCGCTGGGCGTGACGCTCTCGCTCGACGACTTCGGTGTGGGCTACTCCTCACTCTCGGTGCTCAAGCGGCTGCCGCTGGACCAGCTCAAGATCGACAAGGGTTTTGTGGCCGACGTGCTGACCGACCCCAACGATGCCGCGATCTCGCGCGCCATCATCGCGCTGGCGCAGAGCTTGAGCCTGCAGGTGGTGGCCGAGGGCGTGGAGACGCAGGAACAACGGGACTTCCTGGCCTATCAGGGCTGCGACCAGTTCCAGGGCCACCTGTTCTCCAGACCGCTGCCCATCGAGGCGCTGGACGCGATGCTGGAGAACCCCACGTCGGGCATGGTCGTGATGGGCTGACGCTCAGCCGGTGAACAGCGCCACGTTGCCGCCCGCGGCGGTGGTGTTGATGGTCAGGGTCTGCTCGGCGCAGAAGCGCAGCAGGTAGTTGGGTCCGCCCGCTTTGGGGCCGGTGCCGCTCAGGCCTTCGCCGCCGAAGGGCTGCACGCCCACCACGGCGCCGATCATGTTGCGGTTCACGTAGACGTTGCCCACGCGCGCGGCGCCGGCCAGCGCCAAGGCGCGGCTGTCGATGCGGGTCTGGATGCCCAGCGTGAGGCCGTAGCCCAGGGCGTTGATCTGCTGCATCACGGCCATCGGATCGCCGCCCCAGCGCACCACCTGCAGCACCGGGCCGAAGATCTCCTGCGTCACCTCGGCGATCGACGCAACTTCGAACATCTGCGGCGCGATCACGTGCGCCAGGGAGGGCGCGGCGCGGCGGCTGCCGAGCAGTGGCTTGGCATTGGTGTGCAGGCGCTGCATGTGGCGGGTGATGCCTTCAAACGCCTCGGCGTCGATCACCGGGCCGAGGTCGGTGGCCAACTCGGACGGATCACCCGCCACCAGCTCTTTCGCGGCACCTTCGATCATTTCGATCACGCCATCGGCAATCGCCTCGTGCACACACAGCAGGCGCAGCGCCGAGCAGCGCTGGCCGGCGCTGCGAAACGCACTCTGCACCACCGCGTCGGCCACCTGCTCGGGCAGCGCCGTGCTGTCCACCAGCATGGCGTTGATGCCGCCGGTCTCGGCGATCAGCGGGATGATCGGGCCGTCCTTGGCGGCCAGTGCGCGCTGGATGATCTTGGCCACTTGCGTGGAGCCGGTGAACACCACACCAGCGATGCCGGGTTGCGCCACCAGCGATGCGCCCACGGTGTCGCCCGGGCCGTGCAACAGCTGCAAGGCGTTGGCAGGAACGCCGGCGGCGTGCAGCAGCTTCACCGCTTCCAACGCGATGGCAGGCGTCTGCTCGGCCGGCTTGGCCAACACGGTGTTGCCCGTGGCCAGCGCGGCGGCCACCTGGCCGGCGAAGATGGCCAGAGGGAAGTTCCAGGGGCTGATGCAGACCCAGGCGCCACGGCCTTCCATGCGCAAGGTGTTGCTCTCGCCGGTGGGGCCGGGCAGCGTCTGCAGCGCCATCACGCGCTCGGCATCGTTCGCGTAGTAGCGCAGGAAGTCGATCGCTTCGCGCACCTCGGACACCGCATCACCCCAGCCCTTGTGAGCTTCCTTGACCAGCAAGGCACACAGGCGCGGCAATTGCTGCTGCATGGCGTCGGCCGCGCGGCGCAGCGTGGCGGCGCGCTCGCCCACCGGGGTGTGGTTCCAGCCGGCGAAGGCCTTGATTGCCTGCTCGACCGCCGCTTGCGATTCAGCAGCAGAAGCTTCTGGCACGGCGTGCACCACCAGCGCAGCGTGTGCGGCCAGCAGCGGATCTCGGTGCGCAACCACGGCCAGGTCCAGCCCCAGGCTGTTGGGGCGCTTCGGGCCGTAAAGCTCGGGCGGCAGCGGCAGTGAGGCGGTCAGCATGCCGGGCGCCGACTGCTCCAGCGGCGAGAGCAGCAGCTCGTCCATGCCCACGGATTCGTCGGCGAGCTGGTGCACAAACGACGAGTTGGCGCCGTTCTCCAGGAGACGACGCACCAGATAAGCCAGCAAGTCGCGGTGCGCTCCCACAGGTGCGTACACGCGGCACGACACGGCCGGGTTCTTGAGCACCTCGCGGTAGATGCCCTCGCCCATGCCGTGCAGGCGCTGCAGTTCGAACGGTGCGTCATTCCGCGTGGCCATGTTCAGGATGGCGGCGATGGTGCCGGCGTTGTGCGTGGCGAACTGCGGAAAGATCGCATCGGCCGCGTTGAACAGGGCCTGCGCGCAAGCGAGGTAGCTCACATCGGTGTGGGGCTTCTGCGTGAACACGGGGTAGGCTGGCAAGCCCTGCTCTTGCGCGCGCTTGATCTCGGCGTCCCAGTACGCGCCCTTGACCAGGCGGCACATGAACTTGAGCCGGTACTGCCGTCCCAACGCCGCCACATGCTCGATGAGTTCGACCGCGCGTGTCTGGTAGGCCTGCAGCGCCAGGCCAAAGCCCTGCCACTGCGGGCAATGTTGCGTCACGAGCTTCGCCAGCGCTTCGAACACGTCGAGCGAGAGTTCGAGCCGATCAACCTCTTCCGCGTCGATGGTCAGGTTCAGGTTGGCGGCTGCCGCGCCTTCGCACAAGGTCCACACGCGCGGCACGAGCTCGCGCATCACGCGATCGTGTTGCGCATCCTCGTAGCGGGGATGCAAGGCGCTGAGCTTGATGGAGATACCGTCGTTCTGGCTCGGTGCGCGCTTCGGGTCGGCCGTGCGGGCGATGGCCGCGATCGCGTTCTGGTAACTCGCGAGATACCGCAACGCGTCGGCGTCGGTGCGGGCGCCCTCGCCCAGCATGTCGAAACTGAAGCTGAGGTTGGCCTGGCGCTTGCGAGCAGAGGCCGCTTCCTTCATGCCCTCGTCGATGGTCTGCCCCAGCACGAACTGGCGGCCCAGCAGCTGCACCGCGCGCAGCGTGGCAGCCACCACCGTCTTGGCGCCGAGCTTGACCATCAGGCCGGGCTCGTTGCCCGCCTGCGGCAGGAAGTGTTTGGACATCGCAATCGCAGTGGACGACAGCCGGGCGAGTGTGGAGTCCGCTGCGCCATCAAAGTCGGCACGACCGAGCTGGTCCGCCGTGAGTGCGATCGCCGTCTCGGCATCGGGCACGCGCAGCAATGCTTCGGCCAGTCGCATGAGGGCCAGCCCTTCTGCGCTGGAAATGGGGTATTCCTTGAGCAGGCTTTCCATCGCCCAGAACGGCGGCGGGTTCTCGCGCACGGCGCGCACCCAGGGGGCCGCCTGGGTGGCCGCGGCCGCCCAGTCGAGCGCACCCTGCAGGGCGCTCAGGCGCTGGGCCAGCACGCCGGCTTCGGGACGGTAGGGGAAGGGCAGGCGGTCGGTGGTGCGCGGCATGAAGGACTCCAGAGGGGGCGTTGATTCGTGAATCTGCGTATGTTCCCGCCACCAGCGCCGAACTTTTGACCAAAAAGTTGCCGCAAAACTGGATAATTCACCGCCATGGAAGCCAGTACCGCCGAACCCGACCGCATCGATCTCAAGATCCTCAAGCTCTTGCAGGCCGACGGCCGTCTCACCAACCTGAAACTCGCCGAGGCGGTGGCACTCTCACCCACCGCCGTGCTGGCGCGCACGCAGCGCCTGCAGCGCGACGGTTTCATCCTCGGCTTTGAGGCCCGGCTGAACCCGCTCAAGCTCGGGCGCGGGATGATGGTGTTCGTGGAAGTGCTGCTGGACCGCACCACGCCCAACGTGTTCAACGAGTTCAAGGCCGCGGTGCACGTGCGCGACGAGATCATGGAATGCCACATGGTCGCCGGCGGTTTTGACTATCTGCTCAAGACCCGCATGGCCGACATGGCCGCCTACCGCGACTTCGCCGGCAGCGTGCTGTGGCAGTTGCCGGGCGTGCGCGAGACACGCACGTACGCGGTGATGGAAGAGGTGAAGAACAGTTCGCAACTGCCACTCTGAGGCCCCTTGTGATCCGTTGACACAGGCGTTGACAGCAGGAGCCGCGTTCGCACAATGAGCCCATCACTTCCAGGAGCCACCATGCCACGTCTCTCGTTTGCCCTGTTGCTGAGCGCCTGCGTGTGCGTTTCCGCGGCCCACGCCCAGACCACCAAACCCGGTCTGTGGGAAATCAACCAGAAGATGGGCGGCAACCCCGAGATGGACAAGGCCATGGCGCAGATGCAGCAGCAGATGGCTGGCCTCTCGCCAGCCGAGAAAAAAATGATGCAGGACATGCTGGCCAAGCAGGGCATGTCGATGCCGGTCGCGGGTGCGGGCGGCGGCATGGCCATGAAGGTCTGCATCACACCCGAGATGGCGGCCAAGCAGGACATGCCGGTGCAGACCGAAGGCGAATGCACGACCACCATCACCTCGCGCAGCGCCAGCTCACTCAAGATGAGTTTCGTCTGCAAGAACCCACCGTCCTCGGGCGAAGGCACCTACACCTTCAGCGGCGACACCGCCTACACGATGACGATGTTGATGAAAAGCACGCACCAGGGCAAACCGGTGAGCACCACGCTGGATGGGCAGGGGAAGTGGTTGGCGGCCAGTTGCGGCGCGGTCAAACCACTGAAGTGAGCTTGGCGGGCCGACTGCCGAAGACGCCCCGCCCCACGCGCACCATCGTCGAGCCGGCGGCCACGGCGGCCTCGAGGTCGTCGCTCATGCCCATGGACAAGGTGTCGAGCGCCAGGCCATCTGCGCTGAGCTGATCAAACAAGGCCTTGGCGCGAAGGAACAGATCGCGCTGGGTCGCAAAGTCCGGCGCCGGTTCGGGAATGCACATGAGACCGCGCAATTTGAGGCGCGGCAGGCGCGCCACCTCCTGAGCCAGTTCGGCCAGCGCCCCGGGTTCAACACCCGACTTGTTCGCGCCACCATCCACATTGACCTGCAGGCAGATCTGCAAGTCCGCCAGCCCGGCCGGGCGTTGCTCGCTCAAACGCTGCGCAATCTTGAGCCGGTCGACCGATTGAACCCAATCAAAACGCTCGGCCACTGGCCGTGTTTTGTTGCTTTGCAACGGTCCGATGCAATGCCATTGCAGCGCAGCATCGGGCCTGAGCCGGCGCAAGGTCTCGATCTTTTCCGTGCCTTCCTGCACATAGTTTTCGCCAAAAGCATGCTGACCGGCATCGAGTGCCAGACAGACGGCATCGGCGTCAAACGTCTTGGAAACCGCGAGCAAGGTCACGGCGTTCACATCGCGTCCCGCGAGTGCACAGGCCTGCTTCAAACGCTCTCGAACCTGTTGGAGATTGCCTTCAATCGTCGTCATAATCAGTCGTCATACCTCAACACCGCACGGGACCTCGGGATGGATATCACCCAATTGCTTGCCTTCAGTGTCAAGAACAAAGCATCCGATCTTCACCTCTCGGCCGGTCTTCCACCCATGATACGGGTGCATGGTGATGTGAGGCGCATCAACGTCGAACCGCTGGACCACAAGCAGGTGCACGGCATGGTGTACGACATCATGAACGACAGCCAGCGCAAGCAGTACGAAGAGTTCCTGGAGTGCGACTTCTCGTTCGAAATCGAAGGCCTGGCCCGCTTCCGCGTCAACGCCTTCAACCACAACCGCGGCGCCGGCGCGGTGTTCCGGACCATCCCGAGCAAGATCCTCACGCTGGAGCAGCTCAACGCGCCCAAGATCTTTGGTGACTTGGCGTTGCGCCCACGCGGCCTGGTGCTGGTGACCGGTCCCACGGGTTCGGGCAAGTCCACCACGCTGGCCGGCATGGTCAACCACCTCAACGAAACCGAGTACGGCCACATCCTCACGGTGGAAGACCCGGTGGAGTTCGTGCACGAATCCAAGAAGTGCCTGGTGAACCAGCGCGAAGTGGGACCGCACACGCTGAGCTTCTCCAACGCCTTGCGCTCGGCCTTGCGCGAAGACCCGGACGCGATCCTGGTGGGCGAGATGCGCGACCTGGAGACCATTCGCCTGGCCATGACGGCCGCCGAAACCGGCCACCTGGTGTTCGGCACGCTGCACACCTCGAGCGCTGCCAAGACCATCGACCGCATCATCGACGTGTTCCCGGCCGAAGAGAAAGACATGGTTCGCGCCATGTTGTCCGAATCGCTGGTGGCCGTGATTTCCCAAACTTTGTGCAAGACCAAAGATGGTTCGGGCCGCGTGGCTGCGCACGAAATCATGTTGGGCACCAGCGCCATCCGCAACCTGATCCGCGAGGCCAAGGTGGCGCAGATGTACTCGGCCATCCAGACCGGCAGCAACGTGGGCATGCAGACGCTGGACCAGAACCTCTCGGAACTGGTCAAGCGCAACGTGATCAGCCCGGCCGAGGCACGCGGCAAAGCGAAGATCCCGGAAAACTTCCCCGGTTGAGCACAAGAAGGCAGACACATGGAACGCGACCAGGCATCGAAATTCGTCAACGACTTGCTGCGCCTGATGCTCAGCCGCAGCGGCAGCGACCTCTTCCTCACCGCCGACTTTCCACCAGCGATCAAGGTCGACGGCTCGGTGGTCAAAGTGTCGCCGCAACCGCTGAACGCCTCGCACACGCTGGCACTGGCGCGGGCCATCATGAACGACAAGCAGGCGGCCGAGTTCGAGCGCACCAAGGAGTGCAACTTCGCGATTTCGCCGCCCGCCATCGGCCGCTTCCGCGTGAGCGCCTTCATCCAGCAAGGCAAGGTCGGCATGGTGATGCGGACCATTCCCGCCGTGCTGCCCACCATCGACAAACTGGGTCTGCCGCAGGTGCTCAAAGACGTGGTGCTGTCCAAGCGCGGCCTGTGCATCCTGGTGGGCGCCACCGGCTCGGGCAAGTCCACGTCGCTGGCTGCCATGGTCGACTGGCGCAACGAGAACACGCACGGCCACATCATCACGATCGAAGACCCGGTGGAATTCGTGCACCCGCACAAGAACTGCGTGGTGACACAACGCGAAGTGGGCCTGGACACCGACAGCTGGGAAGCCGCGCTGAAGAACACGCTGCGCCAGGCGCCAGACGTGATCCTGATGGGCGAGATCCGCGACCGCGAGACCATGGAGCATGCGATCCAGTTCAGCGAAACCGGCCACCTCTGCCTGGCCACGCTGCACGCCAACAGCGCCAACCAGGCGTTGGACCGCATCATCAACTTCTTCCCCGAAGAGCGTCGCACCCAGCTGCTGATGGACCTCTCCCTCAACCTCCGCGCCCTGGTGTCGCAGCGCCTGATTCCCCGCCAGGACAACAAGGGTCGCCACGCTGCGGTGGAGATCATGCTGAACTCGCCGCTGATCTCCGACCTGATCTTCAAAGGCGATGTCGCCGAGATCAAGGAGATCATGAAGAAGAGCAACCAGATGGGCATGCAGACGTTTGACCAAGCGCTGTTCAACGCGTTCGAGGCCAACCTGATCACGTTTGAAGACGCACTGCGCAACGCCGACTCCCTCAACGACCTGCGCCTGCAGATCAAGCTCAACAGCCAGCGGGCCAAGACGCTCGATCTGGCGGCGGGCACCGAGCACCTCACGATCGTGTGACCCCCCGCGCCGCGCCTTGCGGCGCGTCACCCCCCCAAGGGGCAATGCCTGCGGCCTGGCAGAGCCAGTTCCGCGGCATTCTTGAATTGAAACCCTTCCAACCTCCGAGAGCTTTTCATGAGCAACATTGCTGAACGCACTTACGAATCCAACCCTGCCCGCAAAGTCGCCTTCATCGGCCTGGGTGTCATGGGCTATCCCATGGCGGGGCACCTGGCGCGTGCCGGGCATTCGGTGACGGTCTACAACCGGTCGAGCGCCAAAGCTGCGGCCTGGGTGGATGAATTTGGTGGCGCGCACCAGTCCACGCCGCGCGAGGCGGCTCAAGGTGCCGAGATCGTGTTCGCCTGCGTGGGCAACGACGACGACCTGCGCTCCATCACGCTGGGCGCCGACGGTGCGTTCGCCGGCATGGCCGCTGGCGCCATCTTTGTGGATCACACCACGGCCTCGGCCGATGTGGCCCGCGAGCTGTACCAGGCCGCCAAGACGCTCGGTCTGTCCTTCGTGGACGCGCCGGTGTCCGGCGGTCAGGCCGGTGCGGTCAATGGCCTGCTCACCGTGATGTGTGGCGGTGACGCAGCGGCCTTCGACGCGGTGAAACCGGCTGCCATGGCGTTCTCGCGCGCGTTCACGCTGCTGGGCGAGTCGGGCGCCGGCCAGCTCACCAAGATGGTCAACCAGATCTGCATCGCCGGGCTGGTGCAAGGCCTGTCTGAAGCCATTGCCTTTGGCCAGAAGGCCGGTCTCGACATGAACCAGGTGCTGGATGTGATCGGTAAAGGTGCCGCACAGAGCTGGCAGCTCGACAACCGCGGCAAGACCATGGTGGCCGACAAGTTCGACTTTGGTTTTGCCGTGGACTGGATGCGCAAGGACCTGGGCCTGGTGCTCGACGAGGCCAAGCGCAACGGTGCCCGCTTGCCGGTCACCGCGCTGGTGGACCAGTTTTATGCCGACGTGCAGGCCATGGGCGGCAACCGTCTGGACACGTCCAGCCTGATCAAGCGGCTGAAGTAAAAACAGCGCCAAGGGCGCTGTTGTTGGGTCACTTGGCTTCGTTGGCGGCCGGCCGAGGCTGCATGTTGGCCAGCTCCTGGTCGGTGATGATCTCGAAGGTGCGAACCACGCGCGACACGCCCGGTGTGTTGCGCGCGAGGTCGGTGGCGCGATCGGCTTCGCGCTGCGTCACGCGGCCCATCAGGTACACCGTGCCGCGCTCCGTGACCACCTTGAAGGCGCTGGCCGCGAGGTCTTTGGCATCCACCAGTGAGGCCTTGAGGCGTCCGGTGATCAGCGTGTCGCTGGCGCGCTCCTTGAGCGTCGGGCTGCTGGTCACGCCGAGTTCGTTGATGACTTCCCGCACGTTGCTCACGCCGGAGACGATCTGCGTGATCTGCGTCTTGACCGCCTCGCTGGCGGCTTCGCCGGTGAGCAGCACACGGCGGTTGTAGCTTGTGACTGCGACGCGCGCACGCGCATCGCCCAGTTCGTCCTTCAGGCGGTTGTTCGCTCGCAGTTCGATGCCTTGGTCGTCGAGCTGGGCGCCCGAGGTGCGACGGTCCACCGCCACCAGGGCACCACCCACAGCGCCCCCCACGATCAGGGGTGCACAGGCGGACAGGCCAACGCTCAGCGTCACGGCGACGAGCACGGCAGCGGCAACACGGCTGCGAATGGCAAAGGGGAAATGGCTCATGGGGAACTCTCCTGTTCGTTGGTCAAGACGTCGGGCAAACCCAGCAGTTGGGCGTCCACGCCGTCGCATATGCAGTGCAGCACCAGGTGATGCACTTCCAGAATTCGGGCGGCAAGCTCGTGCGGCACACAAATGTGCACATCGGTGTCCCGCAGCAGCAGCGCGAGCTGGCCACCGCGGGCACCGGTGAGTGCCACCACCGTCATGTCGCGCTCGTGCGCGGCTTCCACCGCCGCCAGCACGTTGGACGAGTTGCCCGACGTGGTGAGCGCCAGCAACACGTCACCGGCCTGGCCCAGGGCGCGCACCTGTCGCGCATAGACCGAGCGCACGTCGAAGTCGTTGGCGATCCCGGTGAGCACCGCGGCATCGGCCGAGAGCGAAAACGCAGCCAGCTCGGGGCGCTCGCGGTCGTAGCGGCCGACAAAGCTCGCGGCGAAATGTTGGGCCGCCGCGGCCGATGCACCGTTGCCGCAGGTGAGGACCTTGCCGCCACCCGTGACGCTGGCCAGCACGGCGTTGGTGGCCGCTTCCACCGCCGGTGCGAGGGCCTGTGCGCACTGGTACTTCAGATCGGCACTGTCGATGAATTGTTGCTGGATGCGTTGCAGAAGCATGGGGCGATCATAGCGGTGGGGTCTGTATCCAAATGCTCAGGACGCGTCGAAGGCCGCGCGCAGCCAGTCGAGTTGCCCGCTGGTGCCGTCGATGAGCACCACGTCGAAGCGGCATGGAGGCTCTGACCCGAGCCGCAGCAGAAAGTGCCGCGCGGCAAACACGATGCGTCGCTGCTTGAGTCCGGTGATGCTGGCGCCCGCGCCGCCCTGGCGCTGGCTGGCGCGCTGGCGCACCTCGATGAAGACCAGCGTGCCGTCGGGCTCACGCATAATCAAATCGATCTCGCCGCCGCCGCGTCCGGGCGTCTTGAAGTTGCGCTGGACGAGACGCAAACCCTGGCGCTGCAGGTGCAACAGCGCGGCTTCTTCGGCCGCATCCCCCCGGGCCTTGGTGGTCGTTGCGGGCGCCGTCGGCGCCCCCTGCTTTCTGGAACTCCACATTGTCTGCAAGCTCTCCATCCCTGTTGGCGGCCGCGCGCGACGCCGCGGCGCACCAGCATTATCCGCAGGGCGCGCTCTACATGGTCGCCACGCCCATCGGCAACCTGGCCGACATCGGCTTGCGCGCGCTGCAGGTGCTCTCGCTCGTGGACACCGTGGCCTGCGAAGACACGCGCCACACCGCCGCACTGTTGCAGGGCTACGGTCTTCACAAGCCGCTGCTGGCCCTGCACGAGCACAACGAAGCCGAGGCTGCGCAGACCGTGGTGCAGCGCCTGCAGGCCGGCCAGCGCGTGGCCTATGTGAGCGACGCCGGCACGCCCGGTGTGAGCGACCCGGGCGCGCGCCTGGTGGCAGCGGTGAACGCGGCGGGCCTGCGCAGCGTGCCGATTCCCGGCGCCAGCAGCATCACCGCCTTGCTCAGCGTCTCGGGCACGGTGGCGGGCATGGGGGGTTGGGACGGGCGGTTCGTGTTCGCCGGTTTTCTGGCCAGCAAGGCAGCCGAACGGCAGCGCGAGGTGCAGCTGATCGGCGCGGACGCGCGGGGCTGCGTGCTGCTGGAAGCACCGCACCGCATCGAGGCGCTGGCCAAGGACCTGGCGCTGCTGGGCGAACGCATGCTGACCGTGGGTCGTGAGCTCACCAAACAGTTCGAGGAAGTGGCGCACATCAAGGCGCAGGACTTCAGCACCTGGCTGCGGGCCAACGCCAACCGCACGCGTGGTGAATTTGTGCTGCTGGTGCACCCGCAGCCCGCCGCCGTGGAGGCCGAAGGCAGCGTGGACGCGGCCGCCTTGCGCACGCTGGATGTGCTGTTGAAAGAGCTGCCGCTGAAAACCGCGGTGAAGCTGTGCGCAGAGATCACTGGCCAGCCACGCAACGCGCTCTACGACGCCGCGCTGGCGCGCCGCCAGGGCGCAGGCGATTCAGACGACTGAACTCAGCGGATCACGCGCGCCATCGGGTCCTGGCCGGAGCGCGGGGCGGGCGCATCGGGCACTTCGTGGGCCTGCACATCCACCACATCGCCCATGGGCTGCGCTGGCCCCCGGCCCGGCCACACGCCCTGCGTGTAGCGCTGTGAGGTCTGGCGGAAACGGTTGAATACCACGAAGGGCGCGGGTTTTCGACCCGTGACCAGGGCCCAGAGCGACACACCCAGCACCACCACCAAGGTGGCCAGCAGCAAACTGAGCACAAACACCAGCGCGGCCACGCCGAGCACGAGCTTGAGAACACCCCGCACCAGGCGGGCAAAGAAGTCGAATAAACCGTTCATGGATGACTGAGCCCCAAGGGCCGGTGTTGGTTCCGCGGGCAGGCTGTGCACCGATCCAGCCCCCACCGGTTTGCGGGCCAAACCATGTGCATTTGGGGTCATTGTCCGCGGATGCAAGGTCCGCCAGCGCACCGACGGTCGTCACACAGCGCCGCAACACTGGCTGATATGCTGAACGATGCTTGCGCGCACGGGCTGCGCAAGGTCCTCCAAGGCCTCCATGAAACCGATTTACCAGTATTTTTTCCGCGGCCTGATCACCTTCCTGCCGCTGGCCCTCACGGTCTACGTGCTCTACCTCACCGTGGCCTGGATCGAATCGATCGCCATGTGGATGATCCGCCCCTTCATCGGCGACTTCTACCTGCCCGGTCTGGGCATCGTGCTGGGTGCGGGGCTCATCCTGGGCCTGGGTTTCCTGATCTCGCAGCCCAACGTGGCGCGCTGGCTCTCGTGGATCGAACTCCCCTTCACCAACCTGCCGGTGGTCAAGAGCATCTATTCCTCGCTCAAAAGCTTTGCCGACTATTTTTCGCCGCACAAGGACACCCCGCAGCAAGCGGTGGTGGTGCTGCGCATGCCGGGCAACGATCTGTCCATCGTGGGGCTGGTCACGCGCCAGAACATGCAGGGTCTGCCCCCCGCGCTGGCCGAGCTCGACCAGGTGGCGGTGTACCTGCCCATGGGCTACATGATCGGCGGCTACACGGTGTTTGTGCCGCGCAGCTGGATCACGCCGATCGACATGTCGGTGGAAGAAGCGATGCGGTCTTCGCTGCTGGCGTGGATGGCGTCGAACCGCACCAGTGGCACCCCTCTCGATCCTGTGGAAGCCACCGAACTCAACCGCCCCATGCCATGAGCATCCGCCACCTCGACGCCCTTTTCTCGCCCGCCTCCGTGGCGGTGATCGGGGCCTCGATGCGGCCCGCCAGCGTGGGCGGCACCGTCTGGCGCAACCTGAACAACGGGGACTTCAAGGGCCAGCTCTACGCGGTCAACCCCAAGCACGCCGAGCTGGGTGGCGTGAAGACCTTCGCCTCGGTGGCCGATCTGCCCGCTGCCCCCGAACTCGCCATCCTGTGCACGCCAGCGTCCGCCGTGGTGGACCTGATCACCGAACTCGGCGCGCGCGGTACCCGCGCGGCCATCGTGCTCACCGCCGGACTCACCGCCCAGCAGAAGCAGGCCATGCTGGACGCCGCGCACGTGCACACCCTGCGCATCCTCGGGCCCAACTGCATCGGCATGCTGGTGCCCCACCTCGGGCTCAACGCCAGTTTTGCGCACACCGGCGCGCTGCCGGGTGAGCTGGCCTTCGTCTCGCAATCGGGTGCGCTGGTCACGGCCATGCTCGACTGGGCCGGCTCGCGCGGCATCGGCTTCTCGCACTTCGTCTCGCTGGGCGAACGCGCCGATGTCGACTTCGGCGACATGCTCGACTTTCTCGGCAGCGACCCGAAGACACGCGCCATCCTGCTCTACATCGAAAGCATTGAAGAGCCGCGCAAGTTCATGTCGGCCGCGCGCGCCGCCGCGCGCAACAAACCGGTGATCGTGGTCAAGGCCGGTCGCTCGGCCGCAGGCCAGCAGGCCGCCGCCTCGCACACCGGCGCGCTCGCCGGGTCGGACGCTGTGTTCGACGCGGCGATCGCACGCGCCGGCATGCTGCGTGTGAGCACCTTGCAAGACCTCTTTCTCGCGGCCGAGACGCTCTCGCGCTTCCACGGCAACCGCGCCGAGCAGCTGATCGTGCTCACCAACGGCGGTGGCGCCGGCGTGATGGCGGCCGACGCCGCCGCCACCGAGGGTGTGCCGCTGGCCGCGCTCAGCGACGCACTCAAAGCCCGGCTCGACGCCGTGTTGCCCGCCAACTGGTCGCACGCCAACCCGGTCGACATCATTGGCGATGCACCGGCCACGCGCTACGTGCAGGCGCTGGAGGCGCTGGCCCACGACACCGAAAGTGCCGTTCTCTTCATCCACGCGCCCACCGCCATCGTGCCCAGCCTGGAGATCGCCCAAGCGCTGCTGCCGCTGGCCAGCGCGAGCCCGAAGCGCCTGCTGGGTTGCTGGCTGGGCGACGGCGCGGTGGCGCAAGCCCGCGCCTTGTTTCGCGGTGCGGGTGTGCCCGACTTCAACACGCCCGAAGACGCGGTGCGCGCCTTCTCGCTGCTGCGCACCTTCCGCGAGCACCAGGCCGAACTGCTGCAGACGCCGCCAGCCCGCAGTGCGGTGCATGCGGTCGACCTGCCGCGCATCCGCGCCATCGTCGCCGGCGTGCTCGCCAGCGGGCGCGAGCTGCTCACCGAACCCGAGGCCAAGGACCTGCTGGAGGCTGCGGGGCTGCCGGTGGTGGCCACGCGGGTGGTGGGCCCAAACGCGCCAGAAGCGCAAACGGCCGCCGAGGCACTGGGCTTTCCGGTGGCGCTCAAGATCCTGTCGTTCGACATCTCGCACAAGTCCGACGTGGGCGGCGTGCGCCTGAACCTAGGCAGCGCGGCCGAGGTGGGCGAGGCCTGCGCGACCATGCTGGCACGCGTGCGCGAACAGCGGCCCGACTCCAAGGTGGAAGGCTTCACCGTGCAGACCATGGTGCGCAAGCAGCACGCGCACGAACTCATCGTCGGCGCCAGCGTGGACCCGGTGTTCGGCCCCACCATCCTGTTCGGCCAGGGCGGTGTGGCGGTGGAGGTGCTGGCAGACACCGCGCTCGCGTTGCCGCCGCTGAACACGACGCTGGCACTCGCCCAGATCGCGCGCACCCGCGTGGCGAAACTGCTGCGCGGTTACCGCGACGAACCCGCCGCCGACCTGGACGCCATCGCGCAGGTGCTGGTGAGCGTGTCGCAGCTGCTGGCCGATGTGCCCGAACTCGCCGAGCTCGACATCAACCCGCTGCTGGCCAACCACGAAGGCGCCGTGGCGCTGGATGCGCGGGTGCGTGTCTCGGCCAAACGGCCCGCTGGCGCCCACCGCTTCGCCATCCAGCCCTACCCGCAAGAGCTGGAGGTGATGTGGGACTGGCAGGGCCAGCCGGTCACCCTGCGCCCGATCCGCCCGGAAGACGAGTCGCAGCACCGCGCCTTCCTGGAGCAGCTCGACCCGGAAGACATCCGCCTGCGGGTGTTCTACAGCCGCCGCCACATCGAACACAGTGAACTCGCCCGGCTCACGCAGATCGACTACGCGCGCGAGATGGCGTTCATCGCCACGCGCTCCGGGCCTGACGGCGTGGAGGAAACCCTGGGCGTGGTGCGCGCGGCGGTGGACCCGGACAACATCGGCGCCGAGTTCGGCGTGATCGTGCGCTCCGACCTCAAGGGCAGCGGTCTGGGCCACAAGCTCATGAGCAAACTGATCGAACACCTGCGTGCGCGCGGCACGAAGCGCCTTCACGGCACGGTGCTGCGCATCAACCGCGGCATGCTGGAACTTGCGCAGGCCCTGGGCTTCCAAGAGACCACCAACCCCAGCGATCCCGGCGACCATGAAACGCGGTACGTCGCGCTGGACCTGCAAAACCCCGCCACGCTACCGCCATGAACACATCGTCAAACCGCCGCCACCTGTTGATCGCCAGCGCCGCCACCCTGGCCGCCCCCGCGTGGTTGTCGTCGGCGCTGGCGCAGACCAGAAACCTGCGCCCCACCCCCAGCCAGACCGAAGGCCCGTTCTACCCGGTGGCCCTGCCGGCCGACAGCGACGCCGACCTGCTCAAGAACGGCCAGGTGAACTACGCCAAGGGACAGCCCGCCTGGGTCGAAGGCACAGTGGTTGACCTTGCGGGCGTTCCCGTGTCGGGCGCGGTGGTCGAGATCTGGCAGTGCGATCACGCCGGCCACTACCACCACCCGGGCGATGGCGGGCGCGCCGACCCGGCGTTCCAAGGCTTCGGCAAGGTGACCGTGGGTCGCGACGGCCGCTACCGCTTCCGCACCATCCGCCCGGTGCAATACGGTGGGCGCACACCCCACATCCACGTGAAGGTGCGGCTGGACCGCCGGGAGCTGCTGACCACGCAGCTGTATGTGGCGGGCGATCCGGGCAACGAGCGCGACTTCCTGTGGCGCCGCCTCAACGAAGACAACCGGACCGCGCTTACGGTGCCCTTTGCATCGGGCAGCGACGGCATCAAGGCCAACTTCCCCATCGTCGTTCAGGCTTAGACCGGTGCCTGAAAAGCCCGGCGAGACCCGGGGGATCTGCCTCCGCGCTTAAGCTGCCGCCCATGGATTCACTGACTCAGATTGCCCTGGGCTCCGCCGTGGGCGTGGCCGTGATGGGCCGACGCACGGCGGTGTGGAAAGCCGCGCTGTGGGGCGCCATCGGCGGCACCCTGCCCGACCTCGACGCCTTCATCGACCACGGCGACGCCATCCTCAACATGACGCGCCACCGGGCCGAGAGCCACGCGCTGTTTCTGCTCACGCTGGCCGCGCCGGTGCTGGCCTGGATCGTCTCGCGCATCCACGGCGAAGCGGCCTTGTTCAAACGATGGTGGCTGGCCCTGTGGCTGGTGCTCGTCACGCACCCGCTGCTCGACGCCATGACGGTGTACGGCACCCAACTGCTGCAGCCCTTCACCGACCACCCGTATGGCGTGGGCAGCGTCTTCATCATCGACCCGCTCTACACCGTGCCGCTGATCGTGGGCGTGGTCGCTGCGCTGCGGCTGAAGAACACCCGGGGCTTGAACTGGAACGTGGCCGGCCTCGCGCTGAGCACGCTCTACCTCGGCTGGAGCGTGGGCGCGCAGCAGCACGCCACGCAGGTGGCGCGCGCTTCGCTGCAGCAAGAGGGCATCGCGGCATCCGGCCTGCTGGTGACGCCCTCGCCATTCAACACGGTGCTGTGGCGCCTGGTGGCCACCACGCCCACGCACTACCTGGAAGGCCATTACTCCCTTTTCGACGACGACCGGCCCATCACCTGGACGCGGCACGAGCGCGGCGCCGGCCTGCTGGAGCGCCACGCCGACGAGCCCTCGGTCGCACGCATGGCGGCGTTCACCCACGGCTTCTACAGCGTATCGAAAACCGGAGGGAAGCTGTTCGTGACCGACCTGCGCATGGGGCAGGAGCCCAGCTACACCTTCCACTTCAATCTAGGTACAGAAGCAGCTCGCGCCAACGGCGGGCACCGCCCCACGCTCGAAGGTCGGCGGCCCGACATCGGCGCTTCGCTCGACTGGCTGTGGCGGCGCATGTGGGGCGAGCGCATTGCCCCACCCGGGCTCTGATCAGCTGCCCAGCTGGGCCAGCAGATCCGGCTGCACGATCTCGATCCAGTAGCCGTCGGGGTCCTTGATGAAGGCCACGTTTTTCATCTTGCCCTGGTCGGGCCGCTTCACATAAGGCACCTGGTTTTCGTCGAACCAGGCCACGGCGGCGGCCAGGTCGGGCACCGAAAAACAGATGTGGCCGAAGCCCTGCGGTTGCGCGTTGCCGTCGTGGTACTTGAAGTCGGCCTGGCTCTCGGTGCCCCAGTTGTGGGTGAGCTCCAGCACGCCGCGCTGGCTGAAGGTCCAGCTGGTGCGCGCGCCCACATCGTCGGGGGCGTTGCCGTCTTCCGGGCGGGCCAGGAAGTACAGCGAAAACGACATCTCGGGAAAATCGAGCTTGCGCAGCAGGCGCATGCCCATGATCCGGGTGTAGAAGTCCAGCGCCACGGTCGGGTCTTTCACGCGCAGCATGCTGTGGTTGAACACGAATCCGCGCGAGGCGTTGCTGGGTTGTGCGCAGACGCCAGGCAGGTGTTCGGTGGTGAAGCTCATCAAGGGTCCTTCAAAACAAAAAGTCAGCGGGCGCGGATCGGGGAGACCACCGGCGATAACAAGGGACGCGGCATGGCAGGCCCGTCGGTGCCGGTGCCTTGCAGCGGTGTGGTGAGCGCTTCACTGGCCGCCACCTGCAGGGCCGGCGCGCGCGACTCGGTCTGCTGCCGCTCCAGCGCCATCATGCGTCGGCGCATGTAGCGCATGCAGGTCACGCGCAGGAACGACGCGAAGTTGGGCACCTCTCCCCGGTGCGCCAGGATCTCGTCGTGAAACTGCGCGATCAGCGCGTTGGTGGTGCAACCCTCGTCCTCGGCCATCTCGGCCAGCAGGTCCCACACCATGTTCTCCAGCCGGATGCTGGTGAGCACACCGTGCATGCGCACCGTGCGCGAACGCTGTTCGTACTGGATCGGGTCGGCCTTGACGAAAAATTCGCACATGGTGGATCTCCTGCGATGTGTGGGAGTGGAAAGCGATCCGTAAAGCGACGCAGCGTGGGGACCCGATCCGCCGCCGGGCCGCCCCAAGGCGGATCCGCCTCCCAGGGGGGGCAGCGACCCGCGCAGCGGCGGAGCGTGGGGGCCTAGATTGCTCTCGCCGTCATCTGCTGTGCAATGTAGTCCGCCTGGCGGATCGCCAACGTAACAATGGTCAGCGTGGGGTTTTCCGCGCCGCCGGTGGTGAACTGGCTGCCGTCGCTGATGAACAGGTTGGGGATGTCGTGCGTCTGGCCCCAGGCGTTGCACACACCGTCCTGCGGGCGCGCGCTCATGCGGCAGGTGCCCATGTTGTGCGTGCTCGGGTAAGGCGGCGTGCGAAAGGTCTTGATGGCACCAGCCGCTTGGTAGATGCGCTCGCCCTGGGTGAACGCGTGGTTGCGCATGGCGATGTCGTTGTCGTGATCGTCGAAGTGCACGTTGGGCACGTAGTTGCCCCACTGGTCTTTCACCTTCTCATTGAGCGTGACGCGGTTGGTCTCGCGCGGCATGTCTTCACCCACCAGCCACATGCCGGCGAGCTGGGTGTAGCGCTCCATCCACCAGGCGAAGTCGGCGCCCCAGCCACCGGGGTTGAGGAACGCGGCCATGAAGGGCACGCCCAGCGAGAGCGTCTCCAGTTCGTATCCACCGGCGAAGCCGCGCTTGGTGTCGTGCCGCGCTTCATCGCGCACGATCCCGGCCATGGTGGTGCCGCGGTACATGTGCACCGGCTGCTTGAAGGCGGCGTAGACCGAGCCCGTCATGTGGCGCATGTAGTTGCGGCCCACCTGACCCGAGCTGTTGGCCAGACCGTCCTTGAACATGCTCGACGCCGAGAGCAGCAGCAGGCGCGGCGTCTCGATGGAGTTGCCCGCCACGCAGACGATACGGGCCTTCTGGCGCTGCTCCTTCTTGTCCTTGTCGAAGTACACAACGCCGGTCACCTTGCCAGCGGGGTTGTGCTCGATGCGGGTCACGTGCGCCTCGGTGCGCAGCTCGAAGTTGCCGGTGGCGTCGGCCTTGGGCAGCTCGGTGTAGAGCGTGCTCCACTTGGCGCCGCTCTTGCAGCCCTGGAAACAGAAGCCCAGCTGCAGGCAGCGGCCGCGCCCGTCACGCGGCTGGCTGTTGATGGCCATGTTGCCGGTGTGCACCTCCTTGTAACCGAGCTTGGAGGCGCCGTTGTACATGACCTTGAAGTTGTTGTTGCCCGGCAGACCCGGAATGCCGTTGGTGCGCGTCACGCCCATCTTGTCTTCGGCCTTGGCGTAATAGGGCTCCAGGTCTTTGAGGGTGATGGGCCAGTCGAGCAGGTTGGCGCCCTTGATCTCGCCGTAAACGGTCTTGGTGCGGAACTCGTGTTCCTGGAAACGCAGCGAAGCACCGGCCCAGTGGGTGGTCGTGCCGCCCACGGTCTTGCAGATCCAGGCCGGCAGGCCGGCGAAGTCTTTCGCCACACGCCAGCTGCCCGACGTGGTGCGGGTGTCGAGCCAGGCCAGCTGGCTGAACGACTTCCATTCGTCGTTGATGAAGCTGGCGTTGCTCTGCGCAGCGCCCGCTTCCAGCACCACAACCTTGATGCCCTTCTGGCACAACTCGTTGGCCAGCGTGCCGCCGCCCGCGCCCGAACCGATGATGACGACGACCGAGTCGTCGCTGTGTGCAAACGTTGTCATGTGTGTCTCCTGGAGCGTCCCGGTGCGCGCACTGGCCCGGCCGCCTCGTGTTGAACTCGTGGGGGAAAAACCGGGGGCTCAGAGATCGGCCGCGGGACTGGCCTGCGCCGTGGGCGCGGGCAACCACTTCAGGTCTTGAAACCCGCGCGTGATGTAGCCACCCTTCTCCCAGGCCGAGCCGGGATAGCCGAAGGTTGCGTAGGCCATGTCGTTGTCGTAGAGCGAGGTGATGCACTGGCCACGCACCGCGCCAAAGAAGGGCTGACCCTCCATGGCTTTCACGATCTGCAGCTTCCTAGCCTTGCCGGTCTTGGTGAAGTCGCCGTTGGCGGCCTTGTTCAACGCCGCGATGCCGTCCTTGAGCATCTTCGCGGCACCGGCATCACCAGCGGCCTTGGCATCGAGGTCCTTGGCCAGCAGCGCGTACACCGCATCGGGCAGTTTGTCGTGCGGGTAGAGCACGCGGCCCATGGCCATGAGGGCCTCGCCCTCGGCCTTGCTCAGCGCCTTGAGTTCGACCGCCCACACTGGCGAGGGCGCGAGGCTGGCGAGCAAGCTGCCGGTGACCAGCGTGCCCATGAGCACACCCGATCCCTTGAGGAATTCGCGCCGCGCCAGCGGCAGGTTCATCCGGGGCACCTCGCCCACGTCTTCGTTGCAAGCGCTGGCCGTGGCAACGGCGGGGGCGGCCCCCTGAATGGCGATGACGCGCATGTTGTCTCCTGCTTTTTTGGGTCTCGCACCCGCAGGGCTTGCGGGTGTGAAAAGCAGTATTGCGCGCCCGGCCTGCGGGCGGGTGGTAGCTCGCTACCTACAGGGAAAACCCGGGAGGGTCAGCCCAGCAACAACGTCGCCGCGATGGTGGCCACACCGAGGATCAGGTTGACGCCAACCCAGGTGCGGATGGAGGCGAGCGCGGCACCGCCAGCGGGCCAATCGCTGGCGCTCACGGCGCGCGAGAGGCGCTTGAACAGCGCGAAGCGGATGTGGCCGAAGACCACGATCATCAGGATGCCCAGCGTGGCCATCACGGTCCACCCCAGCGGCATGTTGAACGGAAGACCGGCCTGCACCGTTTCCTTGGCCACGCGGCCGATCATCCACAGGCCCGAGAACAGCACCAGCAGCACCACCACCTGGACGGTGGTGAAGAAGCGCTGAAGCACGTCGTGCATGAGGCGGATGCGCATCGGGGGCTCGAGAAACTGCACCGCCGGGCGCAGGAAGGCGTGGGCGAAATACATGCCGCCGATCCACAACACGATGGACAGGACGTGAACGAGCTTGAGGGTGGCGTAGATCATGGGGTGTGGGAGGGAGGGAGAAAGGAAAAGGTTCAACGGCGCGCAGGCCATCGGGCGCCGGGCGGATGGTATCGCGGGCGCGCTGAAAAACCTCAGAGTCATGCCGGGCGCGCCTGCGGTGTTGCGCCGATGGCGCTTCTGCGGGCGATGGATAGATTGGAATCCCCTGCGACTTCTGCCTCATGCCATGACCCAAACATTTCACCCCATTGCCTTCGCCCTGCTGGCCGCCACCGTCCTGAACGGCTGTGGCGGCGGTGGCGACGAGGTCGGCTCGCTTTCCTTCACGCCGCCAGCGATGGGCCTGGCGGTATCCGGAACGCCGCGACTGGCCACCCTGAGCAACACCGGTGCGCTGCCGATCGCGCAACTCACGCTCGCGCCCGAGGGCCTGCCCGCCGGCACGACGCTCATCCACAACTGCCCGGACCGGCTGGAACCCCAGGCGTCCTGCAGGCTCATGCTGCTGCCGGGCGATCAGCCATCGGCCGCCCCCGGCGATGCCGCGGCCCGGCCAGCCACCGTGCGGGTGAGCAGCGCGAGCGCTCCAATGGCGGCTCTGCTGGTGTCGGTGATCACCCACGGCAGCGTGTACCAGGGTGGCTTTGTGTTTGCCATTGACGACAGCACGCCGATCGGCGGGAGCATCGGCGGCAAGGTGGCCGGGCTGAGCGACCTGCCCGGTCAGCACCACTGGAGCCCGGCGCTGGGCGCTGCGGGCGTCGGCGGACTCGATGTCGCCGGGCCAAACAGCTGCGACGGCGCCACCGATGGCGCGTGCAACACGGCACGCATCGTGGCCCTGCATGGCAGCGGCACTTACGCGGCCGCCCTGTGCACCGACAGCACAGAAGGTGGCCACAGCGACTGGTATTTGCCGACCTTGTGCGAGCTCGGCTACGACCTGACGATCGCGCCCGAAAACTTTTGCGGCACCGGGCAGCAGCCCCGCCTGGCCGACAACATCCGTTCAAATCTGATCGATCTGCAGTCCCCGGTCGGCAACTTCGATGCGAACCTTCGCTGGTCGTCGAACGAGCGGGCCGCCGATCCAGACTTGTGGGCGCTCGCGTCGAGCACCACCACACAAAATGCGTTTGCCGGCGGCCAGAAGGTTCTGGCCGAACGCCTGGTGCGCTGCGTGCGCCCCCTCACACCCTGACGTCGACTACCACCCCGTCAACCCGGCGCTGCAGCCGGTAAGGCGGCAGCCCCTGCAGCATGCGCCGGCCGTAGCTCTGGCGCAGCAGGCGCGCGTCGTAGCAGATCACCACGGCCTCGTCGGTCTCGCTGCGCAACGCGCGGCCGGTCCACTGCAGCAGGCGCGCGCCGGTGGCGGGCACCACCAGTTCGCTGAACGGGTCGCGGCCCTGGCTCTTGAGCCAGTCGGCGCGCGCCTGGCCCACCGGGTCGCTCGGTGAAGCAAACGGCAGCTTGGTGATGAACACCCACTCACACAGCTCGCCCGGCAAGTCCAGCCCTTCGCCAAACGATTGCAGGCCGAACAGGATGGAGGCCTCGCCGTCGGCGACGCGCTCGGCGTGGCGGCGCAGCAGCACGGTGCGCGAGGCTTCGCCCTGCACCAGCACCCGGTCGCGCAGCGCACCGTGTTCGCCGCGCTCCAGCAAGCCCTGCGCCTGGCGCATCTGTGCCCTGGACGTGAACAGCACCAGGGCGCCGCGTTTCACCTCGCGCAGGTCTTCCATGAGGGAGGCGAGCATCTCGCGCGTGTAGCCCTCCACGTCCTTCGGGTCGGCCACGGTTTGCACCACCACCAGCCGGCCCTGGCGCTTGTGGTCGAACGGGCTTTGCACCTCGCGCGTGGCCACCGCGTCGTCGTAGGCCAGGCCCGACTCATGGAGGAAATGGTCGAAGTTGCCGCAGGTCACGAGCGAGGCCGACGTGACCACCGCCGCGCGCACCTTGTTCCACAGGTGGTTACGCAGCAGGCTGCCCGGTTGCAGCGGGCAGGCGTGCGCGGTGAGCGTCACCAGTCCGTGGTGGATGCCCGCCTCCAGCCACTTGGCCAGCGGCGCCTGGCCATCCGTGGGGGCCTGCATCCACAGCGTGGCGGTTTCCTGCGCGCTCTGCAGGCGCGGCGCGAGCACGCCCAGGCGGCTGTAGAGCTTGGCGCAGCGCGCGGCATCGCTCGGGTTCTCGCGTGCGTTGGCCTTGAGCTGCGTGGCCAGCGCTTCAAACACCTTGAGCAGCGCACTGGCGTTGGCGTGCATCTGCGCCACCACCTCGGTCCATTCGGGCGGCAGCGCGCCTCCGTCGAAGCGGTCGACGATGGGTGGGGCGTTGTCGGTGAAGCCGCCGCGTGCGGGCGCTTTGCCCGGCGTGCGGCCGGTGAGGTCGAGCCAGGCCGGCAGTGCGCCGATGCGCTGTATGGCCAGGCGCGCGAGTTCGCCCTGCGCGGTCTTGAGGTCCTTGGCAAGTTGCGCCACTTCCGATGTGGGCCGCGCGTCCAGCGCGCCGGCCACCTCGTCCACCGCGCGCGGCAGCTTGTCGAGCCAGTTGCTGCGCATGAGGTCCATGGAGGCGGTGAACTGCCCCTGCGCCACCGAGCCCAGGTGGTGCGCTTCGTCGAACACCACGTAGCAGTCTTGCGGCGCGGGCAAGGCGTGCAGGCCCAGCGTGGAGAGCAAGAGGTCGTGGTTGACCACGATGACCTGGGCTTGTGCGAGCTTGGCGCGCGCCTGGTAGTAGCTGCAGCTGTTGTAGCTCGGGCAGTGGCGCGCGGTGCAGGTGTGGCGTTCGGCGGCCACGGGGCTCCAGAGACTGCCTTCTGGCGGCTCGTCGAGCCGGTCGCGGTCGCCGTCCCAGCTGCCGCCGTCCAGTGCGCTGGCCCAGGCGGTGTACTGCACGCCGCGTTCCTGCCAGCGGGCCGCGGCGGACGCCGAGGCCACGGCGCGCGCGGCCACACCCGAGGCGCTGGTGTCGGCGGGGGCGTCGTCGCTCTCGAACAGATCGGCGCTGGCCGCGTCGCCGCCGCTGAGCTGGTCGAGCTTGAGGCGGCACACGTAGCGCCCGCGCCCCTTGGCCAGCGCAAAGCTGAACGGCTGCGGCAGCGTGGCGGCCAGGGCCGGCAGGTCTTTCGCGATCAGCTGCTCCTGCAGCGCCACGGTGGCGGTGGAGATGATCACGCGCTTTTGCTGCGCCAGCGCCAGCGGGATGACCGTGGACGCGTAAGCCGCCGACTTGCCCACGCCGGTGCCGGCCTGCACCACCGCGATGCCACGCGCGGGCAAGGCTGCGTCGCTGGCCACCGAGTCGTCCCCCGGCGTCACGCCCGAGAGCGTGTGGGCGATGTGGGCGGCCATCTCGCGCTGGCCCGACCGGGCGCGGTAGCCCGAGGCGTGCGCCACCACGTGGTCGAACGCCGCCAGGGCCAGTGCCTCGCGCGCCAGCGGGCCGGTGGGCAGCAGGGGCGCTTCGTCAGCGATGGGTTCGAGGGTGGTGGTGGACATGCAGCGCAGGCGGGCCAGAAAGCAAAGCGCGATTGTCCCAGACGCCCGGAGCAGCTTCGGGAACATGGTGCAATGCACCAGATCGATGTCCGGACAACCCATGACCCGCCAACCCCGCACCCCACGCAAGCCCGCACCCCGCACCGCCAGCGGCAAGCTCCCCATTGACCTCGCCCTGCAGGGCGGCGGCTCGCACGGCGCCTTCACCTGGGGCGTGCTTGACCGCCTGCTGGAAGAAGAATGGCTGGAGATCACCGCCATCAGCGGCACCAGCGCCGGTGCCATGAACGCGGTGGCCCTGGCCGCCGGCCTCATGGACGGTGGACGGGCCGGCGCCCGGCGCGTGCTGCACCAGTTCTGGAAGCGTGTGGCCGAGATCTCGCCCTTCCACACCTTGCAGAGCAGCCCGCTGGGCGCGGCGTTCGGGCCGGTCCAGGCGCTCATGGCGCCCTGGCTGGCGCCCTACAAACAGTTCAATGCGGCCCTGGGCAGCCAGCTCTCGCCCTACCAGCTCAATCCGCTCAACCTCAACCCGCTGCGCGACGTGTTGCTGGAGACGGTGGACTTCCAGCGCGTGTGTGCCTGTCACAAGACCCAGCTCTTCATCGCCGCCACGCAGGTGCGCACCGGCCAGCTGCGGGTGTTCGGCCAGCACGAGCTCACCGCCGACATGGTGATGGCCTCGGCCTGTCTGCCGCTCCTGTTTCAGGCGGTGGAGATCGACGGCGAGGCCTACTGGGACGGCGGCTACGCGGGCAACCCGTCGCTGCTGCCCCTGATCACCGACAGCCCGGCCGACGACCTGCTGCTGGTGCAGATCAACCCGCTGCAGCGCGACACCGTGCCCAAGCGCGCCAGCGACATCCTGGACCGTATCAACGAGGTGACCTTCAACGCCAGCCTGCTCAAGGAAATGCGAACGCTGGCCCTGATGCAGCAACTGGTGGGCACCGAACGCCAACCCGGCGCCCCGGTGTTGTTCCAGCGCGTGCAGGACCTGCGGGTGCACATGATCGATGGTGGCGAGTCGCTCGCGCCACTGGGGGCCGACAGCAAGACCAACACACAGTGGACCTTCCTGTCGCAACTGCACGACCTCGGCGTCGAGGCGGCCGATCGCTGGCTGGCGGCCAACCGGCAACACGTCGGCCAGCGCAGCAGCTTTGATCTCTCCAGCGTGCTGCAGGCCTGAGACACTGCGCTGTGGATGGTGCTGGCCGCCATCGCGTCCCAAGCCGGGTGGTCTGCAACAAGGCGAGTGTTTCGGTACACTCGCCGGCCCACACGAACACTGCTTGCGACATGCCCTATTCCGTCTCCCACCACAAACTCACCCAGATCCTGTCGGCCCATGGCCTCAAAACGGGTGACGCCGGTGGCATCGACAAGCTATTCGGCGGCAACGACGGTTACTACTGGTTCGGCACCGTGCGCGACCTCTGCCCACCCGGCAAGACCCTGGTGTGGGAGACGCAGTACGACATGGTCAATGCCATCCAGGCGCACGAAAACGCCACCGCTGCCGAGGACGAAATGAAGCCGCAGGTGCCCAGCGCGGCCAACATCGCCGCCTTGTCCAAGGCCCTGCACGACCCGCTCTGAGTGAGCGCAGCCAAGTTGCAGGGGATTTGGCGGCGCGTCGTCTACATCAGCCTGTACGAGGTGCTGGCGATTGCGCTGGCGGGCCTGGGTCTGATGCTGATGTCGGGCGAGAGCCTGGTGGCCAGCGGCGCACTGGCCACCGCCACCTCGGCCGTGGCCGTGGTGTGGAACCTCGTGTTCAACAGCCTCTTTGAGCACTGGGAAGCGCGCCAGCCGGTCAAGGGCCGCAGCGTGAAGCGTCGCGTGGCGCACGCCGTCATCTTCGAGGCCGGGCTGGTGCTGATGCTGGTGCCGCTGATCGCGTGGTGGCTGGGCATCGGTCTGTGGCAGGCGCTGGTGATGGACATGGCCCTCGTGGTGTTTTTCCTGATCTACACCTTCGTCTTCAACTGGGCGTTTGACGCCGTCTTCGGACTGCCGGCCTCGGCCCGGGCCTGATTCGCCGCCGGGCAGCCCCAAGGTGAATCGGCCCCCTCGGGGGCCGCGAAGCGCGGGAGCGTGGGGGTTTCAGTCTTTTGGCAGGCTGAAACAGAACGTTGCCCCCCGGCCGACCGCGCCTTCGCCGCGCACGCGCCCACCGTGGCGCTCAATCACCCGGAGCACCGTGGCCAGGCCCACGCCAGAGCCTTCGAATTCGTGGTGGGCATGCAGGCGCTTGAAGGGCTCGAACAACTGGCTCACGTAGACCATGTCGAAGCCGGCACCGTTGTCGCACACGCAAAACTCCACCGTGCCGTCGGGCAGCGTGGACTGCGTGAAGGTGATCTCGGCGCGGGGCGTCTGGCTGGTGTATTTCCAGGCATTGCCGAGCAGGTTCTGCAACACCACCCGCATCAGCCCGCGGTCGGCACTGACCCGCAGGTTGTCATCGATGCGCCAATGGACCTCGCGCGACGGGTCGGTGGCCTCAAGCTCCCGGCAGATCGAGCGCGCGGTGCGGGTGAGGTCCACCGACTCCAGGCGCAACTCGGTGCTGTTCAGGTGGGCCAGCGCCAGCAGGTCCGAGATGAGCCGGCCCATGCGCCGTGACGAAGTTCGGATGCGGTGGACGTAGCCCCTGCCCTCGTCGTTGAGCAGCACGCCACACTCTTCTTCCAGCAGGCTGGCAAATCCCTCGATGCTGCGAAGCGGTGTGCGCAGGTCGTGCGAAACGCTGTAGGCAAAGGCCTCCAGCTCGCGGTTGAGCACCGACATCTCGCGCGTGCGTTCGGCCACGCGGTGTTCCAGCTCTTCGTTCAAGCGCTTGAGCGCTTCTTCGGCCATGTGCACCTCGGTGATGTCCTGCACGGTGCCCACGCTGCGCAGCGGCATGTCGCCCTCGAACTCGGTGAAGCCCGAGACCCGAACATGCTTGACGCGCCCGTCCGGCATGAGCAGGCGGTGCACCTCCTCATAAGGCGCGCGCGTTTCCACCGAATGTTCGTAGGTGCTGGTCACCAGCGCGCGGTCGTCGGAGTGCACGCGCGTGATGAAGGTCTTGTAAGAGGGTTTGACCCAGGGTTCGATTTCGAAGATGCGGTAGATCTCGTCGGACCAGCTGAGCTCGTTGGTGGCGAGATCGCGTTTCCAGCTGCCCACGCGGGCCAGGCGCTGCGCTTCTTTCAAACGGCCCTCGCTTTCCTGCAGGGCGGCCTCGGTTCGCTTGCGCAGGGTGATGTCCTGCATGCTGGACTGAATGAGCGGGCGACCCTCCAGCTCGAACGCCATCAAGTGTCCTTCCCCATCCCATTCACTGCCATCGGGACGCCGGTGTCGCCACTCGAACACCACCGCGCCCGAGCGGCGGGCCTGTTCAAAGCACGCCTGCCCTTTTTCGGCCGACGTCCGGCCATCCGGCTGGACCTGGACCGAGATGTCCATGGGCGACTTGCCCAGCAAGTCTTCACGGCGCGCACAGCCATAGAGCGCCAGGGCCGCTTCGTTGCAGTCCACAAACCGGTTGGTGGTGGCGTCCATCACCAGCATGCCCAGCGGCGAGCTCCCGAACTGGCGAAGCCGCAGCACCTCGCTGGCCTCCAATGCCGACGCCTTGCGCCCCAAGTGCACCAGCAGCGCGATGATCAAGCCCCCGCTCACCAGCAGCAAGGTGATGAGCGCCGCCGTCACCTGCCGGTTGCTCTCGAACGCCGGCGCCAGCGGGGCCAGCACGGCCTGGTCGGCGATGCCGATGGCCACCACCAGCCCGCTGCTTTGCAGGCGGTACCAGCCGTATGTGCGGGCGATGCCGTCGACCAGCCCCTCGGTGCGAAAGCTGCCGCTGCGCGCGTCTCGGTCGGCCACGAAAGCCCGATGGCTCGGCACGCTCGTGCCCATGGCGTCCTCATGGTCCCGGCTGCGGGCGAGGAAAGTGCCATCGGGCGCGATCAAGGAGACCACGTCTTGTTCTGAAAGCTGCAAGGCACCCAGCCTGCGCGCAATGAAAGCGGTGGAGACCATCATCTGCACCGACCCCACAAAGCGCCCGTCCACCAGGATCGAGCGGTTGACCACCACCTCCCAGCCGTCTGCGTTGTTCGGCTTCACCGGTTTGCCGATCACGAGTCGGTCGTCGGTTGCGGCATCGCGCTGGGTCTGGAAATGCGCCTGATCGCCAATGAAGCTGGCGTCCGGTTTGCCCAGGGTGTCGTGAATCACGTGTCCGTCGGCATTGGCCACGGAGATGTGGGTGACGAAACCGCGTGGCAGGGCCTCGATGATTCCCTGCGCAAGCTCGTTGAACCCGCCCGGGTCGCGCAACCACTCGCGGCGCAGATCGCGCAACTGCAAGTCGAGGGAGGTGATCAGGCCACTGACCTGCCCGCCCATGGCGTCGGCCAGGAGGATGCTGCGCTTCTCAGCCTGCAGCAACACCTGCTGCTGCAACAGCGCTTGGGAACGCTCCGACTGCCACCACAGGAACGCTGCCGCCAGCACCGTGAACAGCGCCACCAAGGCAGGGGTGAGGCGCGCGCGGTTGCTCACACAGCGGGCTCAGACGCTGAACAGGTCGACACGGCGCGGTGAACGCTGAAGGTCATGGGTGGGCCGGTGCGGGTCATCGGCGGTTGCCGATGTTTCAAAAATATACCCTGAGGCCTCTCACTTGCGCAGCGGATTCACCCTAATTCAGCAGGCCTTTCAACAGCTCGCTCAGCCCGTCCCACACGATCTGCACCCCCAGGCACAACAGGATGAAGGCCGACAGGCGCAAGAAGATCACGCTACCGGCTTCGCCCAGCGGTTTGAGCAGCTGCTGGGCATAGCGAAACGCGAGATAGAGCAGCAGCCCGATGGTGAGCAACGCCAGCACACCGCCGCCCATGCGGGCCAGGGACAGCGCCAGGCGCGTGTCGTTCAGCGCCACCCCCACCGTGATGGCCGCAGCGATGGAGCCCGGCCCGCAGCTGATGGGAAACGTGAGCGGGTAAAACGCCTGGCGACGCGCCTGTTCCGGCGTGAACGACTCGGCCAGCACGGTGCGACGGTCGTCGCTGGCGTGGCTGGCGTTGAGCAGCCGCCAGGCCGCGGCGGCCACGATGAGCCCGCCGCCCACGCGGACGATGGGCAGCGAGATGCCGAAGAACTCCAGCACGTAGGAGCCCACCAGCATCGAGCCCACCATGAGCGCAAACATGTTGCGCGCAATGCGCCGCGCCAGCAGCGCACGCGTGCTGGGCGAGGCGCCTTCGGTGAGGCCGAGGAAAATCGGCGCGGTGGCCGCCGGGTTCAAGATGGGCAGGATGGCGGCGAACACGAACAGGTAGCTCTTGCCCACCGCCAGCAGCAACTCGGCGGTCATGCCGCGGGCGGCTGCGGCTGCGGCTGCGGTTGATCCAGCAGGGTCTTCATGCGCCGGCGCAAGGCCTTGTCACGCTGCTGCTCGTCGTCCCAGTCTTCGCGCACGCCACGCCACAGGGCCACGGCCATGAGCACGATCACCAGGGTGAACGGCAGGGCAAAGACGATGGTGGCGGTCTGCACCGCTTTCACGCCGCCGGCCAGCAGCAGGCTGATGGCGATGCCCGAGACCAGCAGACCCCAGACGATCTTCACGCGCGCGCTCGGGTTGGCCTGGCCACCCGTGCTCATCATGCCCAGCACCAGCGTGGCCGAATCACCCGAAGTGACGAAAAAAACCAGAACCAGAATGGTGGCCACGCCGCTGAGCAGGCCGCTCATGGGCAGGGCTTCAAACATGGCGAACATGGCGGTGGACACGTCGACACCCACGGCCTCGGCCATCGGCAGGCCCAGCATGATTTCCTGGTTAAGCGCCGTGCCACCGAACACGGAGAACCACACAAAGGCGGCCAGTGTGGGCGCCAGCACCGTGCCGAGGATGAATTCGCGGATGGTCCGGCCGCGTGACACCCGTGCAATGAACAGGCCCACGAACGGCGACCAGCTCACCCACCAGGCCCAGTAAAAAACCGTCCAGCCGCTGATCCAGCCGCTGTCGCGGAACGGCGTCATGCGCAAGCTCATGCGAACGAACTCGCTCACGTAACTGCCCAGCGTGCTGGTGAAGGTGTCGATGATGGCCACGGTCGGCCCCATCACAAAGATGGCGAGCGTGAGCAGCGCAGCGAGCAACAGGTTGATGTTGGAGAGCCACTTGATGCCCTTGGTGACGCCGGTGACGGCCGAGGCCAGGAACAGCACCGTGGTCACCACGATGATGCCGACCTGCGAGGACTCGCTCACCGGCAAGCCCATCAGGGAATTCAGTCCGCTGTTGATCTGCAGCGCCCCCATGCCCAGCGACGCCGCCACGCCGAATGCGGTGGCGATCACGGCCAACACGTTGACCACCGGCCCGAGCTTTTTGAGCGGCGCCCACGGCAACGACTCCACCGCCGTGCTCACCAGTGCCGAGCCGCCACGGCGGAACTGGAAGAACGCGATGGCCAGGGCCACGATGCTGTAGACCGCCCAGGGGTGCAGGCCCCAATGGAAGAAGCTGTAGCGCATGGCGGCATTCGCCGCCTCGGGGGTGTTGGGGGCGATGCCGGGTGGTGGCGCACCGTAGTGCGAGATCGGCTCGGCCACTCCCCAGAACACCAGTCCGATGCCCATGCCGGCGGCAAACAGCATGGCGAACCACGACCCGACCGAGAACTCCGGCTCATCGTCTTCGGCGCCGAGCTTCAGGTCGCCATAGCGGCTGAAGGCCAGCACCATCGCCAGCACCACCAGACCTAGCACCACCCACAAGTAGAGCCAGCCGAAGTCGCGCGTGATGACGGCCAGCAACGTGTCGAACACCCCGCCCAGCGATGCGGGGGCGATGACGCCCCACAGGACGATGGCCAGGATGAGCCCGGCCGAGACGATGAGTTGCATGGGAAATGTCCTCCAGTGATGGTGTTTGCGCCGGTGTACGCCGCAACGTGAAAAGGGTCTGTCTGGCCGGACACGCAAGGTGTGGCCGCTGCACAAGCAGGAGACGGGGAAGCGTGCGACGGCGGCGGTGGCCCGATGTGTCAGGGACTCCCGCCAGCACCCCGAGAGGGGGCTGGAACATCGACCAACTGGGGTCGTGTCGCTGCGGGGCTGTCAGCAAGGGCCGGCACCGCCGGCGCCATGAAGGAGCGCCGACCATGCCGTCGGTGAGGGCCTGCATTGTCCCCCGTTTCGAGCCAGCGACTGGGTCCAATAGCGCCTGGCGCGACGGGCCCAACCGGGCGGGCCGTGGAAATGCGGTGTCAAACGGGCGCTTTTCCGTTTACAGACGCGCGCCCGCATGTCGATACCCGATGCAACCCCCGCATGCTTTCAAAGGAGTTTGTTCATGTTTCAACTGTCTTCACTCGGCGTCTCGAAAAGACTGGGCATCCTTGTGGCCAGCGCCGTCGCCGGGCTGGCCGTGCTGCTCGCCATTTTTCTCACGTCTGAAAGAGCGCTGATCCTGGCCGAGCGCCAAGGCGGTGTGAGGCAGACGGTGGAAACCGCGCACGGCCTGGCAGCGCACTTTCACGGCCTTGCCACGCAGGGCAAGATGACCGACGGGCAGGCCCAGGGTCTGGCGCTGGCCGCCATCCGCTCGCTGCGCTACAGCGGCTCAGAGTATTTCTGGATCAACGACATGCAGCCCGCGATGGTGATGCACCCGATCAAGCCGGAGCTGGAAGGCAAGGACCTCTCGCAAAACAAGGACCCCACCGGTAAACACCTGTTCGTCGAGTTCGTCAACACCGTCAAGCAGTCGGGCTCCGGCTATGTGTCCTACATGTGGCCCAAACCGGGCAGCGAGGCACCCGTGCAGAAGGTGTCTTATGTCCAGGGCTTCGCGCCATGGGGCTGGGTGATCGGCTCCGGCGTCTACGTGGACAACGTGATCACCACCATCCAGGACCGCGCCATGCTGATGGGTCTGTTTGCGCTGGCGCTGGCTGCGGTGTTGCTGGGTGTCGGACTGGTGATTGCACGCAGCATCCTTCACCAACTCGGTGGTGAGCCAGCGCGGGCCAAATCGATCACCGAAAGCATGGCGCAGGGCGACCTCAGCGTGCCGATCGACCTCAAACAGGGTGACGAGCACAGCCTCTTGCACAGCCTGCGTACCATGCGCGACAACATGGCCGGCATCGTGGGCCGCGTGCGCCAGGGCAGTGAGTCTGTCGCGCTGGCCAGCACCGAGATCGCCCAGGGCAATCACGACCTGAGTTCACGCACGGAAAGCCAGGCCAGCGCGCTGGAGCAAACCGCCGCCAGCATGGAAGAGCTGGGTTCGACCGTGCGCCAGAACGCCGACAACGCCCGCCAGGCCAACACGCTGGCGCAAAGCGCCTCAACAGTCGCCGTGCAGGGTGGCGAGGTGGTCGGCCAGATGGTCGACAAGATGCGCGCCATCAACGAATCCAGCCAGAAAATCGCCGACATCATTTCCGTGATCGACAGCATTGCCTTCCAGACCAACATCCTGGCGCTCAACGCCGCCGTGGAAGCGGCGCGCGCGGGCGAGCAGGGCCGCGGCTTTGCCGTTGTGGCGGGCGAAGTTCGCCTGCTGGCCGGGCGCAGTGCCGAGGCCGCCAAGGAAATCAAGGGCCTGATCTCCGACAGCGTGAGCCGCGTTGACCAGGGCTCGGCCCTGGTCGAGCAGGCACGCAACACCATGACCGAGGTGGTGCAGAGCATCCGACGTGTCACCGACATCGTGAGCGAGATCAGCTCGGCCAGCAGCGAGCAAAGTGGTGCAGTGGCTCAGGTGGGTGCGGCCGTCACCCAGATGGACCAGACGACGCAACAAAACGCCGCCATGGTCGAACAGATCGCATCGGCCGCCAGCGGCCTCAAGAGCCAAGCCGGCGAACTGGTGCAGACGGTGGCCACGTTCAAGCTGACCGCAGCGCACGCCTGAAACGGCTTCAGGCCGCGCGGTGCATGGCCCTGGACAAGGTTGAAGGCCCGGCGTAACCCGTCTCTCGCGCCACGCGCTTGAGACCTGCGCCGCTGGCCACCATGCGGTGCGCCAGTGTCAGCCTCAGGTTCTCCAGGTACTTGCCAGGCGGCAGGCCCATCACCGTCTTGAACCGGTTGGCAAAGGATGTCCGGGACATGCCGGCTTCCACTGCCAGCGTGTCCAGTGTCCAGCGGCTGGCCGGCTCGGCGTGCATGCCCACCAAGGTGCGCGCGATGCGCGGGTCGGCCAGACCGTTGAACAAGCGCATGGTGCCCAGCGGCGCAGACACCAGGTGACGCAACAGGCCGATCAACAGGATGTCGCCAGCCCGGTTCATGAACAGGGGCTGCCCGCAGCGCTTGGTCTCGATCTCGGCCGCGATCAGGTGCACCACCTGGATCAGCGAGGGGTCGGCCTGGGCCAGAGCGATCTCCAGTGGCTGTCTGAACTCGTCCAGGAAGAGCCGCCCCACCGGGCCATCAAAGGCCACCTCAAAACTCATCCAGATCGCGAGACCACGCGCGCGCAGCGCCAGCACATCCACACCCTGGCCTGGCGGGCTCACCAGCAGGTGCAGCCCATCGGTCAGGGCAGCTTCACCGTCGGGTAGGGCGGCACGTGCGATGTGCAGCGAGAGCTCGCGCTCCCCATCCGATGGCCACACGCGCGGGGCCAGACCTTCCAGCAAGGCGGAGAGACGATCCAGACGGGGTTCGGTCATTTTTGTACGAATAGCTAACGAAAGTGGGCAAATTGTTGCACGGCATCACGAACAATGGCGTGTCTTTTGTCAGAACGCCCTGCCCATGCCTGCCCAGATCGCTGGAATCACCCTGCCCATTCTGGTGATCGTCCTCATCGGATTTTTCTACGCCCGCTCGGTCAAACCCGACCTCGCCGGAGCCAACCGCCTGGTGGTCGACATCGCCTTGCCGCTGCTCATCTTCACCTCGCTGTCGACCAAGACCTTCGACGCGCAGACGGCGCTGTGGTTCGCCAGCGGCTCGGTGCTGTTGATCGGCCTGAGCGGACTGATCGCATGGCCCTTGAGCCGGCTGGCCGGCCTGACGCCGCGCGCGTTCCTGCCGTGTGTGATGTTTGCCAACGTGGGGCCCATCGGCATTCCGCTCACCGTGCTGGCCTACGGCCCGCAGGGCCTGGCACCCGCGCTGATCCTGCTCGTGCTGTCCAACCTGCTGCATTTCTCGCTCGGCACCGGCCTCATGAGCGGACGCGTCGATTGGCGCATGGTCTACGCCAACCCGCTGGTCTGGTCCACGCTGTTGGGGCTGGCGTGCTCGTTCGCAGGGCTGAGACTGCCCGACTGGCTGGGCACCCCGCTCACCATGATCGGCAGTGTGCTCGTGCCGATGATGCTGCTGTCGCTGGGCGCGCGGCTGGCGGTGGCGCAGATTGGCGAGGCGCGCGTGGGCGTCACCGGCGCCGTGCTGGCCATGCTGGCCCGACTCATCGCCTGTGGTGTGGTGTTGGCCACGGTCCCGTTGCAGGGGGTGGAGCGCGGCGCGCTGATTCTCTTTGCGTGCCTGCCACCCGCCGTCTTCAACTTCTTGCTGGCCGACCGCTTTCATGTGGAGCCCGGCAAGGTGGCTTCCATGGTCATCGTGGGCCACGTCACCGGCCTGGCCTTTCTGCCCCTGGGCATCTGGCTGGCCTTTCTTTGAACCCCTCACTCTCCAACCCGAAAGGCACTTCATGATCCAGTTTTATTTCCACCCCTCTCCCAATCCCTTGAAGGTTGCGCTGTACCTGGAGGAAACCGGCTTGCCCTATGAAGTGGTGTCGGTGGACACGCGCAAGGGCGAGCAGCACAGCGACGCCTTCAAAGCGATCAACCCCAACGCCAAGACCCCGGCCATGCTCGACGGCGAGACCCGCGTGTTCGACAGCAACGCCATGCTGCTGTACCTGGCAGAAAAAAGCGGCCGCTTCGTGCCCGCCAACACCCCCGCAGCGCGGGCCGAAATGTATTCGTGGCTGATGTTCGTCGCCACCGGCATCGGCCCGTACTGCGGTCAGGCGGTGCACTTCAAGCACTTTGCGCCCGAGCCCAAGGCCTACGCGGTCAACCGCTACGACTTCGAAGCGTGGCGCCACTGGACCATCGTCAACGACCACCTCGGGAAACAGCCCTACATGCTGGGTGGCGAGTACACCTTCGTCGACATGGCCGTCTGGGGCTGGGCCCGCGTGATTCCGTTCGTGCTCGGCGCCGACGCCTGGGAAAAGCTGCCTCACGTCAAACGGCTGCTCGACGAGATCAATGCGCGCCCGGCGGCGCAACGCGCCGAAGCGCTGAAAACGCGCTTCAGCTTCAAGGCCGAGATGGACGAAGACGCCCGCAAGGTCCTGTTTCCACAAAACGCACGGCTCGGCGGCGCCAGCTGAGTCCACCTGATCCTTGAGTTTTCCAACCGGCAAGCTTGCCCCCACCAGAACAGGACACACCATGCTGATTCCTCGCCAACCCGTCCCCGCGCTGTCGGTGCCCACGCTGGCCCACGGGCCATTCAACCTCGCCACGGACGCTGCCGATCCGTTCTCACTGGTGGTCTTCTACCGGGGACTGCACTGCCCGATCTGCCACAAATACCTGCTGGAGCTGGGTCGCCTCCTGCCCGAGTTCACCCGGCGCGGCGTGAAGGTCATTGCGCTGTCCAGCGACACCGAAGACCGCGCGAAGGCCATGGCCGACAAGCTGAACGCGCCCGACTTGCGCATGGGCCACAGCCTATCGCTGGAGGTCGCGCGTGCCTGGGGTCTCTACATCAGCGCGTCGCGCGGCACCACATCGATCGGCATCGAAGAGCCCGCCCTGTTCTCGGAGCCGGGTGTCTTCATCGTCAGACCCGATGCAACGCTGTACTACGGCGCGGTTCAGACCATGCCCTTTGCCCGCCCTCATTTCGACGAGCTGCTCGCCGCGCTGGACTTTGCGCTGGCCAAGAACTACCCCGCACGTGGTGAGTACACCGGCGCCTTGACGACCTGACCACATCACCGCGGCAGGAGACGTGCATCCCGGCAGCAACAGCGGGGGGCTTGCTTCACGCGGGCACCACGCGCGCCGCGACGGAAGTTGCCCAAGTAGGATCGGCGCATGTCCCGCCTGAAACGCCTGCTGCCTTTCCTCCATTGGCCGCGCCCCGACGCTGCCCTGCTGCGCGGCGAGGCCATGGCCGGTCTCACGGTGGGATTGATGGTGGTGCCGCAGGGCGTGGCCTACGCCGCGCTGGCCGGCATGCCGCTGATCACGGGCATCTACGCCTCGCTGCTGCCCGCGCTGATCGCGGTGCTCTTCAGCTCGTCGGTGCGCCTGTCGGTCGGGCCCACCGCGCTCACCTGCCTGCTCATCAGCGCCTCGCTCAGCGGCCTGGCCGAGCCCGGCAGCGCGCAGTGGATTGCGCTGGCGGTGTGGCTGGCGCTGCTCAGCGGGCTGCTGCAGATCGCGCTGGGTTTTGCGCGCTTCGGCTGGCTGCTCAATTTGGTGAACTCCCCCGTGCTCATGGCCTTCACCCAGGCGGCGGCGGTGCTCATCATTGCCTCGCAGTTGCCCGCCCTGCTGGGTCTGGGTGGCTGGGACAGCCTGACCCGGCCCGCGCAGGTGCACCTGCCTTCGCTGGCCTTCGGCCTGGGCAGCCTGGCCGCGCTCATGCTGGCGCGCCGCTGGCGCCCGGGTTTTCCCACGGTGCTGGCGGTGGTGGTGGCCAGCGCGGGCATCAGCTACTTCACCGGCTTCGAGGCCGGGGGTGGCGCGGTGGTCGGCGCCCTGCCCCGGGGTCTGCCCATGCCTTACCTGCCCGGCTGGCCGGGCTGGAGCGTGCTGGGCCAGCTGGTGCTGCCCACGCTGGTGATCACGCTGGTGAGCTTTCTGGAAACGGCGTCCAGTGCCAAGGTGGACAGCGGGCAGCGCGGCCAGCGTTGGGACCAGGACCAGGACCTGATCGGCCAGGGCCTGGCCAAGCTGGCCTCGGGCCTGAGCGGTGCCTTCCCCACCAGTTCGTCGTTTTCGCGCTCGGCGCTCAACCTCTACGCGGGCGCCCGCACCGGCTGGGCCACGGTGTTTTCGGTGGTGGTGGTGCTGGTGGCGCTGCTGGTGCTCACGCCGCTGCTGCACCACGTGCCCATGGCGGTGCTCGCGGCCATCGTGCTGGTGGCCATCCTGGGTCTGATCAAACCCAGGGCCTTTGTGCAGTTGTGGCGCATTTCGCGTGTGGAGACGGGCATCGCCGGCGCGACGTTTGCCGTGACGCTGCTGGCCGCACCCCGGCTTTACTGGGGCGTGCTGGCCGGCGTGCTGATGGCGCTGAGTCATTTCCTCTATCTGCGGCTGCACCCGCGCATCATCGAGGTGGGTCTGCACCCCGACGGCAGCCTGCGGGACCGCCACCTCTGGCTGCTGCCGCCGCTGGCGCCCCACCTGTATGCCCTGCGCATGGACGCTGCGCTCGACTTCGCCACCGCCAACGGCTTCGAGCGCGCGATTGCCGAGCACATCGCGGCCCACCCGGACACGCGCCATGTGATGCTGATCGCGCACCCGATCAACTGGATCGATGCCACCGGGGTGGAAGCCTTTGGTCGCCTGCGCGAGCACTTGGACGACCAGCGCATCGAACTGCACCTGGTGGGCATCAAACTGCCGGTGGAAGCGGTGTTGCAGCGCGCTGGTCACCTGACCGAAAGCCCCCGGTTGCACCTCTACCGCACCGAAGCCGAAGCGCTGAGGGCGGCGGCGGAGCTGTCACTCGGTCCGGCCTGAAGTGCCCGGCAGCGCCTCCGCTCGATTCAGATCAAGAGAGTCGCGCATCCTGCCGATATCCACGCAAACCCGGTGTTGTTGCGCCGCACAGCCTGCGTGACACCGCCGTCCGGCTGGGTTCCAATCACTGCGGTTGGATTGCAAGCATGCTCATGATGTGTCGAAGGGCGCCGGAAAGGCCCATGACGGATCCGAAAAAAATGCGCAAACCACCGATCAGGGTAGAACAAATGCAAAAGTGCTGTCTGGAGCCTTGATGACTTGCCGCGTGCTGATGGTCGACGACAACGAGAACGACCTGCTGTTCACCCGCATCGCGTTGGAGCGCAGCGGGGTGGATTTCGAGATTCGGGCTTTCGAGCGCGCCGAGGAAGCGCTGCAGATGCTGGCCGCAACGCCCGATCACGGCATCCACCTGATCCTGCTCGACATCAACATGCCGGTGATGGACGGCTTTGGTTTCCTGCGGGCGTTCGAAGCGCTGCCAACGGCGCAGAGGGACCACGCCGTGGTGGTGATGCTTTCTTCCTCCTCCGACCCGGCAGACCGCGCCCGCGCGGCTGCTCATGCCTGCGTGCGCGACTTTCTGAGAAAGCCGCTGGACAAGGGGGATGCAGCCAAGCTGATCCATCTGGTCCACGCACCGTGAAACTCGGGCCGACCCGCCGGCGCTGGGCGTTCGCCCTGTGGTGCGTCGGGATCCTGCTCAGCGCGCTGGCCGGCTGGCAAGCCCAACAAGGCAACCAGCAACGGTTGCTGGAGCAAACCAACAGGGCTGCCGACACGCTGAGCCAGGCCATCCAGGAGCGTTTCCGGCTGTACGAGTACGGCTTGCGCGGCGCCCGCGGTGCCATCGCCGCCAGCGGCGGCGGGATGGTCACGCGTGAGCAGTTCAAGGCGTATCTGGACAGCCGCGACTCCGCGAAGGAATTCCCCGGCGCGCGCGGTTTCGGGTTCATCCGCCGCGTGGCGCGCGCCGACGAAGCGCGGTTTTTGAGCCGCGCGCGCGACGAAGGCCCCGCAGACTTCAGCATCCGCGAGCTCGCACCACACACAGACGACCGGTTCGTCATCCAGTACATCTACCCGACGGAGACCAACCAGGGTGCCACCGGTCTGGACATCGCCTCGGAGCCCAGCCGCCGAGCCGCTGCCACGAAGGCCGCGCGCGAAGCCACCGCTCAACTGACCGCTCCCACCACCCTGGTGCAGGCCAGCGGCCTGGCGCGCCGCGGGTTCCTGTTGCTGCTGCCGGTCTACCGGGATCTCTTGCCGAACCCGCCGCCGGCGGCCCGGGAGGCCAGCACGTTGGGGTGGACCTACGCGCCCCTGGTGGTCGACGAGGTGCTGACCGATCTGAAACCTCATCAACACGAGCTGTCCATCTCCCTCACCGACAGCGCGGAACAGGCGCCCTTTTTTGCATCGCAGGACACGTTGACGAGCGACCTCGTGGTCGTTCGTCAACTGAGCGTGCAGGGCCGTGAATGGGTCATGCATGCCCGGCCGCTCCCGACCCTGAGTGCGGCGACCACGGCCGGCTCACCGAGCATGACCGTGCTGGCAGGCGCGGTCATGAGCAGCCTGTTGGCCCTGGGTCTGGTCTGGCTCCTGGAACGCCGCCAATTCCAGGGTGAGCACAACGAACGCCCGGGGATGTTGAGGCATCTGCACGGACACCCGGCGCATCCGGCGACCTTCCTGCGCAGCACACTGGCCCTGCGCGCAGGTGTGGGCTTTGCCATGGCGCTGGCATTCCTGACCTCTGTCGCCTATCTCCAGGAGCTCAAGGCCCAACACCGGCAAGCAGCGTTGACGTTGCAAGCTGCCGTGGATTCGCTGGCCCGCACGGCCGAGGGCAAATACGCAGAACGGCGGCGCAGCCTGCTGTTTCTGGCGAACACACCGCCGGTCAAGGGCCTGATTCGCGCCCTGCAGCAAGGCGGTGTGGATGCGCAGGAATCGTCCACCACGGACCAGTGGCAGCGCCGCATGCAGCAGATCTTTGCGGCCTACCTGGAGGCCACGCCCGAGGCCTACCGGGTGCGCTTCGTCGGCGCGGCCGACGAGGGCCGGGAAATCGTGCGGGTGGAGCGCCTGAATGGTCGTGTGGAAGTCGCCCCGCGCGAGCATCTGCAGCGCAAGGCAGACACGGGGTTCCATCGAGAGTCGCTGCGCCTGGGCGAGGGCAACGTCTTCGTGTCGGATGTGACGCTGAACCGGGAAAACGACCAGGTCACCGAACCGCACCGACCAACCATCCGCTACGCCACGCCGGTCCACGATGCCCAGGGCAGCGTGTTTGGCGTGATCGTCATCAACGTCGACCTGACTGGGCGGCTGGGCGCGCTGGCGCCCGGCAGCGGGCCCCGACCCCGGATTTTCGCAACCAATGCCCAGGGCGATTTCGTCGTTCATCCCGATGCAGCGCTGACCTTCGGCTTTGATCTTGGTCAGCGACATGTCTGGGAAGACAGCTACACGCCGGCAGAGCAACCGGACACTGCTGGCGAAGACCGCATCAGCTGGTGGAAGGGGCCTGAGGGGCAGATCATGGCGGCGCAGGCCCGTGTCACGGGCAACCCCGACTCGCCCATCGGCGTGCTGAACTACACCGCCGCCCTGCCAGCGAGTGAGCTCAAGGCCGCGGCCCTGGCCAACGCGGCCAGCGGCGTGCCCCCCCTGCTGGGCGCCGGTGCGCTGGGCGCCTTGATGCTCTACCTGTACTGGGTGGGCGTGCAACGCAAACTGCAAGCCCGCGAAGGTCGCATGCAACTGGCCTCCCTCGTCGACCAGTCACCCGACGCGATCGTGGGTCTGGACAACGACGGCGTGGTGACCTCGTGGAACCGCGGTGCGCAACGGCTGTTCGGCCACACGCCGGCGCAAGCGGTGGGGCAAAGCCTGGACACGCTGATCGTGCCGGCCGGACAAACCAGCGCTGAACGGGAGGCGCTCCAGGCCCTGCCCACGTCGGACGAGGCACCGCCGATGGAGCTGTGGCGGCAGACCCGCGATGGCCAGGCGGTGCTGGTGGCCATGACGATGTCCCGGCTGGACGACGAAAACGGAGCGCCGCGGGGCGCCTCGGTCATCGCGCGCGACATCACCGCGGAGCGGGCGGCACAGCGAAAGGTCGTGGAACTCAAAGAAGGGCTGGAGCAGGAAGTCAGGGAACGCACCGCAGCCCTGGCCCAGGAGCGGGAACGGCTCGACAACATCCTGCGCGGCACCGATGCGGGCACTTGGGAGTGGAACGTGCAGACCGGCGAGCTGCGCATCAACGAACGCTGGGCCACCATGATCGGCTTCAGCATGGAAGCGCTCACGCCCGCGTCCGTGGATTTCTGGCTTCAACGCCTGCACCCCGACGATCAGGAGCTGACCAACGGCATGCTCCAGGGCCATTTCAGCGGGGCCTTCGACCGCTATGAATGTGAAGTGCGCGCGCGCCACCAGGCGGGCCACTGGGTCTGGGTGCTCGACCGTGGCGAGGTGCGCAGCTGGACCGCCGAGGGTCAACCCGAGTGGATGTACGGCACGCACCAGGATATTTCAGCCAGCAAGCAGGCACAGGAAGACACCACCCGCAGCGAGGCGCTGCTGCGCGGCGCCATCGACGCGGTGGACGAAGCCTTCGTGCTGTTCGACCCCGAAGACCGGCTGGCCTTCTGCAATGAAAAGTACCGCCAGATCTCGCCCAAGCTCGCGCACCTCATGGTGCCCGGCACACCGTTCGAAGACATCCTGCGGGCCAGCGCACGCTCGGGCGAACACGAAGTCACCCAGGGGCAGGAAGACGCCTGGGTGGCCGAACGGATCGCGGCCCACCGCTCGGGCAACACCGAAATGCTGCAGCAACTCACCGATGGCCGCACGCTGCGCCTGGTGGAACGCCGCATGCCCGACGGCCACACCGTGGGCTTTCGCATCGACATCACCGACCTGATCGCCGCCAAGGAACAAGCCCAGGAAGCCTCGCGCATCAAGGGCGAGTTCCTGGCCAACATGAGCCACGAAATCCGCACCCCGCTCAACGCCATGATCGGCATGACCCACCTGCTGGGTGACACGCCGCTGACCAGTTACCAGAGCCAACTGCTGTCGAAGTCGAGGGTGGCCAGCCGTTCGCTGCTGGGCCTGGTCAATGACGTGCTCGACCTGGCCAAGATCGAGGCCGGCGGTCTGGATCTGGACATCCAGCCCTTCAGCCCGCAGGACATGATGGGCGAGATGGACGCCTTGTTCCGCGCCCAGACCGAGGCCCTCGGCATCCGCTACACCATCCACGTGGACCGCGAGGTACCGCCCGTGTTGCTCGGCGACGCCCAGCGCGTGCGGCAGATTCTCACCAACCTCATCGGCAACGCCTGCAAGTTCACCAAGGCCGGCAGCGTGGCGGTGTCGCTGGGCAGGGTGCCGGCGCCGGACACGGAAGACCCGCAAGAGGTCCGCCTGCGCGGCGTGGTGCGCGACACCGGCAGCGGAATCGACAGCGAGACCCAGGCCCGCCTGTTCACCCCGTTCACCCAGGCGGACACCTCCTCCACCCGCCGCTTCAGCGGCACCGGGCTGGGCCTGTCGATCGTGCGCAAGCTCACCAACATGATGGGCGGCGACGTGGGCCTGAGCAGTGCACCGGGCGAAGGCAGCGAGTTCTGGTTCGAGCTGGTGCTGCGCCGACCCTCGGCCGCCGACCTGCAGGCATTGACCGATCTGAGACACGAGGGACAGGCCCACGCCGCCGCACAAGACCAGGCCTTGCGCCACCTCAACCTGCTGCTGGTGGATGACAGCGAGATCAACCTGGAGGTGGCCGCGGGTCTGTTGCAGCGCGAAGGCGCGCGCGTGTGCCTGGCGCGCACCGGTCGTGAAGCCCTGGATGCCTTGCGGGCCACGCCGGGCGCATTCGACGCGGTGCTGATGGACCTGCAGATGCCGGAGATGGATGGCCTGGAGGCCACGCGGCGCGTGCGCGGCGAACTGGGTCTGGCCGAGCTGCCCATCATCGCGCTGACCGCCGGTGCCCTGGCCGAGGAACGCCAGCTGGCATTCGCTGCGGGCATGGATGCCTTTCTCACCAAACCGCTGGACCCCGAACGCCTGGTGCGCACGGTGCACGACTGCGTGCACAAGGCGGCCGGTGCATCCGGCCGCCGCCCAGCGCCCGCAACGGACCAGGCGGCACACGCAACCTGGCCGCAGATCCCGGGTGTGGACACCGTGCAGGCCGCGCAGCGGCTCGGGGGGGATCTCGACCTGTGGTTGAAGTCACTCCGCCGTTTGCTGACCGAATTCGGCGACTGGGCAGACGGCAGCGCGGCCTTGCCCGACGACGAAGGAGCCCGGCACGCCCTGGCGGCGCGCCTGCACAAACTGCGCGGCATTGCCGGCACGCTGGGCATCACCGGGCTCATGGAACAGGCACGGGCGGTGGAGAGCGGGCTGCTGCAGACGACCCCGGCCTCGGCACTGGCCGCGCCGTGGCGCGCGCTGCAGGCTGCCATGGCTGAACTGCAACAGCACAGCGCTCCGGTCTTGAAGGCCGCGCAGTCGGCAGGCGCACCGCCCGGCCAGGTCGAGGCGAGCGATACCGATCTGCCGCAGCTGCTGGACCTGCTGCAGCGGCAGGATCTGGACGCATTGACCTGGTGGCGCGCGCGGACGCACTGGCTGCAAGCCCGGTTTGGCGTCACACTCTTCGAGCGCGTGAGCCACCTGCTCGACGAACTGGATTTCGCAGGCGCCAGCGCCGCCCTGACCGACGCGCCACTCCCGAAGGAACCGCCGCCATGACACCCTCCGTCAAGGAGCACACAGCCCCGAACGACCTGGTGCCGCATGCCGAGAGGCTCCCCGACATCCTGATCGTGGACGACGATCCCGGCATGGTGCAGACACTGGCCCGCGTGATCCGGCCGCTGGGCCGGCTGCGTTTTGCCACGCAGGGTCTGAACGCCCTGCAGCTGATGGCCGAAGCGCCACCGGACCTGGTGCTGCTCGATGCCCAGATGCCCGGCATGTCGGGTTTCGAGGTGCTCGAAGCCATCAAGCGCGACCCCCGGCTCTCGGACATCCCGGTGATCTTCGTCACCAGCCAGGCCGAAGCCCAGTTCGAGCAGACCGGGCTGGAGAAAGGCGCGGCCGATTTCATCGCCAAACCGATCCGCCCCGCCATCGTGCAGGCACGCGTGCGCACCCAGCTGCGGCTCAAGCAGGCCAACGATGCGCTCAAGCAGGTGGCCGCCACCGACCGCCTGAACCTGGCCGAAGCGCTGACCGATTTGCGCGAGAGCCACGCCCAGCTTCTGGAGACGGCCGAGGAACTCAAGCTGGCCAACGAAGGCCTGCTGCAGTTCGTGCGCATCAGCTCGCACGACCTGCGTGAACCCCTGAACACCGTGGTGCAGTTCGTCGGCCTCGTGGAAGACGACCACGGCGCCGGCCTGCCCGATGAAGCGCGCCACTACCTGCGGCTGGTGCGCAGCGCCGGCGAGCGCATGCGCACGCTGCTCGACGACGTGGTGCGCTACGCGCGCCTGCAGCGGGGCGAAACCGAGCCACGAACCCCGGTGCCGCTGAAGCCGCTGGTGGCCGAGCTCGGCGAGGCGCTGGCGGCGCAGCTCGCGGCCAGCAGCGCCGAGTTGCGCATGGGAGAACTGCCCGTGGTCCTGGGCCATGCGAGCCTGCTCTCGCTGCTGTTCCAGAACCTCGTGTCCAACGCGCTCAAGTTCATGCCCGAAAGCCGCGCGCCGCGCATTGACATCAAGGCGCACAGCAGCGACGGCATGGCCACCATCACGGTGGAAGACAACGGCATCGGCATCAGCCCCGAGGGCATGGACCAGCTGTTCCAGCCCTTTGCGCGGCTGAACCTGCGGCGCGAATTCGAAGGCTCGGGTCTGGGTCTGGCGATCTGCCGCCAGATCACCGAGGCCCATGGTGGCTCGATCACCGTGCGCTCACGGCAGGGCGAGGGTTCCGTTTTCGCGGTCAAGCTGCCCCTGGCCTGAGGGCGTGGTACCCGGGCACCGGGCCTCGGACGCGATGCGGTCCAGGATCTCCGGGATTTCAAACAGGGCCTGGTTGTCCATGGCCCGCACATGGGCACGGAACCCGTCCAGCCGGGAAAGCAAGTCGTCCACCGCGCGGTCGATGGTGCGAAAGCTTCGGTGCACGATGCCCAGGTTGTGCTCGGTGATCCACTGCGCGTTGTAGCGCTCCTGCGGCATGGTCCACGCGTTGTCGACCACGATCACCGGCAGACCTTGCTGCACCGCTTCGCTGATGCTGCCCGGCCCGGGCTTGCCGATGAAGAAGTCGGCCAGCCGCATGTAGCGCGGGATGTCGGACGCAAAACCGACCACCAGCCGCGGCGCACCAGCGGGCAATGCGCGCAGTTGCGCGGCCAGCGCCTTGTTGTGACCACATACCAATATGAGTTGGGTGGACGCGCCCAGGCGTTTCGCAATGCCCAGCATGGCCTTGGAGCCATGCCCGCCAAACAGCACCAGCGCAGTGGGCCGGGCCGGGTCCAGACCGAGTCGGCGCATCTCGTCGGCACGGTCCAGCACGGGTGCTTCGTAAAACTCGGGGCGGATGATCATGCCGCTGGTGGCGTGCACCCGCTCGGGGGCGTGACCCAGCTCAAGCGCCTGCGCCGACGCGCGTGCGCTGCCGCAGATGAAGTGTTGCGGCTGGCCCCGCTCAATCCAGAAATGCGGCGGGATGTCGGCCAGGTCGGTGAGCGCGGTGACGTAAGGCACGCCCGGCAAGGTGCTGGCCAGGCTCTCGAACATCGCGCGGTTGAAGTTGGGCACCAGCGACACCACCAGATCGGGCTCGGTCTGCAGCCAGTGCTGCTGCAGGGTCTTGACCAGCGACGTGTGGCCCAGCCGGATGAGGCCTTGCAGGATCTTGAGCTCCTGCGCCATGCCGATGGTCCAGCCGCGCGCCAGGCGTTTGTTGTACCAATCCTCGGGCGCGCTGCCGGTCATCTTGCGAAAACGGTCCTGCGGGTCGAGCACCTCGAACAGGTTGACCAACCGCACACGCCACGGGCGGTGGTGCCGCGACAGCGCCGACTGCAGCGCCAGCGCCGAGGCGCGGTGGCCGCCGCCGGCATTGAAATAGACCAGATCGATGGTGGTGGGCGTGGAGGCTGGGGTGGGCTTGGCTGGGGGCATGGCGCACTCGCTGGATGAACAGGGCACAGCGGCAGGGGCTGCGCCAGCGGGCTCCAGTAGAGCGCCCTTGTGTGACACCACGGTTTCAACCCGCCCGGCAGGCCGAGGCGCAAGTTGTCAAGAAATGCACACCGGCTGCCGATACGCCAGAAACCAGGCAAGTCACCAGCAAGCACGCAGCGCCAAATTCCGTTACAAAACAAGACCGCCCGAGGTGATCGACCGCTGGAGACCGCCGTTGCTGACAAGCCCACCCAACGCCACCGAAGACCACCGGCAACTCGACGAGTTGACCGAGCTGGTGCCGGGCGCCTTGCTGCGCTACCGGGTGCATGCCGACGAGCGCGCCGAGCTGCTCTACATCAGCCGATACGCCATGGACATCTGGGGCGTGACGGCTGAAGCCGCCATGGCCGACGAATCCCTGCTCTGGAACACTGGCGAGCGCCAGGCGCAGGTCGAGCTGCGCGAATCCTTCATGCAGGCGGTGCGGCAGCGCCGCATCTGGTGGCATGAGTGGCGCATCCAGGACACGAAGGGCCGCTCGAAATGGCTTCGAGGCACGGCCAAACCGCTGGAGCAGATGGATGGCACCGTGCTGTGCACCGCCTTCATCATGGACGTGACCGAAAGCATTCGCGCCCAGGCGCTGGAAGTTGCTGGCGAGTTGCGTCACCGCCAGATCTTCGACAACGTGCCCGGCCTGGCCGTGCAGGGCTATGGGCCCGACCTGGTCGTGACTTACTGGAACGCGGGCTCCGAGCGTCTGTATGGGTTCAGCGAGCAGGAAGCGCTGGGGCGCAGCATGCTCGACCTGGTGGTGCCACCCCACATGCACGCGGCTTTCAAGGCCACGGTGCAACACATGGTCCAGACCCGGACACCCGTGCTCTCGGGCGTGCAGTGGCTGCGGCGCAAGGACGGCTCCAGCGTCGAGGTGCACTGCAACGAAGTGTTCATGGAGCACCCCGAGCGCGGCATGGAGTGCTTCTGCGTCGACTTCGACCTGACCGAACGCCGCGCCGCGGAAGACCAGCGCCTCGCGCTGGAGATGCAGTTGCGCGAATCGCAAAAACTGGAGGCCCTGGGCACGCTGGCCGGTGGCGTGGCGCACGACTTCAACAACATCATGGCGGCGATCCTCGGCAACGCGCGGCTGGCGCTGGAAGACGTGCAGAGCCACGACCCGGCGGCCATCAGCCTGCAGGAAATCCTCAAGGCCGGTGGCCGTGCCCGCGATCTGGTGCAACGCATCCTGTCGTTCAGCCGACGCCAGGTGCTGGAGCGGCGCGTGATCGCGCTGAGCGCGGTGGTGGACGAGTCGGTGCGCTTGTTGAGCGCCACATTGCCCCGAACGCTGGTGCTGCGGGTGGCGTGCGACCCGCAAACACCCCCGGTGCTGGCCGACGCCACGCAGATGCAACAGGTGCTGCTCAATCTGTGCACCAACGCCTGGCAAGCCATGCCAGACCTGACCAGTGGCTCGCTGCTCATCGAACTGCGGCCGCACCGCGGCGCACCGCCGCCATCGAGGGTGGTGGGCACGACACCGGGCACGCCCACCGAGTGGCCCGATGTCAACGTGTGCCTCTCGGTGAGCGACAACGGCTGCGGCATGGACGCAGCGACTATGGAGCGGCTGTTCGAGCCCTTCTTCACCACCAAGCCCCCGGGCGAGGGCACCGGCCTGGGTCTGGCGGTGGTGCACGGCATCCTGCGCGACCACCAGGCAGCGATCACGGTCGACAGCGCCCCGGGTCGGGGCTCCACCTTCTCGCTGTATTTCCGCGCGGCCGGACAACCGATGCTGTCGCCCGAACCGGCGCAAGCGGCGCTGCCCAACGGCCCAGCCCGGGTCGCCAGCGGGCTGGCGGGCACGCGCATCCTGTATGTGGACGACGACGAACTGATCAACCACCTCATCGAGCGCATGCTGCAGCGCGGTGGCTTCCAGGCCAGCGTTTACCGCAACCCGCGCCAGGCCCTGAGCGATGTGCGCGAAGGCAAGGTGGTGTACGACCTGGCCATCACCGACTTCGCCATGCCCGGCCTCTCGGGCCTGGAGCTGGCGCGCGAACTGCGGGCCCTGCACCCCGACCGCCCGGTGGCCGTCACCTCCGGCCACATCGGCGAAGAACTGCGGCGTCTGGCGCCCGCGGCCGGCATAGCCGACCTGATCCCCAAGGCCAACACCTGCGAAGAGCTGTTCGACGCCATCGAACGGCTCGCCAGCCGGGTCTGCCGTCCAACCCAGCCCTGAACCTTGGCGTCAGGCACCGCGGGCAACGCCGTTGACAATGGCGGCCCGACTCAACCCCCGCAGGAGCCCCGACATGAAAGCCGCGTGGTACCGCCGCAATGGCCTGGCCCAAGACGTTCTGGAAGTGGGCGAACTGCCCACGCCCGTGCCCGCCGCGGGCGAAGTGAGGGTGCGCATGCACACCTCGGGCGTCAACCCGTCGGATGTGAAGTCGCGTCTCAAACGCCCCCTGAACGCGGATCTCGTGGTGCCGCACAGCGACGGTGCCGGCGTGATCGACGCCGTGGGTGCGGGTGTGCCGCCCGAGCGCATTGGCCAGCGGGTGTGGCTGTGGAACGCGCAATGGCAACGACCGATGGGCACCGCCTGCGAGCAGGTGGCGCTGCCGGCCGCGCAAGCCGTGCCGCTGCCAGACGGTGTGGGTTTTGAAGAGGCTGCCTGCTTCGGCATCCCCGCGCTCACCGCATTGCAAGCCGTGCACCTGGCCGGCCCCTTGCAAGGCAGGACGGTGCTGGTGACCGGCGCGGGCAACGCCGTGGGCCACTGCGTGACCCAGCTCGCGGTGCTGCAAGGCGCACACGTGATCGGCACGGCCGGCTCACCCGAGCGCCAGCGACACGCGCGGGATGCGGGCGCGGCGCACGTGATCGACTACAGGACCGAAGCGGTCGCCGCCCGCGTGGCCGAGCTCACCCAGGGACGCGGCGCGGACGTGGTGATCGACATGGACTTCGGCGGCACCGCCGCGCTGCTGCCGCACGGCATCCTGAAGCCCCACGGCCAGCTGGTGTGCTACGGCTCCAACCAGCCGGGCGAGGTGTCGGTGGATTTCCGCACGTTGCTGTTCAACTCCTTGCGGCTGACCTTCTTCATCGTCTACGAGCTGTTGCCCGCCGACCGCGCGCGTGCCATCGCCGACCTCCACACGCTGCTGCAGGCCGGCCAGCTGCGGCACACGGTGGCGCAAACCTTTTCGCTGGACGACATCGCGGCGGCCCATGAAGCGGTGGAGACCGGCCGCGCGGTGGGCAACGTCGTGATCCGTTTGCAGGATTGAACCGCTCCACGACCTGCACGGCATGACCCCCGCAATCACCCCGGCGCAAACGCCCCAGGCCCTGCCCTACCCGGCGCTGGCCAGCGAAATCGAAGCCCTGCTGCGCGACCCCACGGTGGTGGTGCCTGCACGCACCGTGCAGCCACTGGCTGGCGGTGGCAGCCTGTTTGTGATGCCCGCGGTCGATGCGCGCGTGGCCATCACCAAACTCATCACCTTCATCCCCGACAACGCCACGCGCGGCCTGCCCGCCATCCAGGGCGACATCGTGGTGTTCGACGCCGTCACCGGCCAGCGCATCGCCTTGCTCGACGGCCCCACCGTGACGGCGCGGCGCACAGCGGCGGTGTCGCTGCTGGCCGCGCGCCTGCTCGCGCCGCGCACCGACGGACCCTTGCTGATCGTGGGCGCCGGCGTGCAAGGGCGCTCCCACCTCGAAGCGTTTCACACCGGGCTGGGCATCCAGGAGGTGTGGGTGGCTTCACGAAGCGCGGCCAGTGCCGACGCGCTGGTGCTTCACGCCCGCAGTCTCGGCATGCGCGCGCGCCGCGTGGACGATGCCGACGCCGCGTTGGTCGATTGCCCGCTGGTCGTGAGCTGCACATCGGCGCAAGGCGTCGCCTTGCGCGCCCACCCGCGCACCGACGCTTTCGTGGCCGCCGTGGGCGCGTTCACACCCCGCATGGTGGAGTGGGCGCCCGAGGTCTGCCGCTGGATGGCCGAGCAAGGCCAGCTGGTGGTGGACACGCGAGACGCCGACCACGAGGCCGGCGACCTGCTGCAGGCCGGCATGGACGTGCCCGCCCTGCGCACGCTGGCCGATGTGGTGCTCAACCCGGCCGCGCAGCGGCACAGCGGGCCGGTGTTCTTCAAAAGTTGCGGCTGGGCCGGCTGGGACCTGGCGGCGGCGCGGCTGGCCCTTCAGCGCTGAGTCTTCAGCAGCAACCGTTCAGCGGTAAGTGGCCAGGTGGATGCTGGTCTCGGTGCCCTGGATGCCCTTGATCAGCCGGATGCGCTCCAGCACCTGCGAAAGCTCGGTCATGGAGCCGGCGCTGAGCTCGGCCAGCAGGTCCCAGCGGCCGTTGGTGTCGTGCAGCGCGGCCACGCCGGGCTCGCCCAGCAGGCTGCTGATCACCGCGCGCGTCTGGTTGCCGTCCACCAGCACCGCCATCCAGGCGCGGATGCGCTCGGGCTCGGCCTCGGGCCGCAGCCGCACCGTGTAGCCCACGATCAGCTGCTGGTCTTCCAGCTTGCGGATGCGGTTGGTCACCGTGCCGCGCGACACCTTGAGGCGGTGCGCGAGCTCGGCCACGGTCGCGCGCGCGTTCTGGCGCAGTTGGGCAATGAGGGCCTGGTCAATGTCGTCCATTTGCGCATTTTGGCATTCAAGGCTGCCGTTTTGCTGCATTTCCTCTGCATATGGCAAGTTTTTGCCGATTCACATTGCCACGGGGCCGCGAGACACTGCTTCCCATGACTTCGAGCCCCACCATGAACCCCGCCCACACCCTGTTTCTGAGCGCGCCCGCCGCCGCCGAATTGATCAACCGCCACGGCATTCCGCAGACCCTGCGCGGCATGCGCGATGCCATCGCTGAAGACTTCGCGCGCTGGGGCGATTTCGACAAATCGGCCCGCGTGGCCAACCACAGCGCCAACGGTGTGATCGAGCTCATGCCGATCGCCGACGACACGCTCTACAGCTTCAAGTACGTCAACGGCCACCCGAAAAACACCGGCCTGGGCCTGTCCACGGTGATGGCCTTCGGCGTGCTCGCCGACGTGGCCACCGGCACGCCGCTGCTGCTCTCGGAGCTCACGCTCACCACCGCGCTGCGCACCGCCGCCACCTCGGCCTTGGCCGCGCAAACCCTGGCCCGACCCGACAGCCGTGTGATGGCGCTCATCGGCAACGGCGCGCAGAGCGAGTTCCAGGCGCTGGCTTTCCAGCACCTGGTGGGCATCACCACGCTGCGCTTGTTCGACGTGGACCGCGCCGCCACCGCCAAACTGGTGTTGAACCTCGCGGGCAGCGGCCTGGAGATCGTGGTGTGCGAAAGCACCGCCGAGGCCGTGCGCGGCGCCGACATCGTGACCACCATCACCGCCGACAAGACCAACGCCACCATCGTCACGCCCGAGATGCTCGCGCCCGGGATGCACATCAACGGCGTGGGCGGCGACTGCCCCGGCAAGACCGAACTGCACGCCGAAGTGCTGCAGCGCGCCAGCGTGTTCGTGGAATACACGCCGCAAACGCGCGTGGAAGGCGACATCCAGCAAATGCCGGCCGACTTTGCCGTGACCGAGCTGCACGATGTGTTGGCTGGCCGCGCTGCGGGCCGAACCCACGCCGAGCAGATCACCGTGTTCGACTCGGTGGGCTTTGCGCTGGAGGACTACTCGGCGCTGCGCTTCATGCACAGCCTGGCGATTGCGCAAGGCATGGGCACCACGGTCTCGCTGATCCCCGATCTGGCGGACCCGAAGAACCTGTTTGCCGCGCTGCGCCCGCCGGTGGCCGCGGCTGCGCTGCGCCTGGTCGCCTGAGCCAGCGCCCGACTCAGGCCGTCTGCGCCTGCACCCACCTCACAAACGCCACCACCGGCGCGCGCGCCCGGTCGGTGCTGCGCACACTGAGGAAGTGCACCGGCCGCACGATCTTCTGCAGGCTGCGCTCGCCCAGCACCACCAGATCCCCCCGCTCGATCTCGCGCGCCGCCAGGCGCGTGCTCTCCAGCGCCACGCCCATACCGTCGGCCGCGGCCGAGATGGCCATGGCGGCGCGGTCGAACGAAGGCCGGGGGCGCTGGGGCAGCGCCAGGCCGTTGAGCTGAAACCACTCGGCCCAGCCCACCGGGCTGAGTTGCGAGTCGATCAGCGTCAGGCGCTGGATGGCCTGGGCGGGCCGCTCTTTCGCCACCAGCAGGCCGGGTGACACCAGGGGCGCGATGCGCTCGTCGCCTAGCGAGACCACATCCAGCCCGGGCTTGTGGCGCGCCCCACCATAAGAGAGCGCCACGTCGATGTCGCGCACCACGCTGAGGTCCACCGGGTCGGCGCCGGTGGTCAGGCGAATGTTGATGGCGGGGTGCTGCGCCACGAACGAAGTCAGGTTGGGGCCCAGCCACTTGAGCGCCAGGCTGGGCGCGCAGTGCACCGCCAGCACCTCGTCCTGCGTGGGCAGCTGCACCTCGGCGCAGGTGGCTTCCAGCGCGTCGAACAACCGGCCCAGGCTCTCGAAGAGGCGCCGGCCCTCCTGCGTGGTCTGCACCTGGCGGTGCCGCCGCTCGAACAGGGCGCGGCCGAAGTGCCGCTCCAGGTCGCGGATCTGGTGGCTGATGGCCGAGGCGGTGAGGTGCAGCTCCTGGGCGGCGAGCGCAAAACTCTGCAGGCGCGCGGCGGCCTCGAAGGTGCGCAGCCGCGCCAGCGGTGGAAGATTCCTCATGCTTTGGGCCTTCAGATGAAACTGGCTCATGTTTCCATGAGCATTCATCGTTTGTCAATGCAAGCCGTTGGGCGGACCATCACGGCTCATCACCACCCGAGGAGACACCATGTCCGCCGTGCTCGAAAAACTCTCAGCGTTGGGTCAAAAAGAATACCGCCACGACCCGCTGACCGACCCCAAGGTGTCGATCTACCAGCCCGACCAGCCTGGTCTGATCTACCCCGGCATCCCCACCTTCGACGACGTGAAGCAGGAGCGTCAGTACCTGAAGGAACGCCTGGCGGGCGCCTGCCGCGCGTTCGCGCGCCAAGGCTTCGACTACGGCTTCGCCGGTCACCTGACGATCCGCGACCCGGAGCACCCGCACCTGTACTGGACCAACCCGATGGCGGTGCATTTCGCGCAGGTGAAGGTGTCCAACCTGATCCTGGTGGACCACCAAGGTCAGGTGGTCGAAGGCCGCCACGCGGTGAACCGCGCCGGCTTTGTGTTGCATGCGGCGGTGCACGAGGCGCACCCGGACATCATTGCCATGTGCCACGCGCACACGGTCTACGGCACGGCATTCGCCTCGCTGGGCCAGCCGCTGTTGCCGATCTCGCAAGACGCGGCGGCCTTCTTTGAAGACCACGTGGTCATCGGCGACGAAGCCGGCCAGGTGGCGGTGGAAGTGAAAGCCGGCCTGAAGGTGGCCGACTGGTTCAAGGGCGTGAAGGCGGCCATCCACCAGAACCACGGCTTGTTCACCGCGAGCCGCCACAGCATCGAGGCTGCGGCGTTCTGGTTCATCGCGCTGGAGCGTTGCTGCCAGCAGCAACTGGCCGTGATGGCCACCGGCGCCACGCCGCGTCTGGTGCCGGCCGAGCGCGCGCGCTACAGCCGCGAGCACGTGGGCAGCGAATACATCGGCTGGCTGCACTTCCAGACCATCTGGAATGACCTGGTGCGCAGTGAGCCCGACCTGTTCGACTGAAACAGGCCGGGCGGTTCAGCGATCAGCGCTGGCCGTGGGCGGTCTTGGCGGCCACGTGCGCTGCGTTGGCTTCCTTGCTGCAAACGCCCGGGCACACCGCATGTGAAAAACGCGAGTGACATGGGCGCGGCCTGGGCCGGCGTAGCATCTCCCGCCATGCCCCACACACCCGCCGACCCCAGCCTGATCGACTCGCCCGTGGCCGTGCGCCGCCTGCTCACCACGCTGGCGCTGGTGACGCTGGGCAACAGCGGCATGTACGTGGTGGCGGTGGTGCTGCCGGCGGTGCAGGCCGAGTTCGGCGTGGGGCGGGCCGACGCTTCCCTGCCCTACACGCTGATGATGGTCTGTCTGGGGATCGGCGGCCTGTTCACCGGCAAGCTCGCGGATCGACACGGCATCACGCCGGTGCTGCGCGTGGGCGCGGTGGCGGTGGCGGGCGGTTTCATCTGGGCCGCCAACTCGGGCAGCATCTGGACCTTTGGCCTCGCGCACGGCCTGCTGCTGGGCATGCTGGGCAGCTCGTCCACCTTCGCGCCGCTGCTGGCCGACACCGCGCTGTGGTGGAACAAGCGGCGCGGCATGGCGGTGGCCATCGCGGCCAGCGGCAACTACGTGGCTGGTACGGTGTGGCCGCCGCTGGTGCAATGGGGCATCGAGACCATCGGCTGGCGCCAGACCTACGTGATCCTGGGTGTGGTGTGCGGCAGCGGCATCTTTCTGCTGGCCATCCTGATGCGACAGCGCCCGCCGCTGGTGGTGACGAACCCCGTGAGCGCGGGTGAGGTCGCGCCCGACACCAGCCGCCCGTTTGGCCTGCGTCCCAACCACGCGATGGCCCTGCTGTGCGTGGCCGGTGTGGGCTGCTGCGTGGCCATGTCGATGCCGCAGGTACACATCGTGGCCTATTGCACCGACCTGGGCTTCGGCGCGGCGCGAGGCGCCGAGATGCTCTCGCTCATGCTGTTCTGCGGCATCGCCAGCCGGCTCATCTCGGGCTGGATCTGCGACCGCATCGGCGGCATCCGCACGCTGCTGCTGGGTTCGGCCCTGCAGTGCGTGGCGCTGCTGCTGTTCCTGCCGTTCGACGGGCTGGTGTCGCTGTACCTGATCGCCGCGCTGTTCGGCCTGTTCCAGGGCGGCATCGTGCCGTCCTACGCCATCATCGTGCGCGAGTACTTTGCGCCGAAGGAAGCGGGCGCGCGGGTGGGCGCGGTGATCATGGCCACGCTGGTGGGCATGGCGCTGGGCGGCTGGATGTCGGGCTGGGTGTACGACCTGACCGGCAGTTACCACGCGGCCTTCTTGAACGGCATCGCGTTCAACCTGCTCAACATGAGCATCGCGCTGTGGCTGTACTTCCGGGTCCGGCGCATCGGACGCGCGGGCCTGAAAGGCGTCCGGGCGGACTGACCGCCACCAAGGCGATCGGAAACGGGCGGGTTTCGCCGCCCTTTTCACATTTCAGGTGGCGGGTGCCGCTGACGATATGAGGGCATAGGCCATTTCGCCTTCCGTTGTTCGAGCCTGCCCGCGCAAACCGCCATGAAACTCTCACTCAAACTCCCCCTGGCCTTCGCCGCGACCCTGGCCCTGGTCATCGCGGCGGCCCTGTTCGGCATCCACAGCCTCAACCGCTCGATCAAGACCTTCGAGACCGATGTCCACGCCAGCCATCAGAACGCTGCGGCAGCCAGCCAGCTGCTGAGTCAGTTCAAGACCCAGGTGCAGGAGTGGAAAAACACCTTGTTGCGTGGCAAGGACCCGGCGCAGCTCGACCGTTACTGGACAGCCTTCAACAAGATCGAAGGCGAGATGGCGGACGCATCGAAACGGCTGGTTCAGAACCTGCCCACCGGCGAATCGCAAAACCTGGTGAAGCAGTTTGCCGCCGCGCACAGCACCATGGGCCAGAACTACCGCACCGCGTTCGAGTCGTTCAAGGCATCGGGCTTTGACCATGCGGTGGGGGACAAGGCGGTCAGCGGCATGGACCGCGAACCTGCGCGCTTGCTCGACGCGGCCGTGAAAAAGATCGCCGACGACAGCGCGACGCTCGCGCAAGCGGCCGAAGCCAGTGCCGCGCAAGCCACCACCATCAGCCTGGCGCTCATGGCCTTGGTCTGTGCGGTCGGCGTCACCGGCGGTGTGCTGTTCAGCCGCAGCATCACCCGTCCGATCGATCGGGCCGTGAACCTGGCACGCCAGGTGGCCGAGGGCGATCTGAGCGCACGGGTCGACATCCGGGGCACCGACGAAATTGCGCAGCTGCTGCAGGCCATGCAATCCATGCAGGGCAAGCTCTCGGAGGTGGTGCGCGTGGTGCGCGAGAACTCGGAGAGCGTGGCCACCGCCAGCGCTCAGATTGCACAGGGCAACCACGACCTGAGCGCGCGCACCGAACAGCAAGCATCGGCTTTGCAGGAAACCGCCGCGTCCATGGAAGAGCTGAGTTCCACCGTGCGGCAGAACGCCGACAACGCCCGCCAGGCCAACCAGCTGGCTCAAGGCGCCAGCGAATTCGCCACCAAAGGCGGCGACGCGGTGGGCCAGGTGGTCCAGACCATGAAGGGCATCAACGACAGCAGCAAAAAGATCGCCGACATCATCGGTGTGATCGACGGCATCTCGTTCCAGACCAACATCCTCGCGCTCAACGCCGCCGTGGAAGCGGCCCGCGCCGGTGAGCAGGGTCGCGGCTTCGCGGTGGTGGCGGGTGAAGTGCGCAACCTCGCGCAGCGCAGCGCCGAAGCGGCCAAGGAGATCAAACGCCTGATCGGCGACAGCGTGGAGCGCGTCGAGCAAGGCACGGTGCAGGTGGACGAAGCAGGCCAGCGCATGACCGAGATCGTGGGCTCCATCCGCCAGGTCACCGACATCATGGGCGAGATCAGCGCAGCGTCCACCGAACAGAGCGACGGTGTGGCGCAAGTGGGCAACGCCGTCACGCAGATGGACCAGGCCACGCAGCAAAACGCCGCGCTGGTGGAAGAAAGTGCGGCAGCGGCGTCGAGCCTGAAGACACAGGCGCAGCAGCTGGTGGACGCGGTGGCCATCTTCCGGCTGGCGGGCTCGGCGGCTTGAGCCGCCGCTGTCACAGCGCCTGCTGCGTGAGCGTGCCGGGCCGGGCCGAGTAACGCACCCCGCTGTCCAGCGCCTCGATGTCGACCCGCGCACTGCGCCGGCCATAGACCTCCGCCTTCAGCCACGCCAGCTCATCCTCCAGGCGCTGCGCGTCGGCCAGGGTGCAGAACCAGACCTTGGCCTCGGCGTCCCAGCGGTAGCCGCGGGCCTTGAGCACGTCTTTCGATTCAAACGGTGAGCCGGTGGCGCGCAGCTTGAAGCTCGGGCTGTCGGCGGCGGCGATCAGTTGCGCCAGGCCTGTGGACGTGGACTTGGGGACCGGCCGCGCCAGCACCTGCAGCAAGGCGTGGCAATCGACCTGCGCCCGGTGCGCGTCATAAAACCACCCGTGGTCCTGCGCCAGCGCGCTCAGCTTGGACGAGCCGGCACCGGCCGCTTTCCAGTCGATGTCGGCGAACGAGCAGGCCCAGGCTTTGGTGGCAAAGATGGGGAAGCGCGCCTCGACGAACGGTCGGTCGAAGCCGGCGTTGTGCGCCACGATCAGGTCGGCGCGGGCCACCATGGCCGCCACCTGCTCGTCGTCGAGCCGGTGGCCTTGCACCATGGCGTCGTTGATGCCGGTCACCTCGGTGGCCACCGGCGGAATCGGCATGCCGGGGTCTTCAAAACCTTCGAGCACGTCCACCGGTCCGAACGGCACACCCGTGTTTGCGTCCACTTGCACCAGCAGCATGGCCAGCTCGATGATCTTGTCGACCTGATGCGACAGGCCGGTGGTTTCGGTGTCGAGCACCAGCACGTGCCGCACCTCGGGTGCGGCGGGTGCGGGGCCGAAGTCGTTGGTGGGCACCAGCCGCCGCAGCACCCGGAAGTCGGGGTCTTGCTCCAGTTGCTGCGCCATCGCTTCGGCGGTCAGCGCAGGAGGCTGGGGGGCGGGGGCGCGCTTGGTGCGTGAGGTGGCTGGCGCCGCTGGGGTTGGAGCCGGTGGCGGCGCGTCAAATTCGAAACTGGACTGGGTCATCGCTGGAGCCTACCCGAGTCGCCTCCGTGGTGTGGACCGTGCGCGACTGCGAGGGTGTCTGGCCGAACAGGGCCTTGTACTCCTGACAGAAGTGGCCCATGTGCCAGAAGCCCCAACGCGCAGCGGTCTCTGCGATGGTGGCCACCGTCGATGGGTCCCGCAGCGCGCGGCGCACGCCGTTGAGCCGAACCGTGCGCAGGAAGGTGGCGGGGCTCATGCCGATGGCGCCCTGAAAGGCGTTCTGCAGGGTGCGCCGGGTCACGTGCAGGCGCACACACAGGTCGGACACATTGAGCGGCTGCTCCGGGCACTCGTGCACCATCTCACGCACCCGGTGCACCAAGTCGTGGCGCCGCTGGTGCCGGGCACCCACCCGCTCGCCGGGCACCTCGGGCACCACGATGTCGGTCAACACGGTGAGCAGTGTTTCATGCAGCGATCGCCGGCTGGCTTCGTGGTTCAGCACGTCGGGCTGGCTTTGCAGCCCCCGCAGCACCTCGCGCATGAGGCCGGCCAGGCGGTAGCGCTGCAGGGCACTGAGCACCTGAACCTGCGGCTCGTCCATCCAGTGCTCCGACCCCGGGTGGTGGCGCAAGGCCTGCATGTGCTGCACCAGGCGGGCCTTGTCCAGCACCAGGCCGTACAGGCCGACGCCGGCGGGCACCTGCAGATCGAAGGGGCGCTCGTCGCTGGCCAGCATGAGGTGCCGGCCGTCGGTGTGGTTCCCCAGGAAGCGCAGGCCGGCGTCGGCTTCGGTCACGGCCAGGCCCATCCACACGCCACCGAGCCACGGCCGGCAGCGCTGGCTGGTGGCACAACTCGCCACCTCGTGAAACAGCTGGAAGTTCTGGTCGCGCAGTTCGTGAACCTCACCGACGAACGCGCCGGGCGACACCTGTTCGTAGTGCTGGTCCCACGCCTCCAGGCTGCGCGCGTGGATGTGCACATCCGGTGTGCGCTTGACCCGGAAGCTGGCGGTGGCGGGTTGCACCAACATGGCGAACTCCTCGATTTCTTGTTCTGAAATGGCTCAACCGCCAGAAATCATCAAGTTCCGTGCCATGCCGCCCGGTTCGCAGGCAACGGGCGCCCGGACTATCCCGAATCGGAAAAACCGCGTCAGGGGCAGCCCGCTCTGCCCAAACGGGATACCGCTTCACGCACCGGATTGAACACACTGCGCGCAGGCTGCCCGAGCTGTTTCGGGCGCCATCCATCCTGGAAGCGAGCATCAACATGTCAACAACTCCCAAGCAGGTGTCGCGGGATCTCAAGCCCGTGCTGGGCGCCTTCTCTTTGTGGGGCATCGCCGTGGGCCTGGTGATTTCGGGCGAGTACTTCGGCTGGAGCTACGGCTGGGCCAGCGCCGGCACGCTGGGCTTTCTGGTGGCCACCACGTTCGTCGCGCTGATGTACACCACCTTCATCTTCAGCTTCACCGAGCTCTCCACCTCCATCCCCCATGCGGGCGGACCGTTTGCCTACGCACGGCGCGCCTTCGGACCCACCGGCGGTTTCATCGCGGGCTACGCCACGCTGGTGGAATTCGTGTTTGCGCCACCCGCCATCTCGCTGGCCATCGGCGCCTACCTGGGCCTGCAGTTCCCCGGGCTCGACCCCAAGGTGGCCGCGCTGGGCGCCTACGTGATCTTCATCACCCTCAACGCGCTGGGCGTGGGCATTGCCGCCATGTTCGAGCTGGTGGTCACGCTGCTGGCGGTGGGCGAGCTGCTCGTGTTTGCCGGTGTGGTCGCACCAGGCTGGTCGCTGGCGAACTTCACGGCCAACGGCTGGGCCGGCTCCGACACCTTCACCATGGGCACCTGGGCCGGCATCTTTGCGTCCATCCCGTTCGCGATCTGGTTCTTCCTGGCCATCGAAGGCGCAGCCATGGCGGCCGAGGAAGCCAAGGACCCGCGCCGCACCATCCCCATTGCCTACATCACCGGCATCCTCACGCTGGTGGTGCTGGCCTTCCTGGTGATGATCATGGCCGGTGGCGTGGGCGACTGGAGCAAGCTCGCCAACATCAACGATCCGCTGCCCCAGGCCATGAAGATGGTGGTGGGTGAGTCCAGCGGCTGGCTGCACATGCTGATCTGGATCGGCCTGTTCGGGTTGGTCGCCTCCTTCCACGGGATCATTCTGGGCTACTCTCGCCAGATGTTTGCGCTGGCCCGTGCCGGTTATCTGCCGGCTTACTTCGCCGTGGTTCATCCGCGTTTCAAGACGCCGGTGCGCGCGCTCATTGGCGGCGGCGTGGTGGGCGTGATCGCGGTGTTCAGCGACCAGTGGGTCACCTTCGGCGGCCTGCCACTCACCGCCAACATCGTCACCATGGCTGTGCTCGGTGCGCTGGTGATGTACATCGTGTCCATGGCTTCGCTCTTCAAGCTGCGCATGAGCGAGCCCACGCTGGATCGCCCGTACCGCGCGCCCTTCTACCCGCTGTTCCCGGCCATCGCACTGGTCTGCGGCGTGGTCTGCCTGGCGGCGGTGGTGTACTTCAACGCCATGATCACGGTGCTCTTCCTGGTGTTGATGGCGCTGGCTTACCTGTATTTCTATCTCACCAGTGGACAGCGCGACGCGGCACCGCTGGACGCCATGCTCGGCACCGTGGAATGAACCTGAGCGCCACGCTGGGAGGACGCAGCCACCGGTTCGCCAGCCTGCGCGAGGTGATGGCCAAGGCCACGCCGCTGCGCTCGGGCGACTGCCTGGCCGGCGTGGCCGCCGCCACCGAGCAGGAGCGGGTGGCCGCGCGCTGGGTGCTGGCCGACGTGCCCCTGTCCGCGTTCCTCAGCGAAGCGCTCATTCCCTACGAAGACGACGAAGTCACGCGGCTGATCATCGACAGCCACGACGCGCTCGCCTTCGCGCCCGTGGCCTCGCTCACCGTGGGCGGCTTTCGCGACTGGCTGCTCTCGGCCCAGGCCACACCCGAGGTGCTGCACGCGCTGGCGCCCGGACTCACGCCCGAGATGGTGGCCGCGGTGAGCAAGCTCATGCGCAACCAGGACCTGATGCTCGTGGCCAAACGTTGCGAGGTGGTCACGCGGTTTCGCAACACGCAAGGCCTGCGCGGCCACCTCTCGGTGCGCCTGCAGCCCAACCACCCCACCGACGATCCCGCCGGTATCGTGGCCAGCATGATCGACGGCCTGATGCACGGTGCCGGCGACGCGGTGGTGGGCATCAACCCCGTGTCCGACAGCGTGCCCGACCTGGTGCGCCTGAACCACGTGTTGGCCGACGTGCTGGCGCGCGGCGAAATTCCCACGCAAAGCTGTGTGCTCACCCATGTGACCAACAGCATGCAGGCCATGGCGCACGGCGCGCCGGTGGACCTGGTGTTCCAGTCCATCGCCGGCACGCAGGCCACCAACGCTTCGTTCGGCATCGACCTGGCCTTGCTCGACGAAGCCCACGCCATGGCGCAGGCGCTGGGGCGCGGAACGGTGGGCAACAACGTCATGTACTTCGAGACCGGGCAAGGCAGTGCGCTCTCGGCCAATGCCCACCATGGGGTGGACCAGCAAACCTGCGAGGCGCGCGCCTACGCGGTGGCGCGGCGCTACCGGCCGCTGCTCGTCAACACCGTGGTCGGCTTCATCGGGCCCGAGTATTTGTTTGACGGCAAGCAGATCACCCGCGCGGGGCTCGAAGACCACTTCTGCGGCAAGCTGCTCGGCCTGCCCATGGGCTGCGACATCTGCTACACCAACCACGCCGAAGCCGACAGCGACGACATGGACAACCTCATGGTGCTGCTGGCCACGGCGGGGCTGAACTTTCTGATCGGCGTGCCTGGCGCGGACGACATCATGCTGAACTACCAGAGCACCTCGTTTCACGATGCGCTGGTGCTGCGCGAGATGCTCGGCCTGAAGCGCGCGCCGGAGTTCGAATCCTGGCTGCAGCGCGTGGGCCTCACGGGTGCACAAGGGCAGTTGTTGCCGGCACCGAGCCAGCCTGCACTGCCGCAGTTGCTCTGGACTGCGTCAACGACCCCATGACCACCCCCGCGCGCGACCCCTGGGCCCACCTGCGCCAGCACACCACGGCGCGCATCGCGCTCGGCCGCACCGGCGTGAGCCTGCCCACGCGCGAACTGCTCGACTTCTCGCTCGCCCACGCCCAGGCGCGCGACGCCATCCACCTGCCGCTGGACACCGACGCCTTGTGCGCCGAGCTGCAGCAGCAAGGCTGGCCCACGCCGCTGCGGCTGCACAGCCAGGCGCGCGACCGCCACGAATACCTGCTGCGCCCCGACCTCGGGCGTCGGCTGGACGCCGCGAGCGTGACGCAGCTCGGCACGGCAGCCGCGGAGGGCCCCGACCTCGTGCTGGTGCTGGGCGATGGCCTCTCCGCCCTGGGCATTCAGCAACACGGCGCGGCGCTGCTGGGCGCAATCCGCCGTGCACTCGACCCTGCCTTGCGGCTCGGGCCGCTGGTGGTGGTGAGTCAGGCGCGCGTGGCCGTGGCCGACGAGGTGGGCGAACGCCTGGGCGCGGCGGCTGTGGCCATGGTGGTGGGCGAGCGCCCGGGCCTGAGCTCACCGGACAGCCTGGGCATTTACCTCACGCGGGCGCCGCGTGTGGGCTGCAACGACGCGCAACGCAACTGCATTTCCAACGTGCGCCCGGCCGGACAAGACCTGGACACCGCCGCACGCCGCCTGGTCTGGTTGCTGTCGGAGAGTCGGCGACTGGGCATCACCGGCGTGGGACTCAAGGACCACAGCGGCCTGCCGCTGGCGGCACTGCCGTCAACGCCGTAACGTCGGCGTTCCCGCCAGCGTTCAAAGCCGCCCTTGCTCGCCACCTTCCCATCGCAGGTGCGGGCCGGCCTGGGCCAACGCCATCCACACATGAAAAGGCAGCCGCTCGACGGCGCGGCGTGGCGCAGGGCGCGCCACCACCAACGAGCTGCCTTGCAGCTGCAGCACGCCGCATTCCGGCGGCACCTCCTCGGGTCGGGCGATGGGCCAGCCCCTGGCGTCTTCGCCCAGCACGTACCAGACCGCACCGGCCATGGCCAGGTAGGCGGCTCGCTTGGCGGGTTTGCGCAGGTCGCCCAGCAGGTCGGCGCGGCTGACCTTGATCTCGTGCACCACCGGCTCGAGGTAGGCCTCCACCGAGCTGCGGCGGATGGAGAACACATCGGGCATGGCCATGCACCAGGTGTGTTCGCGAACAGGAGCGGCCGGGCCGCCGCCTGAGAACACATCCCAAGGCGGTGTTGGCTCCTGCACCAAGGGCGAGGTGTCAACCGTTTGCGCGCCTTCGCCTTTCAGCAAAGCGCACGGCAACGGCACGCGCAGCGCCAGTCCCCGCCAGGCCAAACGTCCTTCCCGGCCCAGTTGGTCGGCCACGCGCTGAACCAGGCTTTCGTGGGGGTCGCGCGCGGCCCGATTGCCGGCGTGGGCCTCAGCCAGCGCCTGGATGCCGGCATCCGTCACGCGAAGCGTTTCGCGGCCTTCACTGATCAAACACCGCTCCAGCAATCCGGCGGCAAGGAGCTCCACCTCCAGCATGTCGAAACAGGGCCACCCGGCGGAGCGGTGGATCTCGCGCAGGCGGCGCAGGTGCGCGCGCTTGAGGGCATTACCAGGCGTGGAGCCAGACTCGGACATGGCCGGTGGGCGCCGCGACGCCTTGGGGAGGGTTTACCGTTTCTTCACCGCCAGCAGCTGCACCTGAAATTCCAGGACGCTGTTGGCCGGGATCACGCCCGGGATGCCCCGCTCGCCGTAGGCGGTGGCCGGTGGGCAGGTCACATCGGCGGTGTCGCCAACTTTCATTTCCTGCAAGGCTTGCGTCCAGCAAGGCACGACGCGGTTGAGGGGGAAGGTGGCGGGCTCGCCGCGTTTGAACGAGCTGTCGAATTCTTTGCCGTCGGTCAATTTGCCGCGGTAGTGCACCTGCACGGTGTCGGTGGCCGAGGGCTTTTCGCCCGTGCCCGCGGCGGTCCATTTCAGGACAACGCCCGACGGGAGCACCTTGTTGGCGGGCAGCGCGGCAGCCGTTTGGGCGTGAACCGACGATACGACCGACAAAGCGGACAGGAGAGCGGCGAAAGAAAAGCGTGTTTTCATGGGAGGGTGGGACCAGAAGGCGTTGCAAAAGCGGGCATGACGAGCAAACCCGACTTTAGTCCAGCCTGCAGCCCGACACATCTCCCGGCCAGCGCCGCAAGGCACTGGGCTGAGCCATTCAAGGTGGGGAGAGGTGGATGGCGGGACTCGCCGTCGAGGTGCCTGTGCGCTGACGGAGCCCGGGGATCTTCAAAGATTTGGTGCGGCTGGCGGGGATCGAACCCACGACCCTTGGCTTCGGAGGCCAATACTCTATCCACTGAGCTACAGCCGCAACCGCGTTGATTCTATCAGCGAGGGGTTTTGGCAAGGCCTGCGCGGAGGGCCTTGGCTATAATCGAGGGCTGTTCCAGAACCATTGTTTACGGGCGGCGCTGTCATTCCAATGACCTGCTCTGCCATCCCTTGAGGACACCATGAGCGACCACGAGCACGAACACCACACCGGCCCGATCAAGACACCTTCGCAGTTGCTGTGGACGTCATTCTTCGCATTCGTTGCTCCCATCTTCATCATCATCGGACTGGTCTATGCCGTGACCTCGGGCAACAAGCCTGCGATGGGCGCGGCCGATCCGGAGCTGGCGGTCGCGCAGCGCATCCAGCGCGTGGGCACAGTGGAGCTGCGCGATGCCAACCGCCCACTGGCGTTGGGCGAAGCGGTTTATGCAGCGCAGTGCGTGGCCTGCCACGCGGCTGGCGTGGCAGGCGCGCCCAAGTTCGGCGATGTGGCCGCCTGGGCCCCTCGCATTGCGACCGGGTACGAAGCCCTGCTGACGTCGGCCCTCAAGGGCAAGGGCGCCATGGGCGCACAAGGCGGTGGCGCTTACCGCGACGTGGAGATCGGTCGCGCGGTGGTGCACCTGGCCAATGCGTCCGGTGGCAAGTTCCCGGTGCCCGACGCCGCACCCGCCGCTGAACCGGCTGCAGCAGCCCCCGCCGCTGCGGCCGCACCTGCGGCAGTACCCGTTGCCGCTCCGGCACCCGCTGCCGTGGTGGCCGCTGCGCCAGCCGCAGCACCCGCCGCAGCCACCACAGTCGCTGCCGGCACTGGCGAGGCGCTCTACAAGCAAGCCTGCGCAGCGTGCCACGTGGCCGGTGTGGCCGGTGCACCCAAGTTCGCCGACAAAGCCGCCTGGGCTCCGCGCGTGGCTTTGGGCGTCGATGCCCTGGCCGCCAGCGTGATCAAGGGCAAAGGCGCCATGCCTCCGAAAGGTGGCTCGGCCGCATCGGACGCCGACATCAAGGCCGCCGTGCAATACATGGTTGCCGCAGCGAAGTAAGTTCGCCGCCCCGCAGCGCAAAAAAAGCCGGCTTCAAGCCGGCTTTTTTGTGTGGGGTGGCTGGGGGCTTCGCACGAAGCCGCCGCGGCCAGGCAGTTCGACGGCCAACACATCGCGCGGGGTCCACGTGCCCTCCTCCACCTGCTCGGCAGCCAGCGCCATGTCGGCGCTGTGCACCAGTCCCAGACCGAGATCGGTCACCAGGTAGAGCTTGCCGGATTCGTCGAGCAAGGTTTCCTGCACCTGGACCGGCGTGCCGGTGTGAGAAAGCACGCGACCATCGGGCTGCAGACGCCAGATCCACGGCGTGTTCTCCAGATCCACATACACGCGCTGAGGTCCGTTCTGGAAGTACCACTGACCGGCTTCGTCGGGCGCGTAGTTGCGCTGGATGAAGTCGGTGAGCTTTTCGTGCTGGAGCAAAGAGCCCTTGCTCGCGGGAAAGCTGCCTGCGGCCTGCACTCGATCGTCGCGCATGTACCAGTTGCCGCGCGCGTCGAGTCCAAGCCAGCCGAAGCAGTTGGGCACGTTGGGCCACTTGGCCATGGCGGCCTTGACGATGTCGTCCATGGGCGTTCGTTCAGAGGTGGGCGAGCAGCCAGTGTCCCACGGCGTCGGGCATCGCGCGCACATGACCCGGCACGCCAAGCGCCCCTTGCGACACGGGAAAGCCCACATGACCGCCCTGCGCCGGTTGCCACAGCGTGACGTGCCGGCCGACCTGCTGCGGCATGGGCAGCGATGACGCCGGGATGAAAGGATCGTTGCGCGCATTGAGTGCCAGCGCGGGCACGCGGATCTGGTGCAACACCGGTTTGGCCGAAGCGCGCGACCAATAGTCGGGCGTGTCGCGAAAGCCGTGCAGCGGCGCGGTGAACAGGTTGTCGAACTCAAAGAGGTCGCGCGCGGCCAGCAGGGCCTCGCGGTCGAACAGGCCGGGGTGTTGCTCCAGCTTCTTCAAGGCCTTGGGCACCATGCTGGCCAGGAACATCCGGGTGTAGACCAGCCGGTTGAAGCCGCGCCCGATGGCATGGCCGCCGGCGGCGAGGTCCAGCGGTGAGCAAATGGACGCCACCGCCCGCACCTGCTGGCTGGCGGACTCGCCCATCTCGGCCGCCCATCGCATGAGCGCGTTGCCGCCGAGGGACACGCCAGCGGCCAGCAATGGCCGCCCAGGGTGTTCGGCAGAGAAGCGTTTGAGGATCCAGTCGATTTCCTCAAAGTCGCCCGAGTGGTAGGCGCGGGGCGCGTGGTTGAGTTCACCCGAGCAGCCGCGGAAATGCGGCACGGCAAAGGCCAGCCCATGGGTGGCCGCGAAGTCGGCGAAGGCGACCGCGTACTGGCTGGCCGAAGAACCTTCAAGCCCATGGAACAACACAAGCAAGGGCGCGCCGGCGGGCGCGGCATGCTGCGCCTGGTCGACGTCGATGAAGTCGCCATCGGGCGTGGTCCAGCGGCTGCGCGTCCACGTGGGGGCCACGCCGAAGTGACGACGGCTGGCCAGCGCAGCCCACAAGGTCTGCGCATTGCCGCCGGGCAGCCACCATGGCGCGCCGTAACGAAAGCCGTCGGTGTTCAATGCAGGACCGGCTTCGCGGTGAGCACTTCGGGTGGCTCGGTGCGCAGGCCCGGGCTGGCGTGGTGCGCCACCAGGCGCCATCCTTGTGCAGTCTTGGCGTACACGTTGGTGGCCACCACCCAGGCGTGCTGAGGGCCGTCGTCGGTCATCACGGCCACGCGTTCGACCAGGCTGTGCACACTGCAGGCGCCTGCGTCCAGACGCCTCACCTTCTCCGGGAAGGCCTGCACGCTGCCGTTGGAGAACATGGCCTCGAACGCTGCGCGAACCGCCGCATGACCGACCAATCGGGGACCTCCGGGATGCACGCAGACGATGTCGTCCTCGTCGGCCCAGCAGGCCATGAGCCGTTCGATGTCGGCGTGTTGCAGTGCGTCGTAAAACGCGGCTTCCGTGTCGTCCGGGGACCCTGGCGGGAGTTTGGGTTTTCGCATGGCCGTATTTTGACGGCAGCGCCTGGTCTGTGTGGCCAGGCGCACCGCCCGACCGCAAGCCCCGGGGGTATAGTCCCGCAGATTCAAGGCTCGGTCAGAGCCTCGGCATGAACGGCCCACCGGCCATTGGAGGTTTTATGCACATGTCCTTGCGCTCCCCGTTTGTCCGGTTGGCTACCTGGCTGGCGGCCCTGCTGCTGTCCATCGGCCTCACCGGCTGTGGCTACAACGACTTCCAGCGGCTGGACGAACAGACGCAGTCGGCCTGGTCAGAGGTGCTCAACCAGTACCAACGCCGAGCCGACCTGATCCCCAACATCGTGGCCACGGTGAAGGGCGAGGCCAACTTCGAGCAGGAGACGCTCACCCGCGTGATCGAGGCGCGCGCCAAGGCCACCAGCATCCAGGTGACGCCCGAAACGCTGAACGACCCCGCTGCCATGCAGCAGTTTCAAGCCGCGCAAGGCGAGCTGGGCAGCGCGCTGAGCCGCCTGATGGTGGTGGTGGAGCAGTACCCCAACCTCAAGGCCAACCAGGGCTTTAGCGACCTGCGCGTGCAACTCGAAGGCACCGAGAACCGCATCACGGTGGCGCGCAACCGTTACATCCAGACAGTGCAGGAGTACAACGTGCTCTCGCGCAGTTTCCCGAGCAACCTCACCGCGATGGTGTTCGGCTACAAGCCCAAGGCCAACTTCCAGGTGGCCAACGAAGCGGCCATCTCCGCACCACCCACGGTGGACTTCAAGAAGCCATGACACGCTGCTGGGCCCGGTGCCTCTTGGCGCTGGGGCTGTGGGGGATGCTGGCCTTTGCGTCGGCCCAAGGTCTGTTGCCGGTGCCCGCGCTGAGCGCACGGGTGATCGACCAGACCGGCACGCTGGACGCGGCGAGTCTCGCCGCGATCGAGGCCAAGCTGGCTGCGTTCGAACAATCCAACGGCTCGCAGGTGGTGGTGCTGATGGTGCCCACGACCGCGCCCGAGGACATTGCGGATTTCACCCAGCGTATGGGTGATGCGTGGAAGATCGGCCGGGCCGACGTCGGCGATGGCGCCTTGTTCGTGATCGCCAAGAACGACCGTCGCCTGCGCATCGCCACCGCCAAGGCGCTCGAAGGCGCGATCCCCGATCTGATGGCTCGCCGCATCCTGGATGGCGCTGTGACGCCAGCGTTTCGGCAGGGCGACTACGCGGGCGGCATCAACGCAGGCCTCGACCAGATCCTCGCGCGCATTCGCGGCGAAGAGCTGCCCCTGCCCGACGCCTCGGCAGCACAGCGTGCGGCTGGCTCCAGCGACTTTGAGTGGATGGACGCGCTGATCTTTCTGGTGTTTGCGGTACCCATGCTCTCAGGTCTGCTGCGCGGCATGTTCGGCAACAAGCTGGGCACCGTGCTCACCGGGGTGGGCGCAGGCGGCCTGGCCTGGGTGCTGACCGCGGTGGTCTGGGTCGCCGTTGGCGCCGGCCTGCTCGGCATGCTCGCGGCGCTGTTCATGCAGTTCCTGCCGGCCGCATCGCTGGGCAATGGTTCGGGCC
>PNMH01000002.1 GCA_013823505.1 Polaromonas sp. | reverse complement strand
GGCGCCAAAGCCAACCACCTGGCCTACCTGGGTGACGCCACGGTGGGCGAGCGGGTGAACTACGGTGCCGGCAGCATCACGGCCAACTACGACGGCGCCAACAAGCATCGCACCGTGATCGAGGCCGACGTGCATGTGGGCAGCAACTGCGTGCTGGTGGCCCCGGTCACCATTGGCGCGGGCGGCACGGTGGGTGGCGGCTCCACCATCACCAAGGACACGGCGCCCGGTGCGTTGTCGGTGGCGCGCGGCAAGCAGGTCGGCATCGCCAACTGGCAGCGGCCGCAGAAAAAGAAACAGGCTCCCTGAGGAGCCTGTGGGTGGGTGCGGTGTCGCTTCAGCGGCTGCCGCGCACGTCCATGGCGTCGAACCGGCTCTCGCCCGGCGACTTGCTGTTGGGGCCGTTGCTCTTGGAGCGTGGCGGGTTGAAGCCGCTGTTGCTGTACGCACGGCTGAAACCGCCACGGCGGCTTTCCTGGTTCAGGTCCATCAGCCCGCTCAAACCCATGACCTCGGAATCGCGAAACGCGGTGTTGGTGTTGAGCGAGTCGAATTCCGAGAACTGGCTCTCCAGCTGCTGGCGCCGACTGTCCTTGGGTTCTTCTTTTTCCTTCACCACGGGTTTGGGCAATTCGGCCAGATTGAGCTGCTTGCGAAAGTCGGCGGGTGAGGGCATGCGGTGCAGGCCGTTCTTGAGAAAGACGAAGCGCACCCCGGCACTCTTGAGAATGCGGTTTTTCAGCTTCACCATGTGGGCCTTGTGCCGGGCGTTGCTCAGGGGGTGCTGCTCGATGTCGAAGGCGAAGGTCGGCTTGCCATCGTCCCCACACACCACAAAGTCCACCTTTTGCTTGTTGAGCCGGTCCTCGGCGCGTTTGCGGTTGGCGGCGCGGCGCACCGACAACAGGTCCCTGAGCAGCAGGTTGGGCAGCACCACCTGCCCAGGGAACGTGTCCTGCAAGTAGTCCAGCATCTGGGCCTGTTCGGGCGTCATCAGCCGTTCCGGGCTGTAGCGGTCTTCCCGGCCCGACGATTCGCGGGTGGTGCGCAAGCGCCAGACGGCCAGGGCCACCAGACCCAGCACGGCCAACGCTCCCAGCACCGCAATCCACGTCGTGTTCATCAAAAAACTCCTGAAGTCAGTCCGCCTTTTCACTTCGGCTAAAGGCGGAGGTTGTTACATAAAGTTTGTTTCGTCAACTCATGGAAGTGGCAAGAAGTGCGCCAAGTGTGAGCTATGTATCAACTTTTCTCGTCCAACTGAGTACCAATGTGGTGCATTGGAGTCACGAGGACCCTTTGAGCGGCAAGGCCAGCCTGGGGTCGAATTTGGCGCGTTTCAGACTGAAGAACGCCTTGATGTTGCGCACGTTGGCATCGCTGGTGAACAGGCGTTGCGCGAGTGCGAGGTAGTCCGGCATGTCGTGGCAATGCACCACCAGCACAAAATCCGGGCCCGGGCTGACGCGGTAGCACTGTTGCACCTGCGTCACGGGCAGCACGCGGGTTTCGAATGCGTCGAGCAGCTCGGCCCCCTGGCGCTCCAGCGTGATCTCCACCAGTGCCGTGAGCCCGTGGCCCAGCACCGGCGCCAGGCGGTCGGCGCTCAAAATGGCCACTTCGCGCTCGATCAGCCCCAGCTGGCGCAGCCTTTTGGTGCGCCGCAGGCAGGTGGGCGGCGACAGGTGGGCCAGTTCGGCCAGCGCCTGGTTGCTCCGCGACGCGTCGGTCTGCAGCAAGTCAAGCAGGCGGAGATCGGCTTCGTCGATGACGATTTCTTCCATATTCATCATGTTGATGATCGTAATGGCCAAGAGTCTATCTGGGGGAAATTATTCTCGATAAGGCGTGACATTTTGGCCTTTTATTTCAGGCTGCAGTCACTAGCATTGGCCATCCAACATTTTTCGGAGAGCAATATGTGTGGCATCGTGGCAGGGGTTTCGGGGCGCAATGTGGTGCCTGTGCTGGTTCAGGGTTTGCAGCGGCTGGAGTACCGCGGCTACGACTCATGTGGCGTGGCGGTGCACACCGGCGGCTTGCAGCGCGCGCGCAGCACAGCGCGCGTGGCCGAGCTGGCGCAACAGGTGCAGGCCGACGGCATTGCCAGCGGCACCGGCATCGCCCACACCCGCTGGGCCACACACGGCGCGCCGGTGGTGCACAACGCCCACCCCCATTTCAGCCACGGCCCAGGCGCTGCCTCGGGCACCGCGGGCCGGGTGGCGCTGGTGCACAACGGCATCATTGAAAACCACGACGAACTGCGCGCCGCCCTGCAAGCCAAGGGCTACTTGTTCGAGAGCCAGACCGACACCGAAGTCATCGCCCACCTCATCGATTCGCTGTACGAGGGCGACGTGTTCGCCGCATTACAAGCCGCGGTGGTGCAGTTGCACGGCGCCTATGCGCTGGCGGTGTTCCACAAAGACGAACCCCACCGCGTGGTGGGCGCGCGCGCTGGCTCACCCCTGGTGCTGGGGGTGGGCACGGTCGATGGCGTGCGGGGTGCAGAGCACTTCCTGGCCAGCGACGCCATGGCCCTGGCCGGCGTGACCGACCAGATCGTTTACCTGGAAGAGGGCGACCTGGTCGATCTGCAACTCGGCCGCTACTGGGTGCTGGACGCCCAGGGCCGTGCGCTCGACGCGGCCAAGCGCCCGGTGAAGACAGTGCAGGCCCACAGCGGCGCGGCCGAACTCGGCCCTTACCGCCACTACATGCAAAAAGAAATCTTCGAGCAGCCGCGCGCCATCGGCGACACGCTCGAAGGTCTGGAGGGCATCACGCCCGAACTCTTTGGCGACGGTGCCTACCGGGTTTTCAAGGACATCGACAACGTGCTCATCCTCGCCTGCGGCACCAGCTACTACAGCGGCTGCACCGCCAAGTACTGGCTGGAGAGCATCGCGAAGATCCCCACGCAGGTGGAAGTTGCCAGCGAGTACCGCTACCGCACCAGCGTGCCCAACCCGCGCACCCTGGTGGTGACCATCACGCAAAGCGGCGAGACCGCCGACACCCTGGCTGCGCTGCGCCACGCGCAAGGGCTGGGCATGAAGCACACCCTGACCATCTGCAACGTGGCTACCTCCGCCATGGTGCGCGAATGCGAACTGGCCTACATCACGCGGGCCGGCGTCGAGATCGGCGTGGCCTCCACCAAGGCCTTCACCACCCAGCTCGCGGGCCTGTTCCTGCTCACCCTCGCGTTGGCGCAGGTGCGCGGTCATCTGAGCGAAGAAGACGAAGCCGGCCACCTGAAGGCCATGCGCCACTTGCCGGTGGCCCTGCAGGCCGTGCTCGCGCTGGAGCCGCAGGTCATCAGCTGGGCCGAGGACTTTGCGCGCATGGACAACGCGCTGTTCCTCGGTCGGGGTTTGCATTACCCGATTGCGCTCGAAGGCGCCTTGAAGCTGAAAGAGATCAGCTACATCCACGCCGAGGCTTACCCGGCCGGTGAGCTTAAACACGGCCCGCTCGCGCTGGTGACCGCGGCCATGCCGGTGGTCACCGTGGCACCCAACGACGCGCTGCTGGAAAAGCTCAAGAGCAACATGCAGGAGGTGCGTGCACGCGGTGGCGTGCTGTATGTGCTGGCCGACGCTGACACCCGCATCACCAGCAGCGAAGGCATCCACGTGATCCGCATGCCCGAGCACTACGGCGCGCTCTCGCCCATCCTGCATGTGGTGCCGCTGCAGATGCTGGCGTACCACACGGCGTTGGCCAAGGGCACCGACGTGGACAAGCCTCGCAACCTGGCCAAGAGTGTCACGGTGGAGTGAGGGGCGGGCCGAACGGTGACTAGTGAACCCGAAAAATGAGGTCTGTCGGAGAAAAATAGGTCTGTCGAAAAACACCTCTTAGAAGGTAACAAGACGTCACCGTCTTGTTACTATTTTCCTGACGTCGGCTGAGGCGAAAAGCGACAGACCCCCTCGCTAGCCAATGACCCACCTCGTGTGATGAGGGACGACAGTCTGCAGCGTGTGACGTCGGTGGGCGTTGCCATGCGTACAGGCCCTCGTCTTGCATGCCAACAAATGGGAGGAACGTTGTGAACCTGATACTGCTGCCCGATGGTGGTGACAAGAGCCTCGAGCATCACTACATGGACGCGCTGAGGAAGGCGGTCGAGCTCTACATCGTCTCGGCCTACCTGACGGAATGGGACGCTCCGGCCAAGCTAAACGACGGCTGTAAGAAGTTCCTTTTCATTGTCGGCAAGGACTTCGGTATCACCCGCAAAGAGGCTTGCCGTAAGGTCATGGGCTGGCTTCCGAAGAGATTCGAAGGGCAGTTCAAGGTGGCGACGGGAATTGAGGGGTTCCATCCGAAGGCGATGTTCTGGCGAGAGGCGAACGGCAGCTTCCACGCGCTTGTCGGCTCATCCAACCTGACTAGGGCAGCGTTCTCACGCAATCACGAGGCGAACGTCTACTTCCAAGCAAGCGAGTCACAATTCGACACCGCACGCGGTTGGGTCGAATCTATGACGACCTCGTGCCTTGCAGTCTCAGAGGGTTGGCTAGCGATCTACCGGGAGGCACCCCGTGGTGGACCGACCGGTTCGTCAGGAAAGTCCTCAGCAGAGGAACTACTGGACGCCTTGCAGTTGCCACAGATTGCCGGAGCGGCTGAAATAGTCCGCAAGCGCCGGGATCAACTCGCGAGCTATGAAGTTCACAAGGCTGGGTTGATGCGCATTTTCAAAGCCTGCGCTACCGGGCGTAAGTCGAACGAAGACTTCTATAACGCGCTGCCCGAGCACTGGAGCTTCGAACTCAACAATCGACTGCAGGGCGCAGGTTGGGAGCGCCAGGGAAAGGCGAGTGACTTCCGCGAACTCTGCCAATCGTTCCTCCGCATAGTCGACGCCCCCGCTGCGAGTCGGGACGCGGTGGTCGCCGAGGAAATTGATGCACTGCGCGAAAAGGGCGTCCGGTCTCGAGGCGCGTTCTTATCCGAGATGCTTTGTCTCCGGTTTCCGGACCTCTACCCGGTGAAGAATGAGCCGGTTGAAGAGTTCTTGGCGGCGATCAAATTCAAGGGACCGCGCGGTGCATCTGAAGGCGTTACCTTTGTTGATCTGGCGCAGCGCCTCCGCATGACCTTGCGTGCCAATCCAAATCACCCCGCCAAAAACATCGCCGAATTGGATGCGGTGCTTTGGCTCGGCTACGGCAAGAACAGTCCAGCGCGAAAATAGGATGCCATCCCAAGCCGCAGCGCATGAAAGCTGCGCCGGGGTGCCGACCGACTGATTGGCGGGCACTCGTAAGCGGCCCGTCCGCCCCGAGCACGATAGGACTGCGGTTAACCCAGCGCTAAAACGCCAACTGCCCAATTCGAGGGATCTTCTCAATGGCAATCCCTCCTACGTCTGTCGCTTTTCCTTGGCTCGTCGCGGTACGTCGCCGACCGTCTCGGCAGGTGCTTTTTCGGCGGAACTTTCAACGAGCTCTCCAACAGCGGTTTGCAACCTCTGCAGTAGGTTTGAACGCGAGCGCTCAATCTCTTCCGCGGCTGTATTGGCGGAACGTTTCCGTTTGCGAGACTCATTGGAGGGACCACTTGCGAGCAGGTCATAGGTCGCTCTAGCCGCCGCTAAGAAGTCCTTTTCTTCACCAGACAAGAACTGCTCAACGATTTCTTCTACCCCGGGTGGAGGGTTCGGCAAGATGTCTGCAAGGCTCAGCACCGTCAATCTTGATGCGAGATCGAAAACCTCCAACGAGCGCGCGACTCTCGTAGGCGCTTCCCGCAAACTCAACGGCGCGAATAAACCTTCTTTTGGATGGATCGCCGCTAGCACATTGGCTGCCCTCTCGTAGCGAGCAAGCGGGGTGATACCGATTGGTTTGGCTTCCCTGTGAGCCCAAATCCTCAGGATCAGATTAGCGACGCGATCTTCCGCAGCTGGGCGCTCAGCATGGTCAGCGTTTTTTGCTACGACTAGGAGTTCCGCGAGATGGTGTGCCATCCATCGGCCTAACGTGTCCACGCCGTCTTGTAGTCTGAGTTCCTTCACGAGATGCTGTCCAAGCTCCAACACACCCGTCGGCAGCTTCGATGCACCCGTCCCTACGGAGGACGACGACAAGGTCGTACGAGACACTCTTTTTTTCTTCTGAATCATCGATGCCATATCCGTCTCCCGTTCTCCTAGTCAGGTCAATTTCCACGACAAGGTCCATTTGCCGTTCGAGTAGAAAATCTTGAATCGCAGACTTTGAACCAATCAGCCGATGACCGTATGACCGCGGAAAATCGGACGGATACCTGAGCGTCGAATCAGACATTTCATCGCTCCAAGCGACGTACCTAAACTTCACTTCACCTTCAGCCCCGACCCAGCGCCCAGATCCGCCATCCTTAGCGCTTACGAGCCCAAGGACTTTCGACACATTGGCTCCGGGCTTCACCGCACACGAAGACACTTCGCGTCGAACCGTATCGTCGCGGTCAAGCCTATTGTCTCGCTCAGGGTGAAGCAGCCAGCCAATCAGCTTATAGGGTGCCTCATCAATCTCAAGATGGTCGCCCTGCTCTGGAATCTTGTAGTCCCAGGCGTTGTCGATTGACTGAAGAGCCCGCACTAGCGCGGAAGCAGTTTCGGGCGACACCAGGGCGCTGGAGATGTTCAGTGTTGACTTTTTCTGACCCTGCGCCCCATAGGTGTAGCCCGCCACGACAACTTCAGAGTCTGAGTCGCCTAACCCCAGCTCCTCGAGCAGGTCTTGCTGACGCACGCGCCTCATCCAATCTTCATCTTCCCCTTTCGCCGAGAACCACAGACGAGGTTCAAGCGGCTTGATCCCGCGGAGATCCGACAACCAATGGGACGGCTCCGTCAGACCGCTACGAGACCACCAATACTCCCAGTCGCGCCAGCGCCCCTCTTCGGACTCCGCAAGTGGCTTGGTCTGGAGCAACTCTCCGACAACACACCACATGGCGTGCCATTCGAAATGCGTGTGCGTACGCTCAATGGTCGGCAAAGAACCATGTCGATGGGAGCTTGCCGAAGGCTCGTTTCGAAAGCGATGTTGTCTTCGTTCGTTGACCCACATCCACGAATCCGTTTCCGCCCTCCACCGGTCAAGAATCCAGCTTTCCGCAACGTCCAAAAACTCACTGCCAGTTACATCGGCAAAGAGTTGCAGAGAATCGTCATACCAGTAGGGCAGCGTGTCTGTCGAGTCGAAGCGAAAGCGTCTCCCGTCTTGGTCCGCAAATCGACCGAATCCCTTGTGACCCGTCGATGGGATGGGCGGCAGGGCGGATTTGGCGACTCCGTCTAGCAGGGAAGTCTCTGCGGCACTAAGTCGGAGATGTCCAGCCCGGAGAAGTGCAACAACGCCGCCTTTGGCGAAGTGCTGACAGAGCAGATGGGGGAAGCTTGAGTTGGTGGCGATCTCAAAAAGACTGCGTCCGTGTTTCGCTACAGCGGCGGGGGACTCTGCGGCGATACGCTCCAGTGCGATAAGCAACCAAAGCCTTGCGGCAAGCCAAAAGAATTGGGCTTTGGGGTCTCGAAAGTCGGGCTCGACCGATCGATCCCACTGCGCAACTACGGAATCAATGATGGCGTTCTGTCCCAACCGCCCAGCGGCTCTTAATGCATGAGCTGCATTCCAACGCACTCGGAGGTCTGCATCGCCAAGCATCGCGTAGAGCAGGCGGGCTACTGACTCGCTAGTAGCTGCGGGGATTCCAAAGCGGTCAAGCGCGTCATCCCGATTCTTCAAGTCCGCGACCTCTTTGTCGAGATGTCGCGTCAATGCTTCCGCAGCTTCTGAGGGGGTGATCTGGCCAGCCAGCACGGCAAGCACGCCGTACACGGAGGCGGCGTCCCACTTGTTGGCGTGCAGTTCAATGCCTTCCAATAGCGCCTCACAAATTTGATCGCTCGATAGGCCGCTCCCGGAAAGCATGGCCGGCAAAATGTCTGCCTCTTGCCCCCAGTGCCTGGCCGTAGAGAAGTCCGGCAGGCGTTGTGCCACTATCGTAGGCAGCATCTCACGGCACCAACCTGCGACTGCCGGAGAAGTACCGACCCATTCCAGTATGGCCTCGGAAAGCGCGGTTGCCAGGTCGCTCCGCCAGCGCCGCACTTCGCAAGCTGCAAGCGCTTCGAGATGCGCTCGGCGGTCGACAAGGCGGATGCCTCGCCGAATCTCCTGAAGTACTTCCGAAGTATTGACATAGTGTTGACGCTGCCTTGCCTCCACTTCAGCCCGAAGAAGGGTTGCTTCGATCTCAGCAGCTGTGATATGTCGACCTCCAGCTAGAACCGCGGCGCGAGTAACGTCGGATGATGATTCACCAACGTCCGAATCGCCGGTCGTCTCAGTGTCGTCGGGAGCAGCAGCCTGTCCGTCGTAGAACTGAAGCATCTCCCTTCCGCGATCGACCCATTGAGAGGACTGCGAAGCGGACGCCATTTTTGTCGTTGCCCTGACCTGCGACAACCCGTTGTGGCCGTCAACCGCCAGAACCGCCAGCCTAGCCAGTTCCTCTGCTGCTGCGGACCTGTCGCCTGAGTGCCGCGAACCGTCGAGATGCCTGGCAAGCGGCACAAGCAGGTCGTCGTCTACGTCGAGGCCCAGATGCAGAAGCGGCAAGGCTGACTGAATCGAGATTGTCCCGGCAGAGAGGCATACCTTCAGGGTCTCCGGAAGCATTCGGTAAGCGCGCACCTGGCCGGTGTCGTCCCATCGGCCAAGGGCGGCTAGGCCAACACACGGGTCCAGCGTGGCGAGCGATCTAGCTATGGCTTGCCACGGGAAGCGTTCATGGTCGCCCAACACATGCCAGATACTTGCAGTCAACTCGGCGAGTTGACATGACACCGCTCGTCGTCCTTCGGTATTCAGTGCGCCTGTGGCCGTCACCGCCAAGGGTTCAAGCATCTCTAGGTGAAAGATGCTGTCGACGTCAACGTCTTCGAGCACCGCCGATGCCTCCGCGAAGATGGCCTCACTGTCATGGGGACTGATCGAACTGAGCAGCCTTGCCACGCTCACCAGGCGTTCGGCTCTATCGGTCGCGGGGGCCTTGTCGTCTTTGACCGCAGCTGCGTGTGAAACTGCACGTTGGAGTACAAAGTTATGCGCGCCACTATGCAGCGAAAGCGCCTGGAAGGTTGCCAACTCTTCTCGTGAGACATGGCCGTCCTTTGGCCGACTTGCACCACGAGCAAGCTCTCCGCACTCTTCAGCATCGATGTCGGACAGGTGCAACATCGCAGCTATCGACTGACCGATCCGCTTCGCCATGGCTGCAACGTTGTGTTCGTCACGCATCGAGTAGTCGTTACGCCCGTAGCGAGTCACCGCTTCTCCAAGCTTTGCCCATTCGCCTTGGCGGTCGGTCCACGGGACGAGGCACTTGGCACGTGCGTTATAGACCGGTAGCAAGTCCCGAACAGACTTCTCAATTTTCTCCGCGCGCTCATCGTCGGTTCTCGTATTGACTATGGCCTTGGTCTTGCCGTCTTCTACAGACGGGGGCTTAGCGGGCCCGAAGTACGATTCAACGGTTGCGTCTTCACCTTCCAGAAGCTTCAGCAATGTGTGAGCTCGAAGAGTGGCGTCAAGGAAGTCATAAGAACTTCGACGTACGCGGTCACGAGTCCTTACGGATGGACTAGCGATGACCTCAAGAACTTGACGAACTTCAGGGACGATTCCCCGCCGAGCTGCAACGACCTCCGCACCGGTGAGGAGCAGCTCTATCAGGCCACTCTGTCCTCGTTGCTGCTCGATGCCGGACGTCGATGGCCCCGCGGCGAGCCAGCCACGCCGTACCCAACGACCAATATTCCTCTGCAACTGATCCAGACCCGGCTCCTTGCCTGCAAGTGCGAGCGGTACGCGGATCGTCACGTCCCAGAGCGGCGCTCCATGTATTTCCGCGAGGACGGCCTCTACGAGCTTGCTTTCGCCTGAGGAGAGCAGCCGGTGAGTGATGATCTGTATGACCTTCGGCATTAAGGTCTTTGGGGTCCAACGACGCAGTGTCGCGATCCCCGCGCGTGCTCCCTCGGTTCGCAAGACTGCCTCGCCCTCAGCCGCGATTTCGCCATAGCCCAGTGTCCAATCCGACCGGCTGCCTTCACTCTCTTTATGCCGCTGAAAGTAGGTTTCAAGCCAAGCCAGAAACTGCCGCCGCCAGTCTCGCATCCTGAGCTCATCGCCACGTATCGCCGCATCAAGCATCAGGTGGCTCAGAGTCCGACCGTGAAGTCCAACGTACTTTCGGTCTTGCAGGACTGCCTTGCGAAGACTCCTCTGTGCAAAGCGCGCGGACAGATCCAAGTTGTCTGTGAGCATCTTGCGGACCGCCTCGTCCGTACGGAGGGCGCGCGCGCCGCGCAACAGCACAAGAATCGCTTCAGAGCGGCGGCCCGCTTCCCTTGCAGCACGCATTGCAAGCTTCAGCCGCTGTAGCTGAACTTCTCTCCGTCTAACAGGGTCCTTTATCGGTCTTGGCTCGGGATGTGACTGAGCCAGCCTCAACAGTTCAGTCCTCTCGCCGGCCGCAAGCAGCGATGCAGCGACGTGCTCAGCGCAGTATTCATCTTCATCGTGCTTTGCCAGCAGGCAAGCCGCAGCCGATGCTCGAACACGGGGGAGTGAACTTGCCGCGCGGTCAGAAATGAACGCTTCGAAATCCTCATCCGCGAAAGACAGAAAGCTACCCTCGCGACGAAGGCCAGGCGCGAGGTCGTTGCACAGATCGTGAACATGAGCGTCTGTAACTTCAAGGACCGCCGCAAGCTGTTTTACCGGAATGGGGCGAGCGAGCGCTACAAGACCGGCGCACAACTTCCCAAACTCCACGGAGTCACCGCCCTTGCGCAATGCCTCCTTCACCCGTTCACCGAAGATCAGTCCAAGCTCCTTTCCGCTGGGTTTGAGGTAGGCCAGCGCGTTCCTAGGCTGCTTGCTTGCGTAGTCAAAGGCGTAGCTCATCACCCGAGGGTTCCCGCCCGACAAAAAGTGCAAGTCCTCTATCCACCGAGGTGGCGCTGCCTTCCACCTCCGATGAATGAACTCCGTTGCCTCGGACAACGTGAAGTTGGCGACTGGAGTGAACTTGAACTCGGCCGGTAGACGCAGGATCTCCAAGCGACCAGTCCTCGCAGCAACGACTATCCGAACGTTCGGCGGGAGTTCTCCGAGAGCAACGACATCGTGAACAAAGCTGCGTTCTGGCGGCACTCGAGTCTGAGCCGCCGTCACAGAGTTGTCGGCAGCGTCGATCGCGATCACTAGCAAGGCGTCGTCGGCGCGTGACTGCACAACCTCCGCGGCCATGCGCAGCCGGGAACTGAACTCGCGAACGTAGTCCACGGAGTTCGAGGCTGCTACCAAGACAGGTACGCCTAGCCGCGCTGAAATCTCATTGCACAAGTGCAGCAATGCATGGCGCGCAAGATGCCGCTGTCCGTCGGAATCCAAGTAGCGGCCAGCGCCGTAGCAGTCGAAGACTACCAGCTCTGATCCGTTGGGAAGCTGGCTCTTCAAGTCCTGCAGCGCGGTGGTCTTCCCGCTTCCTCCCTCACCATGAAGACAGACTCTCTGTTGAACTGACAACTCGCGCGCGAGCACGTCTACACTGGCCCGGGGCACTACGTCGTCCACGGACTTTAACTGTGAAGGGCACGGAAGTAGCGCCTGTGGATCACCGACGAACATCGCCCCGAGGATTACGGACCTTGTGATCGGCGACGAGTCGCCTGGAAGCATGCGCATATAGACAACTTGGCGCAGCTCCAGCATGGCCTGGCGTGCCTCGGACGCGGCAATCCTTCCGATCGCCGAGATGACGCGGAGATGCATCTCAAACCGGGATGGACCTTGGCACTCGCTGAAGTCCAGCGCTTTTGCTAGGCGCGAAAACTCCTTCTCACCCAGTCCGCTGGCGTTGAGCAAGGTCTTTCTGTCTTCGGCGGCTGTCGGGCTGGCATCCGACCTACGAGTCGCGCTTGCGCTCAGTGCCCGCACCACTCTCCCGTGAACCGGCTGGTTGCTCACGAGCTTGACTTTGACATCCTTAGGCGAGAGCTGTGGCGCGACCCTGAGGACCTCAGCGTAGGCCGCGGCCAAGCGCGCCATAACCGAGTTGTTGCCACCACTCTTCCGAGTGGAGTGTGCGAGCCGCGCGACGCTCCAGGCGGTCCGGGGTGATGTCGTCGAGTACTTGAGCTGCTGAATCTCTACACGCGTGGCGCTGCGCAGTGAATCACCACCATAGAAGAGGGCGACGTCAACGCCCTCCCAGGCACCCGATTGCGCAGGCACCGGAATACCCTCCACCGTAACCGCGCCCAGCTCTGAGGATGCATCGAGAACTCTCAGCGCATGGCTTAGTGCCCACAAAACGTGGAAGTCGTCTCCTGCATTCGACGCCCTCGCTCCCGAGACATTTTCATGGTCCATTTTTTGCTCTCGTCCCTGGAAAATCGGCTTGCGAGGGCACCCATGGCTTGAGCCGCTAGCACCCTCGATGAATGCTACATGACCGCCCCTTGCTGGCAAGCGGGATGACCCTCTGGGGAATGAAAGTGAGGCAACGACATTGATTCCGATGACAGGAAGTCGTGCCTTTTGATCGAGTGTCGGATTCGCCATCTGCGTCGTCGGTTAGCCGCTGGCGTAATCCGCCAGGGGAACATCTTGTTGGGTGCTCGGTCATGGCGGTACAGCTGCCGTACGGACTTTGGTTATTGAACGGATGGTGATGGGCGGTGCTGCCTTTCGAAGCGATACACACGAGTGACACCATTCAGTCTGACTCGATCTTCCACTCGCCACTCTTCTAGAGGCTGCGAGGGCAATACCTGACCTCGTGAGGTTGTTGCAGCGACGTTATGTCAGCGGTAGCGGGATAAAGGTCTTTATCTGCCAGAAAGCACCTATGGGTGTACCGTTGACATAGCACGCTCCTTCCACTGTTGCTGGCATGCGGCCGAGTCCTGGAAGCGTGATCTCCTCCTCATTTCCGGCGTCTTCAAGCATTGGTTGACGTAGGCGCGAGAGTGGGATCAGTGCTTCGCACACCACGTCGTTGAGCGCGTTCGTACGTAGCCGTTCGAACAGGCGCTCCAATGCATGTTGGCTAATGTTCACGAGAGGCGGTCGGGTTTTGAGATTACCCATGCGTACGCGCCCTTTGTCGTCAAAGTCAACTGCAAACACCTTGATGCCTGCGAGGGTCCTACGGCCGGGCGCGAGCTTGTCAAGCTGCGCTTGCGCGACTGGGGTGTCCAGGCACCAAACACGCGTTCCTTCCTTGAATCCAGGGCCTACACGCGCCCGCTCCTCGCGCAAGTACAACGGTGACTTGCGCACAGTCGCAAGCTTCATCATTGCGGAGTTGTCATCGCGGTCTGCGTCGAGTGTCTCCACCGCCTGCCGCGCCAGCCGCCTGGCATAGTGCTCGTCAACCCATGACGAGGTATTGCTTCGCTTGACCATCGTCTTTCACCTTCGCAGTGCCTGCAGAATCTCTTCCTCTCAGAGCCGTCCTTCGACGGGCTGGGGTCGCCGCTTGAAGAAGCGACTTTGATAGTTCCCACACGATAGTGGGGTTAGTTCATCTTGAGTGGCAGCTTCCGTAACTGGCTGTCACTAGATCATTGTCCCGAATGCCCGGACGCAGTCTGAAGGGGCTCAACTCGCGAAGGCCTTTTGCCAAGCCAGCATGCAACGTACCCTGCTCGCCCAAGCAAGTGGCACCACGCGTTCCGACTGAAAAGGACCTTAGGTACCTTTGCCCGCTTCGAACCGTCCGCTGAGGAACTTACCGGTAGACCCGTTGAGAGCACTTCGCTCCAACAACTTACTCGAGATGAACCTGAATTCGCTATCGATACGCACGATCAACAGCTGTTCAAAGTCATCTTGACTTTTGACCATTACAAGGTCACTGCCCTTTTCGGGTGAAATGGTCTTCACCTCGACCAACCGACCGTCGATCATTCCGTCAGAACCTGCTGTATGCGCGACGTGGCGAAAAAGTCTAAGCTTGATTTCAGCGTAGAGATCCCCGAGCTCACCCCAGATCTGCATGTACCGGCCTGTGAACTCAAAGTATCCCGCTGCGCAGTCCACAAGATCGCAAAAGATCTCAACCTGCGGCAAGGAGCCGAATGGGAATTCGTCTCTGAGCTCCTGACGCGTCAACTCTCTGTCTATGTACTCCCATTCCCATGGGGCCACGCCGGACCCTGCAGCATCCGCGATTTCATCTGCGCTGTAGCCTCGCGCGTGCATCTCGCGCAGAAAGTCCTAGTCGCTCATGACTTAGTCCCGTATGTCGCTTGAAGTAAAGACGGTCCGCAATGGTTCAGTGCTGTGCGTCTCGGACTGATTGCGGCAGTCTAGCCAAGGCATCGTTGTATGCAAGCGGTCGACATCGAAGGCCTCTATCCGAATGACTGAAAAGTGGCGCGGAACGCACACCTGCGGTAACCGAGAGCATTGCGTGAGCTAGACCGGTCGATGAATGTTCGTCGGTACAGCGCACACGACGGCAAAATCCGATCCATAGATACATCAGAGAGACGTAACAATGAATAAACCTCAACAAGATCTCGGAACGCCAGCCCACGTACCGGACGAATGGTATCGACGCTGCTCCGCGGTAGCGGTTGGCCATTACAAGATGGCCGAGCGGTTGGCCTCGCGTCATCGATTGCTTTCCAACTGCGCTGCAGGGCTCTCAGCAATCGTCGGAACTACTGTGTTTGTCACGCTGCAGGGGCAGCCTGAGCTTTGGGTGAAGGTCGGAACCGGCCTCCTAAGCGTCGTCTCTGCGGTTCTTGCCGTCCTGGCCACGAACATGGGACTTCAGGATCGGGCGGAGCGTCACAGAATTGCAGGCGCGAGATACAACGCAGTTGGCCGTCAACTGGAGCAAATGACGATGGGGCCGGCGGCAACGCTTGCCGACCTGACCCCGATCCGAGAACGGCTTGATGCGCTTTCAGCGGAGATGCCACATATCCCCAAGACGGTCCACAAGGAAATGGCTAGCCATGAGGATCTGAGCCGTTGGGACAAGTAGCGCCAGATTGTTCTGCCTCGGCGGCGTGTTGGGGTTCTGGGTTGGCGAAACGGTTGTCAGGTGCTATGGCGAATTCCCTCAGAAGGGTAGCGCCAAGTACGTAGAAGATCGGACAAGCCATTTCTTGACTTTGGCTTGAGATCGCTAATCGCATCGGTAGGTCTCGGCGGCCGGCAACTCCAAAGGTCTGGCCGTGGCCGCCTACGCCCTCGATAGAGATAACGCGCAGCGCTTGTGGACGTTGGCCTGCGAGCTCATTCGAGCTTGAGCCGATGCCTCGAGGCGTTGCGCTACAGAGCACCACGCATCACGGTTGTTTGAGGCTTCGCGAACAGCCCCTTAAGACCCCAGTGATCGGCCCCCAGTCCGAAGGAGGCTAGCTAAAGGAACTCGCGGTCGATCGGGCGGCGAACGCGAATGACCAATAGCAACCGTCCGGGGGGCAATAGCTCGCGTAACCACATTACAGCTAGGAGCGGGCTCTTCTTCTGCCTTGAAGTGCCGCTTCGGACGTGGCCGGATGCGGCATCCTAGGGAATCTCCAAAACTTCTCCTTCAGCAAACCAGCCACTCTCGTGCCGCGCGAATTTCAGTGCGTCGGTCGGGTTCTCTGCCCACAAAACCAATGCCAGCGTTTCACAGGCCCGGCTGCAAGTGACGTACAACAGCCGCAAGCTGCGGTCGATGGTCGTCTCTTTGCCGGCCTGGACATTGTCCAAATCGCGATCTCCCAACTCGGTCGCTCCAAACAACTTATCGTAGGAAATCTGGTTGCCGCCGGACTGCTCGTCATCCATGACGACCATCACGTGCGTGAACTCCGACCCCTTGACCACCTGGTGCGTGGCCAGTTCTGAGTTGCCGGCGAGGTAGCGCCGGTACCGCTCCAGTTCGGCCCATGGCGCTTCGAACAACGCACACCACCCCCTTCGCCGTCGAGCATCGTCCGTCTCGGTTTCCCTGCGTGGAATCGGCGCATCCGGCGGTGGTGTCTGGTCGCCAAACTGCTGCAGCAACCGAGCGTCCACCTTGAACACCTGAGCCTTGAGGATGGGCGCGATGACCTCGGCGACGTTGGCATCCGGGTTGACACACATCGCGCCAAATGCCACGACAGCCTCTTGCATTTCTTCGGCCCTCGCAATCCGCTGACTAGCGTCGGTCGGCAACTGCTCAAGGCAGCCGGTCCGTCGCAACACGGCGGTGACCGCGAAGTCGTTGACGGATCCATCTGCAGCCACGCAGGCCGCAAGTTGAGCAAGATCCTGAAGCAGTAGGCGAGCGGCCGAAGGTCCTGTGTTCTCACCTCTGCCAGACGGCGCAGCACCGTTCGGGTCGATGAGCGTCATTGCCGTGTAGACATTCAAAAAGTCGCCGCGCGCCGCAACCAGCTTGTGCTCGAGCGCGAGCGACTGATAACCAGCAGGCGTCGCCCACGCATTGCTCTGGGCCGCCTGCCGCATCTGTGCCGCAACCCAGGCTTCCTTCTGACGTTTTTCTGGTGTCGATAGGGATGTGCTTCCGATGAACAAGCGCACCGTACCACTGGTCTTCTCGGTGCGGTGATGCTGCTCGACGCCGGAAGAGGACTGTGTACGACCGGCCAGCTTCGCCGCCCAGATCTTGTTGATGAGCTGAACTATTCGTTGCTGGCTGCGGTGGTTCATCTTTAGCTCCGGCTTTGCCCAGCCGGGAGGCACGAGGCCGGGCAGGTCGGAATGTCCGTCCATGTAGATGCGCTGACGGTGATCCCCTACGAGGCCGAGCGTGATGCCGTTGCCCCTAGGCTCCGTCAAGGTAATCAACGAGTCCAGCACGGACTTCATCGTGTCCTGGGACTCATCGATCAGTATGATCGGATGGCGGTCTCGCAGGATAGTTCGCAGCGTGGGCCGGTTCAGCAGCAGCCAAGCTGTTGCGTCCAGTACTTGGCCGTGCTGCAAGGCACCTTCTCCGTAAGTGTCCTTGTCAGGGTGGTAGATGAATTTCGACACTCCCTTCAGGGCTTCTATGTCCGCCTCGATCTCGGCGAATTTCCTCCGATCTGTATCGCTGATTCCCCTCGCCTTGGCACCCGCCTTGGCTTTGGCCTCTTCGAGCTGCGCTCCCTTGTCAGCGATCAGTGCCTCGCGAATGTCGTCGTCAAAGCCACCGATTAGTTCCCAGCAAAATGAGTGGATGGTTGAAACGGCGACAAGTTCGTTGTTGCCCAGCCGGCCACTGATGACCGCAACGGCGTTCTTTGTATAGGTAACTACGCGTATGGATCGACCGTACAGGCGCAGGCTCCGGGCTAGCGTTCCGCCGTTCTCGTGCGGCACTACGCCGGTTAGCCGGCGCAACACTTCAACCAGCGTGCGCGTCTTGCCCGAGCCGGCGCCTGCGAACATGAAAAAGCTGCGCGGCGGCGGCTCCGTCAGGTATCCGCAGATTTCCTCGACGACGCCGGCGTCGCGGTCGTTGCCTTCAGGTGATACGGCGCAACTCATTGCGTTGCGCTTCCAGCAGGCTCAAGCTCGTCCTGCAGCCAGGCGAGGGCGTCGGCGATGTACTTCGGGCAGGTTACGTCTTCACCGGCAGCCACGCGCTCGAAGATGCTGGCTGCGAAATCACCCTTGCTGAACGAATCGCGCATCAAAGCATGAAGGTCGTTTAGCAAGTCGACCGTGGTGGCTGCTCCCGCAACCGCTTCGGCCGCGTCGGCCAGCGCGCCAGTCGGTGGTTTCGCGTTCTTGCCATCGCCATCGGCCTTCTGATGCCCACTGGCTTTGGTCGCCTCGGCTTCTTCAACCAACTTGTTCAGCCCCTTGAACCACTCAATGTTGGTCAGGATCAGCGAGTCCTCGAAGGTCGACGGCCATTGGCCGCCCGCCTCGGCAACTGGAAGTTGCCATGCGAACCGCACCTTATAGTCCGGGGCAGCGGTCCAGATAAGTTGCGCAGGAGTTGGCGCCTTGAAGTCGTCCACGTTGTGCAGTTTGGGATGCCACTCCCGTAGCGTGGCGTTGCCGCATTTGAGGCCAGCTTGGCCCGTGTTCACCGTGGCCATCCAACGCATCTTGCCTTTGGGACCGGCCTTCTTCTCGGTCGGATCGAGGTCGGTGATGACGACGGTGGGAATCCGGAGCTTTTCGACCAAAGGCCTCAGCCTGTGGGCGTGGCTGCCGCCGATGTCCAGGAAGGAGACGTAGCGGCTGTTTAACTTCTCGTATTTCAGCTCCATGAAGAGCGGCACCAGCATGCGCTCTGCGACCCCTTCCACGAACAGGGCGGCGTTGGCGAACAACAGATCGGTGTGCTGCACGCGGAAGTATCGTTCCGCGAATTGGCGTGTCTCTTCGTCATCGCCGAACACCTCGCCAAGGTCGACAACCTCGGTGCTCGGTGTCGGATGGGCTGTCGAGGGTGGTATCCGCCGGACATACCGCAGCCGGTCGAAGTCCTCGGCGTGCGCGAGATGGCTGGAATGCGTGCTTATCAGCAACTGACTTCTCAGCGCGCTGGCATCATTGTCGGCCGGGCTGATGAGCTTGTGCGCCTTGTCCGGAAAGATGCGCTGTACCTGGACGTGCAGGTGTGCCTCGGGTTCCTCGATCATGACGAGGTGCACCGGCGGCGGCGAGCCCTTCTCGGGGTTCATACGCGCGGTCTTGAACGACACCAATTGGTAGCTCAGCGACTGCAGGTTTTGGTAGCCCAGGCCGATCGAGAACTCCGGTAGCATGTCTTCGCCGGCTCCGCCCTTCATGCTGTATTGGACGGCGGTGCTGTGGTCTAGCAGATCGGCGGTGTGAATGCGCGTCCTGAACCGGATTTCCTGGGGATCGTGAAGGCCGGGGTAGCCGAGCAGCTTCACCTCGGCCACCGACGACGCCAAAGCTTCGTGGATCTTCTGGTCCAGGTCCTTCTGAGCATTGGCGACCGCATGGATGAGGTCGGCGCGTTGCCCGTGCCCGGTCACGGCGACGTTGAGATGCTGGCGCGCGAACTTCAGGAGCTGGTTTGAAAAGAGGCCGACGGGATGAGACGACGACGTGGACTTCGAGTCGGCCTCTTCTGAACCGAGGCCCCGCTGGGCGGCCACGAAGTCGACGCGGATCAGCTTGGCCAGGTGTTTGCGTTCGGCTGGCTGCGCGCCAGCCGCCAAGTTCTGGGTCTGATAGGTCTTGATTCCCCGGATGGGATTGTTGGCGGAATCGAGGCTGTACGGCCTGACCTGTCCCAGCTTCTTAGGTTCGCGTAGCCAGTAGTCCAGCAGGTCGATCGGCCAAGCCAGCGACTCGCTGCTCATGCCCTTCACGGGTTGGCGCGCCAGACTGTAAGCCCAGGCCAGCTCTTTCAGCGACGAAACATCGCTGGCGGGCTCCAGGCGCAAGCGAATGCCAACGGCGCCACCTTTCCAGATCAAGTTGGACAAGAAGGGCTGGACATAGTGAAACATCCCAGCCTCGGCATCGAACCACAGATCTAGCGTGGGCATTGCCGCCAGCAACGTAGTGAGCTGGCCTTCCCAGTCGTCGCCAACCTCCGGAGTCGCGGAAGACGGATCCTCCACCAATGCCTCCCACTTGGCTCCCAGCGCACGAAGCGCGGGCCACTCCGACAGGCTGATGTCGAACGCGCCGAACGGCGAAGATTCAGCCAAGAAGTGCCGAAGCGCAGTGAGGATGGCGGTCTTGCCGCTGTTGTTGGCCCCAACAAGAATCGTCGTCTGTGGATCCAGGTCCAACTGGACCTTGCCTAGGCGTCGAAACTTGCACAGCTCGACGTACCGCAGAGTGATGGTTCCCGGCGGAGCTGCTGCCTTTGCTGGTGCTGGTGCTGGTGCTGGTGCTGGTGCTGGTGCTGGTGCTGGTGCTGGTGCTGGCTTGCTCATGGCGATGTGCCTCCCGTATTAATTGGCCGCGATTGCCACGGCGTTGATACAAGAGGCTGCCTTGCCGCCCGGTCGCGTCCGCGCGTGATATGCCGAGCCCCTCCCTTTGCCCCAATTAGACTTCAAGCAGCGGCTGGTGGCCCGAGGGCGGCGAGATTTCGGGAAGGGTTAGCGTATCGCTTGACGCGTGTCTGCAACAAGTCGACAAGCAGCCAAGCTCGTCGAAGTACGGATCCTCGCGACCCCAAGCTGACGCCAGCTTGTTGAAGAAGCTAACTTTAGTGACCCGCTCGCCGACTCGACATTCCACCTTATGGACTTGCACCCGAACTGCTCGAAATCCAGAAACGGAATCACGTCCGCCTAGCTGAAATGTTCTATTGCGGTGTGGTTAGAAGAACGCTGAGCCTAAGTCCTAGCCCAACAGGGGGAAGCGGCGATGCATGGTCTAGTTCAACAGTCAAATGCAGGGCTCTGCTTCAGATTCGTCTGACTTGCCAGTAGAACAAAGCTCCATAAGTGCCTCGGACGCGGTGTCGAAAACCACCAACGCCAGCAGCATCACCAACTGCGCCCCCGCCAGATCGTTCTTCCCCTCGAGGAAAGTACTCGCTCCACCTTTTTGTCCACCTTGAATACTGGGGTAGCGGCGATCAAGATCGGCCAGCCAAGCCATTGGGTAGACAAGCGGTACCTGTCGAAGGATGCCGTCGACGCACTCCTTGAGGTTTGTACCCAGTCCAATCTTCTTGGCTTGGCTGACAATCCTCTCGGCGCATATGGAGGGATTGAAAGTCAGACCACCGTCCAGAATGGCGAAGCACAGGCTGGAGTATTCAGCGATCCTTCGGTGGTTTTTGAGCTCTTCGGCATCGATGTCGTCGGGGATGAAGCTGTCGAAATGATCGGGTGGTCCAACGTCGATGTGGCCCAGGCTGGTCTTCTCCAAGGCAGTGCCATGCTTGTTGCACCAGATCTGACCTGGAAGCTGATGTGAGCAGCGCCAGAAAGTCTCTCCCCAAAAGTCCAGGTCCTCCCGTTGGCAATCCGGGCACGTCCAGGCGAACTGCCGCGTTTTGCGCATGAGGTCTGTTCGACCGTAAGGGCTTTCGATGTAAGCCTCAACCTCTGCTTCTCCGGCAACGCGTCGCATGCATGCCGTGAACGGCCACACGGAATGGCGGAAGACCAAGTCTGGAATGGATGCTCCCGTGTGGTCTGAGATCAACTTGACAAAGGACTCTGGTCGCATCGCTAGCTTGGTCTCACCAAACGCCCGGTTTGTGTTGAGTGCTGCACATGTGTCCTCGGCGTCGCGAAAGTTGTTGTGGAAGCGAATGTGGCCCCTGAAACCCTTAAGCAGCTCGTCGGGGAACAGTTGATTTCTCATGTCCATCTCAGCGTCTCCTTTGAAGATCCTCTCGTGGCTTTGCAGAGGGGGTGAAAGAACCTGATCCGAGGGCTCCCAGGCTTTCGATGACACTGCTCAGTGCCTCGGCGTGCTTGTTTGTGCCGTCCCAGACTTTCGACAGCGCCGTCATGAGAGGTGCGCAAGACTGAACATCCTCGACTCCCACAGTCTTGGTCTGACTTTGCACATAAATGCATACTGCATCCGTGCTCTCGCTGTCCCTGATTCGACGTCCATTGAGAATTCGGCTGACTTGGGATTGGCTGAGACCGGTTGCAATTGCAATCTCAGCCTGGCGCAGGTTGAGTGCTTCGACTGTGGACCTGGTTTGCTGGAGTCGGGCCTTGAGTTCAGTGTCTTTCATGCCTCAAATAATGCATAAATGCATTAAGTAAGTCAAGTCAAACGGAAGCTGCCAACAAGTGGCTGCGGTCGTGCCTGTGTGGAGCGATGCCGACTAGAACAGCGGCAGTTGATCTTTGGCCGATGGGACGGTCCCCACCGCATCAGCCAGCACGCCCCTCGTATTGGGGAGACGGTCCAGGTGCCGCAGCTGTGGCTTGAGCTCGGGCACCTGCTGATAAATCTCCCAGAGGGCGAGTTTTCGGCCGGCACGTGCGGATCTGGCACCACCCTGTAGCGCCGTGCATGCGGCCTGCACCCGATCGCAAAGGTCTCGATCCCGCCGCTCCCATGACAGCGACGCATTGTTCGACCGCGGTGGCCTCGGTCGAGCATCCATCTGCTTCATCAGCCAGTCTCTGTCATTGCGGTACAACCAGGCGAAGTCCGCTTTGTGTAGATGACGCAGATCCTTTCGACTCGCAGTCGGATGGCGTTCCATTCCCCGCATCCAGTCTTCTCTGCGCTTGCATTGCTCAAGAGCTCGACAAGCCTGAGTCCAGGCCAGGTGCAATCCTGGTTCTGTTCTAAGCGTTGTCGTGATGGTCTGCACCGACACCAAGAATCTTGATGCAGCCTGGGCCTTCGAGATCCCCTGGCGCAAGGCATCGTGCAGACTGGAACGGAGCACGACGTCAAGCTTCTTCGGGCGCCGCGCTGGAGCAATGCCTGCTTGAGCGGCCCATGCCATGGCTGTGCCGGTGGCAACGCCCACCTGAGCGGCGGCTCGGCTGGCGGAATAACCTGAACCTGCCATCAGTGCGATGCACAAGGATCGCTGCGGATGTGCAACCGTTTCCGAGATGGTTGACTCTCTGGCGGTGGTTGCCTGCGCAGATTTAGCTGGGGCTGGGGGTGATGATCTGTATGACGTGAGGAAGTCGGCCCAGTCTGTGTACAGCCAGCAGATCAAACTGAGGTGGCGAAGTGGATGGGTCCGCGCTCGTTGGATCGAGCGGATCAACTGAAGCTGCGAATAGGCAGATTTCTCGTCAACCACCAAGGCCTCTAGTCCGACCACCTTGGAGAAGCTTTGGCTGAATTCCGCGAAGGATGCGCAGGCACTTCGCGCATGCAGCCCTCCGGACAATGTCAGGAAGCCCCGCTCTTCTAGCCGGAGTCTGAATGTGCTGACCAGCTGAACAGGACTGAAGTGAACTCCCAAGGGAGTGGTACCGAGTGCTTCACTCATCAGGCTGAAACGCCGCAGACTGGGGTGCTCCAACACCGATTCCTCTGCCATTCGATTGGTGCGAGGGCCCTCCAGCATCGCCTCGTCAGGGAGGAACCATCCGAACCGACCTACACCGGTCGACTTGAGCATGGACACATCGAGTACACGTTCGTGCTCGCGGCACAGCCACACCCCCGGAAACTGGTGCGCAAGTCGCCAGTAGGGTGACTGACCAACCTCCACGTCCCGTATCGCGCACTCTGTGCAGAACTTCAAAGGGTGGTTCGCCCTGAACCGACTTGTCAGCAGTCCCAGTTGAAACTTCAAGGACTTGATCCCTGGGCCACGCATGGCCCGAATCGCGTCCGCTGCGATTGACGGCGATCGGAAGGGGAGGAAGTACGGAGCCATCGTGTGGTGTTCGATGACTTCAAGTGCAGTCCCAAGTGCGCCGCCAGTTGCTTCAACGAAGTTATCGAGATGGCTTGGCAGATCGTGCGCGTGTCCGCCGCTTCGATGTCCAAAAAGAATCTGCGATGTTTGGTGATGTCGAAGCGCTAAAGAGAGCCTGTGATAGCGACTGCACAAGCTGTAGATAGTCTCATTCAGCAGCCACCTGAGCGGAAATCCGAACGCTGCATCAGGCAACATCAAGTGCTTGTTGGTGTGCTGTCGTTCCATACTTCAGTGTGAAGTTTGCTGTGTATAAGATATACAAACGCAAAATAGTCGGATCGACAGAAGACAGAAAAAACACTCAAAAAGAGAAGGGAAGGAAGCTCTATTACAGCGCGGTAGATCATTCGGCACAAGAGTGTTTTCCAGACTTTTCAAGGTCACATAACCCTGAACCAATGAGGTGGCAACAGAAGGACAGTGAAAGAGGCTGATCAACAGCACTTCTTGCACTACCTTGCACGTTGAACCACATCAAAGGACATGGTCGCGATGACGGACTCGAGTGATCGGTGCAACGAGATCAAGGGCTACTTTGAGGCCCACGGTAGAGCCATTGGCGAGTGGGCCGACTTGAGAGGGTTCAAGCGATCTCTCGTGTATGCCGTTCTCAACGGGCGAGCGTTGGGCAGGCGGGGCCGATCGCATCACATCGCGATGGCACTGGGTCTGAAGAAGGATCCCCAGATACCCGTAACACCAGATCTTCGAGAGTTTTTTGCCATGGCTGGCGATGCCAGCGCGCATCCCATGGCAGGTGGCGCTAACGAAACCATTCCCAGAAAGGAGGCTGTATGACCTCAGCACCCTAGAAAATTTTCACGGGGACTGGAAAGGCGCAAGGCCTGCGTTTCTTGGGGAAACGGCAGGCCCTACTGAGTCAGTGATTTGGTTCGTGACTTGACTCTATGCTGCATCAGCTTGAACCGGCTGTCAAGCCGGGGCTGGGTCCTCCTGTGCGAGTTAAAACATTCCAGATGTGCTCGCCACTACTGCGTACCCGATCGAGCATGCGTGCTGCCCGCGTTCAGGCTGTGCTCCCGTTCGATTGGCTGTTTGTCAACGCAAGAACAGGAGTCACACCATGCACACAATCTGGAGCAGCTCGCCCACCAAATGCGAGCAGATGAGACATCGGGCGCGCAACGCGCCTGGCTGGGATAGTCAGCACACACCGGGCATCCAAGCGAAACCACGCCAAGCGCCTTCCATGTCGTGGGCCTATCGGGTTGAGCATCCCGAGTTTGGGAAGATCATCAACGCGCTTTCCAGACCAGAGTACGACCTGCTGTTCGTCGCGCTGTTTCATCCAACGCTCTTTGACCTGCACGATCAGTTTGCGTTTGACGTTCTGCCAGGCGTTCATCCATTGCACGGGCATCCCGACCTGATCGGGACGATCACTCCCTCTCACAAGGGTACGCTGGCCATTGCTCGCGATCTCTGCGTGATGAGTTCTCACCCGAAAACGTTCATGCCGTCAGCGATCGATCCAGACGATGGGCATTGGGTTGCCCGGCCGCTGCTCGGGGATTTCATGCTCTTCCTCTTCGACGATCAGGGACCCTACTGTCTGCACTTTGACATCAAGCACGAAGAGGGAGCACATGACAAGCCGGGCCCCGAAGTCGTCGCATCCCGCCAAGGTGCTCGAAGTAAAAAGAACGCCTCTGCAAAGCTCAGGATCAAGGCACAGTACCTTGCAGAGATCGGGATTCGCGTCGTCTATCTGCACCCCGGTCAAGTCGACCTGGAGGTCGCCAGAAATCTCCGCTTTCTGTTTGCATGGATGGTGCGTGCTTCCACGCTCGAGCCAGATCAGCAAGATCAGCTCATCGAGCTCTTCCAACGCGGCATCGAAGACGGGACGCCGCCGGCAATGGTCATCTCCACTTGTGCAGCGAGGTTCGGCTGGTCTCCCGAAGAATGTCGGCGGGTTCTCTTTCAGGCGATCTGGACGAAGCGGCTTCGTGTCGATCTTTTTGACGCCATCCTGATCGACCAGCCTCTCTATTCGGAGACCAGGGACGTCATCGGCGAGTACGCCCACTGGTTTGTGAGGTGAGCCATGGCCGCGCCCAGTCAATTCTTTTCTGATTCTGGCTACTGCACGCTCAAACCTGGCGTGCGGTACCACAGGATCGCTGGCAACAGCGCATCTCGATGCGTCTTGCTCGTGTCATTTTCGGCGACACCCCATCCAGCCTACGACTTGCAGATCCTGACCAACGACCAGTTCTCCTTTGGAATGGGAGAGCGTCTCATCACGAATGCAGATGATGCGGTCTGCATGCCTCCCTGGCTGGAGCGTCTGGAAGGGAAAAACCTCGACCGCATCGATCTCGTGCGCGACAAGGCGAAAATCGAACATGCGGAGATTGCCCACAAGCGCCATTTTTGTGTCGCCGAGGTCCTGCAGCGCTGGCCTCAGCTGCTACTACAAGACGATTTCATTCGTGCGATGAACGCCGTGATCCGTGGGATCCGACCATCTCAGAACGAAACCCGTGTGAGGCTGTGGTTCTTCACCTACCTGGCCTTCGCGCAGAACATCTGGTCGCTACTGCCCGCCTACTTTGAAGAAAACACCCCCGCGCTCCCGGTTGGCCCGACCTCCCCTAAGCGCGGTAGACCGTCCAACGAGGGAAATCAGCATGGATTCAACTGTGATGGCGAAATGGTTGAAAAGTGCGTGGACGGATACCGCTCGTTCCCCGAAAAAGGGAAGGCGTGGTACGAGATCTACGCTCACGTCCTAAACAACCGGTTCGGCTGCGTGGCACATTTTCGCAACGCTGAAGATTTCGAGATTCGACAACCAGAGGGTAAGCCGTACCCATCACTGGGGCAGTTCGAGTATTACGTAAGGAAGGCTATCCCACAAATCGAGCGTGACATCCTCCGCTTCGGAAAGACGCGCACCAGGAACCGCAACACAGCGCCGGAAGGCTCCTACACGGCGGAACTGGCCTATCTGATGGAGAAATTCGAGGTTGATGCCTTTACTGTTGAGGCTCACCCCACCTCGATCAAGACAGGCGGCGTTGCGCCAAGACTGTACGTTGTACGAATCATCTGTATCGCGTCTGGCCTCATTGTGGGAATCGGATTTGGCTTTGGTTCAGAGGATGCTGACGCGTACAAGTCGGCGCTGTTTTGCGCTTGTGTCGACAAGGCCTATTTCTGTTCACTCTACGGTCTCAAGATCGAGCCCGGGCAGTGGCCCAGCATTGGCCTTGGGCTCGAATACATACCCGACAGGGGGCACGGGTCTTGTGACGAAGTTGTCGAGAAGCTCAAAGGCCTTGTTGGCGTGACCGGCATGCCGCCGACAAGTGAGCCGCAGTCACATGGCTCGATTGAGTCGAGTCACCCTCGGGAGCCAAAACGAGAGGGGATAAAATTCTACAAAGTCAGCAGGTGTGATGCGATTGGCCTGGCTCGGGCATGCATTCTGGAAGTTTCCGAGCACAACGCAGCCTCTGACTGTACCCGGAGGCTGACGTTGGAGATGTCAAAAGCCCATGTTGTTCCAACTCCCATAGGCATCTGGAATTACCTGGACGACATTGGACGCAACGCAGCTCAAAGTGTCGAGCTAAAAACAGCCGTCAGGCTCTTCACGACACCGGTGGAGTTCAAGATGAAGCGTGGCCAGCTTCTGCTTGGCTCGACCAATTACACCTCTGAGGAACTGAAAGCCACCGGTCTTCTGGATCAAAGCAAACGCCTGGATGCCATTCCCCTAGAGGGATTCGCTTTGCGGATGTGCGCGCGCAAGACATGGATCTGCATCGGGATGGATGTTATGGAGGTTGAGCTCAACCTTCCGTACCGCAGCGGCAAGGAGCAGAAATTCATTCCGCTCTCGCAGGTCCTTGAACACGCGCAAGTTGTGACCGACGGAGTGAGCAAGACGGAAACCCGAAAAGCAGCAGCGAAGCTGCACACCATGCAGAGCGCAAAGGACACGATCTCTGGCGCGAATACCGCACCCCAAGAACGGAAAGGCGCTCCCAATGTTCGCTCACACGATCTCGAGCGCGAGAGAAGAACTGTGGCCAGGAAACGAAATCATGGGGGCGCAAAATGAACCAAATATCTGCTTGGCTCGCATTGGAGGACCTGCTCGCTTTGTCGGACACCGAAATCATCGCCAGAATCACGCTTGGAGGGGATCGGTCACCTGGCCTGCCATCGATCAGCGCGTACCTGGCGAAGGACAAGATCCGGAGCGTCTTGAAGTCTGTGTACGTTCCGTCGCACCAAGTGCTTCGCATCATTGTGCGAGCGCTGGTGATGATCCGAGACCACTACCTTCTTCACTATGGGAGTCCACTCGACTATCGGAGGGGTATCAACAGTCTTAGAAGCCCTGTTCCTACTGCGTTGCCCTTGTGCCTGACAGGGCTTCCAGGTGTTGGCAAGACGGAACTGGCGTTGGCAGTCATCAGGCTGATCCAGGATCAGTTCCTTGCGAACATCGGCGACGACTATCCCCCCGCACTTTTGACTCCATGCAGGTACGTCAAGATCACCGCGGGCAGCTCTTTGCTGAATATCCTTGGGAAGATCGTGTGCGGTGACGAAAAGCTTGGGAGCAAGCTTACCTTTGACGACCTAACCGGGATGGGTGCTAGGAAACTTTACCGCGAGGGGCTTGCGATGCTGATTCTCGACGAGATGCACCTGATCGCGAGAGGGACGAATGCGAGCGTGAACATCGTCAAGCTCCTCACACTTGCCGCAGATTGTGGCCCCCCTCAGTTCCATATCTCCAACTTCCGCAATGTCGGAAAGATCATGGGAAGCGGCTGGGAGGTGACTGGTCGGCTCATGACCGAGTGTGTGGTCATGACGCCCGAACTGAGCGACGATCCCGCGGAGCTTGAGCTCAGACGTGTTTATGAAGCGGTTACATGTGGTGTCGTTCCAAACGACGGGGATTTTTGGTCACACTTGAACGCAATCACCTTTCGTGTCCACCGGACGCGTATTCACCTTCTGAGCCTCGCCTTTGAAATCACACGCACGGCATCACGATCAATGATCTCGATCGCCGACCTTAAGTCGGCTGCCCTGACCTCTCAGTTTGCTGTAAACCGTCTGCAGGTTGACGTACTGTCCAAAATGGCAATCGATGGAAAGATGCCAAAAGGCCACAAGGATCTTGTGTGTCCACTTGGTGCGCACTTTGCCTTTCCCTCAGATGCCAAGCAGGCTGCCATCGCTGCGGAGGAGACCGAAATTGACGCCGCGGTGGTGCGGTCGTCGTTGACCCCTGCAGAGGCAAAGGCCATTGACGATCTTGAAGATAAAGAAAATAGGAGCATCAAGCAGACGAAGAAGAAACGCCCCAAGGCTGACTACGAGTCATTGCTGGCGTCTGTTGATGGACGCTGATGCCGAAGTGAAAAGTAGCTTTCTGGAAGTTTCCTCCATTGGTCTCTCAACTTGTGACATAAAGCACTCGGCGTCCTCCTGTAGGCCCGCCCCAGACCGGACACAATATTGAAATGACTACATTTGCCGAATCCCTGAAGAAAGAAATCGCTCGCGTTGCCAGGAAGGAGCTCCGAGACGAGGTCCTGAGCCTGCGCAAGTCTTCCGCGGGCTTTCGTTCTGATATCGCAGAGCTCAAGCGAAAGCTCAAAGGGCTGGAGTCGCAGTTGAAAGCACTGAGTCGTGCTGTCCCAAACCTTCCTGCGGCTCCCCGTGAGGCGCCGGCGGTCACTCGTGGGAAGCCCGGGCGCAAAGTTGTGTTTGGTGCTGCGGAGTTGCTGGAGCTTCGCAAGCATCTGGGATTTACCCAGGCCCAAATGGCCGAGCTCTTGGGCGTCTCTTCTCTTTCGATTTACAAATGGGAAAGCGGGCAGGTGACGCCCAGAGCTGCACAGCTGGAAAAGATCCTGGCCATTCGAAAGATTGGCAAACGCGAGGCGAACGCCCGCATCAACGCCGACTGATTTGAACGGATGATGCCTGTGAAGCTCTTGAGCTTCAACGCGATATGACGATGATGGGTTGTTTCTACTGAACAGCTGCTCGGAAGCAGTCAATTTCGACTCGAGCCCAGGGAGCCCGATGGACAAGAAGAATCTCTCAGAAAGCGACATCTGCGACAAGTTCATCCGCCCTGCCATGGAAGCCGCTGGGTGGAATGGCATGGATCAAATCTATCGCGAGTTCCCCCTGCGCGCCGGACGCGTGGTCGTTCGTGGCCAGAAGTCGTATCGCGACAAGACCACGGTACTCCGCGCTGACTACGCGCTCTTCTACAAGCTCAACATTCCACTGGCTGTAGTCGAGGCCAAAGACAACACCATGGCCATGGGTGCGGGCATGGCCCAGGCCATCAACTACGCCCAGCTGCTGGACGTGCCCTTCAGCTTCTCCTCCAACGGAGATGGTTTTGTGTTTCGCGACGCCACCATGGCCACTGGTGTGTTGGAGCAGACGATTTCCCTGGAAGGGTTTCCTAGCCCGGCCGAACTTTGGAAGCGCTATTGCGATTGGAAGGGCTGGACGCCTGAGGTGGCGCGCGTCGCCGGCTTTGACTACTCCCCCAGCAAGACCCCGCGCTACTACCAGCTCAACGCCATCAACCGCACGGTCGAGGCCATTGCCGGCGGTCAAAACCGGGTGCTCTTGGTCATGGCGACCGGCACTGGCAAGACCTACACGGCTTTCCAGATCATCTGGCGACTCTGGAAGAGCGGCGCCAAGAAGCGCATTCTGTTCCTCGCTGACCGCAACATCCTCATCGACCAGACCATGGTCAATGACTTCCGCCCGTTCAAAGGCGCCATGGCCAAGCTCAGTCCAAACGCCAAGGGTGTGGAGCGTGTCGACGCACAGGGCACCGTCACCATCGACGATGTGGAGTTGGCGGTCAACAAGATCACCAAGCAGGTCGACAAGAGCTACGAGGTCTACCTATCTCTTTACCAGGCGGTCACTGGCACAGAAGACGAAAGCAACATCTACAAGCAGTTTTCGCCCGACTTCTTCGACCTCATCGTGATCGACGAGTGCCACCGGGGCAGTGCGGCCGAAGACTCGGCCTGGCGCGACATCCTCAATTACTTCGAAAACGCCACCCAGATCGGCCTGACCGCCACGCCCAAGGAAACCGACGCGGCCTCCAACATCCACTACTTCGGCGAGCCGGTCTACACCTACAGCCTCAAACAGGGCATTGAAGACGGCTACCTCGCGCCGTACAAAGTCATTCGCATCGACCTGGACCGCGACACATTCGGATGGCGCCCCACCGAGGGCATGACCGACAAGGCCGGAAACCTGATCGAAGACCGTGTCTACACCGGTGCCGACATGAACCGAAAGCTCGTGCTGGAAAAGCGCGACGAGGCCGTAGCCGCGAAGATCACCGAGTACCTCAAGGCCACCGACCGCAACGCCAAGACCATTGTTTTCTGCGAAGACATCGACCACGCTGCCCGCATGCGCCAAGCGCTGGCCAACGCCAACGCCGACATCTGCGCCACCCAACCCAAATACGTGGTGCAGATCACTGGCGACAACCAGGAAGGCAAGCGCGAGCTAGACAACTTCATCGACCCCGAGAAAACCTACCCGGTCATTGCTACCACGTCCAAGCTGATGAGCACGGGGGTCGACGCGCAGACCTGCAAGCTCATCGTGTTGGATCAAAACATCCGCTCGATGACATTGTTCAAGCAGATCATCGGCCGCGGCACCCGACTGCGCGAAGACCTAGGCAAGAGCTGGTTCACCATCATGGACTTCAAGCGTGCCACTGAGCTTTTCGCGGACCCAGCGTTCGATGGCGATCCGGTCCAGATCTACGAGCCCGGCGAAAGCGATCCTATCGAGCCGCCTGTGGTCGATGATCCAACCTCCCCGCATCCACTAGGCGAAGGACAATCTCCCTTGGGTCCGACCACCATCGGCCCCGGCGAAGGAGGTAGCACCGAGCCCAAAAAGTACATCGTAGGCGGCATGGTCACTGTTGCCGTGGCCCGCGAACGTGTGCAGTACCTCAACGCCGATGGCAAGCTGATCACTGAAAGCCTGCGCGACTACACCCGCATCAACCTTGCCCGCCAATACGATTCGCTTGATAAGTTCCTGCAGGCTTGGAACGATGCCGACCGAAAGGCCGCGCTGATCGAAGAGCTGGAGCGCCAAGGCGTGCTCATCGAAGCGCTGGCTGATGAAGTTGCTCACACCGGCCTGAAGGACCTCGACCCGTTCGACCTGCTGCTGCATGTGGCTTACAACAAGCCACCACTCACCCGGCGCGAGCGGGCCAACCGAGTCAAGAAGCGCAATGTCTTCACTCAATACGGACCTATGGCCCGCCAAGTGATTGAAGCCTTGCTCGACAAGTACGCCGATGAAGGCATCGCCACACTCGAAGCCAACAACGTGCTCAGCCTCCCACCAGTCAACCAGCTGGGTCTGCCCGTGGAGTTGATCCGGAGTTTCGGTGGTCGCCCACAATACCTGGCTGCACTGAACACCCTGGAGCGCGAGCTTTACGCACCTGCGTCACCTTGACCTTTTGCTTCCCCTGTTTTCCAAATTTTCCGAACGCATGTCCAACCTCTCCCCCGTCATCAAATCCATCCAAGACATCATGCGCCAGGACTCTGGCGTGGATGGCGACGCCCAGCGCATTTCGCAACTCACCTGGCTGCTGTTCCTGAAGGTTTTTGACTCGCTTGAAGAAGAACTGGAACTCACCCGCGACGCCTACAAGAGCCCGATCCCGGAGAGCATGCGCTGGCGCAATTGGGCGGCCGACCCCGAAGGCATGACTGGCGATGTTCTGCAAGACTTCGTCAACACCGAGCTGTTCGTCACTTTGAAGAACTTGCCGGCCGACGCAGTGCGCAACCCGCGAGGCTACGTGGTGCGTGGCGTCTTTGAAGACGCCTACAACTACATGAAAAGCGGTCAACTCTTGCGCCAGGTGATCAACAAGCTCAACATCATCGACTTCAACCGCCAGAGTGAGCGCCACCAGTTCAACGACCTTTACGAAAAGATCCTCAAGGATCTGCAAAGCGCCGGAAACGCGGGCGAGTTCTACACGCCCCGCGCCGTCACCCAGTTCATGGTGGATATGGTCAATCCCCAACTGGGCGAAACTGTACTTGACCCTGCAACCGGCACTGGTGGCTTTCTCGTCTGCGCGATCGAACACCTGCGCAAACAGGTCCAGTCCACCGAAGACGACACAGTGCTGCAGAAAAGCATTCGCGGAGTAGAAAAAAAGCAGCTACCCCACATGCTGTGCGTGACAAACCTTTTGCTTCACGGCGTCGAAGTACCCAGCAACATCCGGCATGACAACACGCTCGCTCGCCCGCTGCGCGAAGTCACCCAGGCCGACCGGGTGGACGTGGTGCTCACCAACCCGCCTTTCGGTGGCATTGAAGAGCCTGGCATCGAGCAAGGCTTCCCCGCCGATGTACGCACCAAGGAAACGGCCGACCTGTTCCTCGTGCTCATCAAGCACATCCTGAAGGTGAACGGCCGTGCTGCATTAGTGCTACCGGATGGCACGCTGTTTGGTGAAGGCGTCAAAACCCGCATCAAGGAACAGCTGCTGACCGAGTGCAACCTGCACACCATCGTGCGCCTGCCCAATGGCGTGTTCGCTCCCTACACCGGCATCAAGACCAACCTTCTGTTTTTCACCAAGGGTCAGCCTACGCAACACGTCTGGTACTACGAGCACCCGTACCCCGAGGGCGTGAAGAGCTACAACAAGACCAAGCCCATCCGCATCGAAGAGTTCGACGCCGAAAAAGCCTGGTGGGGCAGCGCGACCGATGGCTTTGCCGCCCGCGTGGAGAACGAGCGCGCATGGAAGGTCAGCATCGACCAGATCAAGGCCGCCAACTACAACCTTGACCAGAAGAACCCGCACGCCGTGGATGCGGTGAGCCACGACCCGGAGGTGCTGCTGGCCGACTACGCGAGGCTGCAAGCCGAAGCACAGACACTGCGCGACCAGCTCAAGGCCATCTTGGCCGAATCACTGAGCGGGGCCCGCGCATGAGTGCGGTGATGGAAGTCTGCGAATCCAGCGCGAAATACCTCAGCGCCCTGCATCCGCCACTGGTGAAGCACTTTAATCTGATTGCCACCGCGCCCGATGGTGTGGCTCGGCTGCGTGAACTGATCTTGGCGCTGGCGGTGCGGGGAAGGCTGGTGCAACAAGACCCGAGTGATGAACCGGCGAGCAAGTTGCTGAAGAAGATTCACGCGGAGAAAAGCCTCTTGGTTGCCGAAGGCAAACGGAAAAGCGACAAGCCTTTAGCGGATATCGCTGAAGATGAGATGCCATTTGGCCTCCCCCCGGGCTGGCAGTGGGCACAGCTTGGGAAAATCACGACTCAAGTCACGGACGGAACACACCACACCCCGAAGTACCTTCAGAGTGGTGTCGCGTTCATCTCCGTGAAAGATATCGATGGAAAAACCGTTTCGTTTGCCGATTGCAAATTCATATCTGTCGAGGAGCATCGACAGATAAACGCGCGTTGCTGTCCAGAAAGGGGGGATCTTCTTCTATGTCGTATCGGAACCCTTGGGCGGCCAACCCTGGTAGATACGGACAGGCCCTTTAGCTTATTTGTGAGTGTTGGTTTGCTCAAGCTCCCCAAAAGCTGCAATATCAGCTCTTACTTTCATCTAGCTATGAAAAGCCCATTGTTGGTAGCTCAATACGATGCAATAAAGGCTGGAGGAAGTCACACAAACAAACTGAACCTTGGGGATATTCCTAGGCTTCTGCTTCCAATTCCGCCTCTCGGAGAGCAAAGCCGCATCGTCGCCCGCGTTGAAGAACTAATGCGCCTGTGCGATGCCCTCGAAGCGAAAGGCCAGCTCGAAGCCGCGCAACACGCCCAGCTCGTGCAAACCCTACTGGGTGCGCTGACCGCCAGCACCTCGCCCGAAGAACTGGCCGAGAACTGGCGACACGTCGCCACCCACTTCGACCTCCTGCTCGACCGACCCGAGGCTATCGACGCCTTGGAACAAACCATTCTCCAACTCGCCTTGCGCGGCCTGCTCGTTCCCCAAGACCCAACGGACGAACCTGCGAGCGCTTTGCTGCAAAAGATTCGCGCTGAGAAGGATCGGCTGATCTCAGAGGACAAGATCAAGAGGGACAAACCGATGTCATCTGTCGTGGATGCTGATGTTCCGTTTCTGCTTCCGAGCGGGTGGACTTGGGTGAGGTTCGATGAGTTGATTCACCCGCTCAAGCCAATCGCATACGGTGTTCTGGTCCCGGGGCCCGACGTTGAGGCAGGCGTCCCATTTGTACGAATCGCTGATCTGTCCATCGACATGCCCGCGCCACTGCCAGAGAAATCCATTGGTCACGACATCGATAGGCAGTTTCAGAGAACTCGTCTAGAAGGAGGCGAGATATTGATGGGAGTCGTCGGAAGCATTGGGAAGCTTGGCGTCGCGCCTCCAACTTGGGCTGGTGCAAATATTGCACGCGCAATTTGTCGCATCGTTCCCGCTGACAGCGGCTTGAAGGACTTCGTTCTTTTTTTGCTCCAAACAGATTTCATGCACAAGAACTTTGCCGGCGATACGCGAACACTCGCACAACCGACTCTGAATATTGGATTGATTCGCCAAGCACTCACGCCTGTTCCGCCCCCAGCTGAGCAAGCTCGCATCGTCGCCCGAGTGGAATCCCTGCGAGGCGTGTGCGCCGAACTGCGTCAACGCCTCGCGGTGGGACAGACTACCAAGACCTACCTAGCCGAGGCCTTGATTGGCGAGGTGACTTGAGTATGTCGATCCTTGGTGAAGCCACTGGGGTTGTGGACCTGCTCGGCAAAGGATGGGCATGGTTGCGTGACCGCGTGGACCCAGCTCGCGCACAAGCCAAGCGCCTCATCGAAACCTTCGAGGCCTACGGCATCGCCCGCCAGCAAATCCCCCGCCTTCTGCCTCCTGAATTGAAGCTGCCCAACGCCGCTTTTTCGACACCCGAAAAGCTGAAAGACAAAGTCACGCCCGAGCTGCTGGACTGGGCCGCCGGCTATCTGGCTAACAGCCGTTCGTGGCTCGATGGCATCGAGGAGATGCCTCACTTGGTGGAAGATCATTACAAGTCGCCTGAAGGCTATCGCGAGTGGCTTGCCAACCGCCTTGAAGTCGCTCCCACCGTATCCCGTCTACTCGCCGTCTTGAAGCCGATTGGCCAGGAAATTCCGAGCGGCCGCGGACCTCTTTGTCTGATCTACGAGGAAACAGCCGCCGGCCTGGACGGGAGTGAGTTCACCCGTTACTGGTTATTGTCAGATCAATGGAGCCTTCACCACGCGCCATGCCTCGAAAACCTCCTTGCTGTGATCGCGGTGGCACGTTCTTTGGGAGTCTGGGTCTCGGGTCGCGATATCCCTTTGCGCGAGCTCCAACTGCTGGAGGCGGGCAAGAAGCTGATTCCCGAGGTCATGAAAAGCCGTCGCGGGCAGTGGCACCCAGAAGACCTCATTGATCCCTTGCCGGGCAAAGACTCGGAATGGCGGCAAGCGCTTTGGACTGGCGCTCAGGGCTACCTTGCGAAGGCTGGAATTGTCGTCCCCGATATTGAGGTTGATCGGCCTGCATCCATGCCGTCGGCGCCGCGCGCTTGAGCTCCGTTAGCCTTGCAACAGAAGAACACCGGAGAAGCCCACCATGCCCATCCAGCACGCCATCTGGCAAGTCGGACAACAACCGTTGCCGCTCAAAAACTGCAAGTTGCCCAGCGAGCAACTGCTGGAGGAGATGATCGTCAGCGACCCACGGATCTTGTCCAGCGAGTGGATGCTGATCGGTCGACAGGAGATCACGTCCTTCGGCGGCCGTATCGACCTGTTGGCCATCGCACCTGATGGCTCGTTGGTGCTGATTGAGTTGAAGCGCGACCGCACGCCACGCGAAATCGTGGCCCAGGCTTTGGACTATGCGTCCTGGCTGCAAGGGCTGACGGCCGATCGCCTGGTTCAGATCTACAGCCGCTTCTCGAACGGTGGGAGTCTGGAAACGGCATTTCAGAACCGCTTCGGCGCTCCGCTGGACGAAGACTCCCTCAACCATACGCACCAGATCATCATCGCAGCGGCGGAGATCGACCCGTCCACCGAGCGAATCGTCGGCTACCTCAACGAACGCGACATCCCGATCAACGTGATTTTCTTTCAGGTGTTCCAACACGGCGAACACCAACTGCTGAGTCGCACCTGGCTCATCGACCCGGGTGAGACCCAGGCCAACGCGGCCGTGGGCAAGAGCAACGTCGGCGAGAAGGAGCCATGGAACGGCGAGTACTACGTGTCCTTCGGGGACGCCACCAGCCGCAGTTGGGACGACGCCCGCAAGTACGGATACATCAGCGCTGGCGGTGGCACCTGGTACACCCAGACGCTCAAGATGTTGTCGCCCGGCGACAGGGTCTGAGTCAACATCCCCAAGAAGGGGTACGTTGGCGTGGGCATTGTTGAACAAGTCGTGCAACCTGCCAGCGAATTCACCGTGATGACCGATCATGGCGAACAGTCGGTGATGGACGTGGTGCTTCACGGCGCCAAGTACAAGGCGTTGGCGGATACGCCGGAACTGAGCGAGCAGTTCGTCAAGGTGAAGTGGATCGACACGCTGGAGGCCAACAAGGCCTTCAACGAGGTCGGTCTTTTTGGGAACCAGAACACGGTCTGCCAGCCGACGACGCCGAAGTGGCGGCACACAGTGGAGAGACTTAAGCAAGTGTTCTCGACGCCGTCTGTTTAGGCAAGCTGTCACGTCCAGGGAGAAGGAATTGAGATCACCGAAATCGGTCAACGCACTCGAGGAGCTGGGTCGTGTGCGGCTCTCGAAATCCTTCTTCATGCGAGATTTCCTCTACAGCGAAGTCGCTAATCACTACGGCGTACCCAACGTTCCTGAGAATCCTGACCTTGCCATCGAGACGGGGACGCGCCTGTGCGAAGAGCTGCTGGAGCCTCTGCAACAGACGTTTGGGCGCGTGGCCATTCGTTCGGCGTATCGCTCGCCAACGATCAACGCATTGGGCAATGAAAAGGGCGACAACTGCGGCTCAAACCAGAGCAACTACGCAGGCCACATATGGGACCACCGAGACGAGAACGGGCACAGTGGAGCCATGGCTTGTGTGGTGTTGCCTTGGTTCGTTGATCGCTACGAGAAGGGTGCAGACTGGCGGTCCATGGCGTACTGGATCCACAACCATCTGCCCTACAGCAAGCTCCAGTTCTTCCCCAAGCTGTGCGCCTTCAATATCGGCTGGCATGAGCAGCCCGCTCGCTCCATCTACAGCTACATCGAACCCAAGGGACTTCTGCTCAAGGGTGATCCACCCAACGCTGCGCACGTTTCGCTCTACGCAGATTTCCCAGGGCTTCAGAAATGAGAAGTGCGCTGTTTGTCGATTTTGACAACGTCTACTCCGGGCTTCGCAGACTCGACCCCGCAGTGGCTGAGCGCTTTGCCTTCCAGCCCATCAACTGGATTCGCTGGTTGACCGACTCCCTGGTGGCTCCACCGCATGCGCCAGAGGGAGCCAAGCGGCGGCTCCTTGTGCGGCGGTGTTACTTGAACCCTCAGGCCTATCAGCGTTTTCGGCCTGCGTTCAATCGGGCAGGTTTTGAGATCATCGATTGCCCGCCCATGACCAGCGAGGGCAAAACCAGTACCGACATCCACATGGTGCTGGACGTCGTGGACCTGCTGCAGCACGAGGTGCACTACGACGAGTTCATCGTGTTCTCAGCAGATGCTGACTTCACGCCACTCTTGCGAAAATTGCGGCGCTCGGACAGGCGCACTACGGTTCTGGCGGTCGGCTTTCCATCGGCTGCGTACCAGGCCTCAGCCGACTTGCTCATCGACCAAGACAACTTCGTCCGGTTCGGTCTTGGGTTTGCGGAACCCGAACTTCCTGTTGCACCAGTCCCCACCCCGACAGCTCGTCCTTCAGCCGATGTCATCAAAGACGTCAAGGCGCTCATCACAAAGTGTGTCGCGGAGTCGCCCAGGCCGGTTGCGCTGTCCTCGCTTGCCAGCAAGGCACTCAAGGAGGTGGAGGGCTTGGATGCAGCCAATTGGGCGGGATTTGGCGGCTTCAAAAGACTGGTGGAGAACATCCAGCTTCCGAAGTTGACGGTCGATTGGAATGCCGGCGCAGTACTGGACCCGATACGCCACACCGCCAGTGCTCAGAAGGCGGAAGCTCCTGTGAACGAAGTGGCTCTCGACACCGTTCTCGAGAATGTGGCGCTCCTCATAAAGAGCGAGCTTGACCAGGCTGGGCGTCCTGTCCCATGTGCCCGCCTGGCGAAATTGATCTTGGACCGCTACGGCGAACTGGCTGCGGACTGGGGTGGCAAGGGCTCGTTCAGAGCGTTCTTGGAAGCGCTGAATCTGGGTCAACTGAAATTGAGCTGGGAGAACGGCGGCGGCCATGTCTTTGACCCACAGGCGCGCGCGGCATTTCTTGATGCGCCAACAGTGATGCCCCCGCCCGACTGGGGTCAGCAAGCCCATCTGTTCCCAATCATTCAGCAGATTCACGCGGCAACAGGCATGCCGCTGATTTCGCCACGGGAGATGCAAGGCCTGCTCGGTGCGTTGGTAGCCGAGGTGGATGGCCAACCGTTTGCGCTGTCTGACACAGGTAAGCGAGTACGCGATCGTTGTCGGGAAGCGGGGCTGAGTGTCAGCCGAGCCGATGTCAGCTATGTGCTGAAAGGCATCTTGATTGCGGGCCACAAGTTCGACTCTGGCAACGACAACGTCCTTGCGTTGAGTAGTCGCTTTATCGAGAGCATGCGCGTGATCTGCGCAGGAGAACAGATGGTGCTGGACGACCCGACTATTGGCGCCCTGCGTCAATGGAGTTTTGGTGGCGTGATTTAAGGCAAATCCATTTGGGATCGGCTGTTGGCGCAAGCTGTTTTAATCTGGCATCAGGTGAATCGCCTTTGATGTCTGATCAGTCAATAAACGCCTCTACTGCCGGAAAAAGTCGTCAAATTCTGCGTCTTCGCTTCGTCAATGCCGCAATCCTCTTCGCCTCCTGAATCGCAGCGTACTCCCAATGATCTTGGGGCAGACCCACTTCAGCAACGACTGCCTAGAGTAGCCAGCTCAGTGTGCCGAAACTGCCTACTTGTGAAATACTTTGTGTTATGCGGTTGAAGCGCCACTCGTACCCGATACCCGTCAACCTGTTGGATATCTTGGAGCGCTTTTACCAAGGCCTGGCTCGAAAACCAGCCACCAACGTCGGCTTCAACAGACTCAGCAAGGACAGAGGTTGGCTCTCTCTGATGGCCATGATCATCACTCGATTCACCAGCCTCAGGCGGATGGCTTTGGCGCATAGCCGATCGGCGAAAAGTTCATGCTGCAGGCTGGAGTCTGCACACTTGCAGCCGCCGTGTTGTTTGCCCAGTTGACTGGGTGCCTGGGGGTTACATGAATGCACAAGGGGGGCGTGAGTCGATGGACTGCATGCCAAGCTTGTTTCGCAGGCTCGCCCTTGGGCCCCGCCTTGCTCCGCTGGGGTGGCTGATTTGGGCAGGTTTGGCTGGGGCCACCGAGGGCAAGCCACCCGAGCCCTCCTTGCAGCTTTGGCAGTATCAAGTCGTGCATGAAGCGATGCACGGACCAGTGTTGGATACCCGAAAGGAGGCCTTGGCCTGGCTAGCCGTCAATGCCAAACCCGATCAGACTGGGGCCGTGCCCGACAAATTGCTTGGATACCTTGCGGCCTTGCTGCGCGACCCTGACCCATACACAAATCAGGAGGCTGCCAAGGTGCTGGGCAACCTAGGAGCTGAAGGAGCAAACTATGCGAAGGACGTTTCCGCTCTGCTGAACAACTCTGACCCTGACACCAAAAGGGTGGCGGCAAAGGCGCTGGCCAAACTGGGCGCCGCCGGGGAGGCCTATGCGAAGGACGTTGCGGCTCTGTTGCGCGACCCTAGCTCGCCAACCAGGGCGGCGGCGGCTGAGGCGCTGAGCAGTATGGGCGCCGCCGGGCAGGCCTATGTGAAGGACATTGCGGCTTTGTTGTACGACCCTAGCTCGCCCACCAGGGGGGCGGCGGCTGAGGCGCTGGGCAACATGGGTGCCGCCGGGCAGGCCTACGCGAAGGGCGTTGCGGCCCTTTTAAGCGAACCAAACCCATTTGCAAGGAAGGCGGCGGCCGAGGCTCTGGGCAACATGGGAGCCGCAGGGCAGCCCTATGTGGAGGGTGTTGCGGCGATGCTAGGCGATCCTGACCTCGCCGCCAGGAGTGTGGCGGCTAGGACGCTATACAAAATGGGCGCCGCAGGAGCGGTTTATGCGAAGGACATTGCGGCTCTGTTGCACGACCCTAGCTCGCCCACTAGGGCGGTGGCGGCCAGGAGCTTGAGCAACATGGGCGCCGCAGGAGCAGTCTATGCGAAGGACATTGTGGCTCTGTTGCGCGACCCTAGTTCGCCCACCAGGGCGGCGGCGGCTGAGGCGCTGGGCAATATGGGCGCCGCAGGAGCAGTCTATGCGAAGGACATTGCGGCTCTTTTGCGCGATCCTGACCCTGACCCTGGCGTCAAATGGGAGGCGGTCGAGGCGCTGGGCAAAATGGGCAACGCCGGAGCGGTCTATGCGAAGGACGTTGCTTCCATGCTGCGCGATCCTAACTCGTTCACTGTGGCGGCGGCGGCTGAGGCGCTGGGCAATATGGGCGCCGCAGGAGCGGTCTATGCGAAGGACATTGCTCCTCTGTTGCGCGACCCTAGCTCGCCCACAAGGCGTGTGGCGGCTGAGGCGCTGGGCAGCATGGGCGCCGCAGGAGCGGTCTATGCGAAGGAGGTTTCCGCCCTACTGAGGGACCCTTACGTTGAAAACAAACGGGTGGCGGCCGATGTGCTGGGGAACATGGGCGCTACAGGAGCGGTTTATACGAAGGACGTTGCCGTCCTGCTGCGCGATCGTAGTTCATCCCGGCAGGTGGCCGAGGCGTTGGCCAAGTTCGGCAAACCACGCTTGACCTCAGAAGATCTGCCGGCGCGCTTGGCTTGCATTGAGGCAGCGCTCGTGCGAAGTGACCTCGGGTCTTTTGTGAGATTCCAATGCTACCTATTGGGGCCGCTAGCGCCGGAGGAGCAAACGCTGCTGAGCTGGCTGGGCGACCGGCCCGGAAACGAATTTCCTCGACCCGAGGACCTTGTTGTTCAAGATGTGCGCACGAAGCTGGGTCACTTTGCTTTAGTTTGGCCACTTCTCGCGGACCTTCCCGTCACGCGAAAAAGCGTCGCGGAACAGGTGCACGAGTTTTCCCGCGCCAGTGCCGCCGACTTCACACTTGCAGACATTGCGACCCTCGCTGCTTGGATCAAGCGCCTTAACGACGCCGGCTATACCGCCCAGGCGGCAGGCGTCCATGCGGCGATGAGCCATGTTGCGTTTTACGACAAACTGCGGCTGGGCATTTTTGTGATTCTCGGTCACCTATGTCTGTGGGCCGTGCTGATCTGGGCGTACCCGCGTTGGCCCTTGGTGCAAAGCCTTTTCTTTTGGAATCCATGGGCACGACGTTTTGTTGGCTTGGGCTACGTCGGGCTGCTGATCACAGTGGTTCCAGCTTTGCGTCGGCGTCTGTTCATGCCCTTCCGCGATTCCCTGTTGCCCTACGGAAGCCTGGCGCTTTTCGATGCGAGTACCTACTTTCCTGAAAGCGAGATATCCGAGAAGGCGGCCCGCTACGCCAACGGGCGGCAGACGGCCTCAGAGGCACTGAAGGACTTCCGCGGGCAAATGGTCTTGGAAGGTGAATCCGGGCTGGGCAAGACCACCGCGTTGCTCAAAATTGCGCGAAATTCCCCGCGTATTGCAGTACTTTTGCGTGCCAGCGAATGCGGCGGCGGCCCGGTGTCCGCCATACAGGCCCGGCTGCAGGGGGTAGCGAAGGACGAAGCCTATCTGCGGTCTCTGATCCATGCCGGTGCCATCGATGTATTCATCGATGGCCTCAACGAAACATCGCCGGATATCCGCGCCAAAATTGTGCGTTTCGTGGAGGAATCGTTCAAGGGAAATTGCATGCTCACCACCCAGCCTATGGACTGGGAGCCACCCCGCACCGCCAGGGTCCTGGTGATGCACCCGCTACGTAAGGAGCAAGTCTCTGAGTTTCTGAGGCAGCAATGGTCGGCTGTGAAAGGGCACAGCATCTACCCGAACGAGGAAGAGTATTGGGATGCGATCGTCGCGTATATGGAACCCATTCTCTTCTTGGGTGAGGGTGATGCACGCCTGAGGGTTCTTAGTAATCCCATGGAGGCCAGTCTGGTGGCCGACCTGATTGCTCGCGGAGAGCAGCCAGACCTGCTGGGCTTGCTCAAGCAGCGCTTTCAGGTCATGGAGGCTGATTTCAGGCAACAGCAAAACCATCCTTTCCCATACAAACGCTTTGCCGAGCAGGTGTATGCCTGGCGGGCGTCAGGCTTTCCATATTTCCCTTCGGATGGGTTCACCACGGAAGTGGCCGCTCTGGTCAGGCAAAAGCTGATGGTCGAACGAGAAGTGGCTGAAAAGACGTCGGAGAGCGTGAAGACAGTGCGGCGCTGGTGGTTTCGCCACGACAAGTTCATGGAATATTGCTTGCTGGACGCATTTCTGAACGACCACGCCGAGAGGCGCAAGCAGCATTGGCGCGACGAAGCTTTTTTTGGTGTTTACGATTTGCTCGCCTTGCATCTGACCGACGAAGAGGATCAAGATCTGGTCGCTTTCCTTTCCGAGCAGGCGGCAGACCACAAGCGCAACGACCTGCTCAACCGTTACACAATCGCACGACGAGTTCGGCGGGCGATGATTCCAACCGACATTCCCTCAGGGCAATAGCCATGCCGCATGGCACCAAGGAAGGATGCTGGGAGGCCGCATTTTTAACGATGTGTTGCTTGTGGACAGCGTCTTATCTAGATCCATCGTATCTGCCTGAGGGCTAAGAGAAGATGACCGCAGGTACCCCATCGTTGGCGTGCCGGGGGTTCAGTCGACAAAAAGGAGTGGTGACGATGCCCGAGCCAGCGAAGAAGCCTCGAATACGAGTGGCAGAAGCCGTTGAAACCGGCGTCGAGGGAATCCTGCTGTTCCTGGTTCGCTACTTCAGGACCGGGTTCAGTGTTCTGACGGCGCCGCGTCGGACTGCGCGAAGATTGCTGGCTGACCGTCACGCGCCTAAGCCGATGTACGTTCTGCCGCTCACGTACCTTTCCATTGGCCTCTTTCTACTTTCGCTGATAGGGCAAGTTGCAGGGACTTCGATACTGGACTGGATTTGGTTTGTCGACGACTTGGCCGTGAAGGTCACAGAGGCTCTAAGTAAGGAGGTGTCCCTGGTGAAGGTCGCGGTGCAGGCGCTGCCGGGTGTGCTGGTCGTAGCCGCCTTCGCCGCAATTCTCCGACTAGCGTTGCATCGGGCGCCCATATCGAAGCGCATGGTGAATTTTGTTCTCAGCTACGCCTTTGGCGCGCAGGCATGTGGGGTCTTCCTTATTGCATTCGGCTTCGTCGTCTTGGCGACCGTAGCCGTGAATTGGTCGCCCCCGGGTGGAGCCATGGGGTCGATTGCCTTTACCCTTTTGTTTTACGCTGCGCTGTTCGCCGGACTTGCGTTGTCCTTCTTCGGTCCGCTGACCTTCGTTCTGACAGCACTGCGATGGAGGCGCATGTGGCGTGTCGCACGTGCTCCGTCGGTAGTAGTCGCAGTTGTCGTCGTAGGAGTGGTTCTTGTGGGACACGTGGCCATCTTGCGTGCGATGACGCTTCCCGCATACGTCATTGCCCGTTCTGCGAGTCCGACTTCCCCTGAGTTGAGCCTCGGGGAAATGACCTACGCCAGCCGAGGCGCTGAGGTTGACTTGAAGTTCAGCGTTCTGATGAAGAACCGAGGGACTAAGCCGCAGGGGTGGGAGTCCGAAAAGCTTGAGATTGCTCTACTTGACAGAGAAGGAAGAACGCCCGACGACAGCTGCAAAGGTGATGCATACAGTTTCAAGGTCACGCGAATGCTCGATGGCACTGGCATCCCGATAAAGTACGCGTTGATTCAGCCCGGGGAGACAATGTGGTTCGCTGTCGAAGCGAGTGCGCCGCTAACCGATGAGGCTCGGAAACTATTCGCGGCACCCCGGCAGTGGGATGTCCGCGCTTCGATTTCCTCTGTGGAGCAAGCCACCGCAGCGGCTTGCTCCGTACGCACCCTGACGGCCACGCAACGCTGACATGGCCGATTCAAGCTTGGGGCCAACCGAGTCTTGTCGGTTTCTTCGCTAACTATTTAAGCCAACCGAAAACTGACTGTTGTCAATGTTCCATCGGCATCAACACAAAGATACGCTGCTCAGTGGATAGGTAGGCCAGTACCCGGGGCAGTCTTGGGTGTGGGGCGGCAGGATCTTCTACCGTGGCGCAGATATAGACGCACGGCAAGGCCAAGAAACATGATCAGCTGCAGCAGAATCAGACGCGACATTCCCGCACAGTAGTGCGATTGGCCCCAGTTTGTACAAACCGCTAGCGCCCAGCAACGCCAAAGTCGCGGCCCCAACAAGAAATGCACCACTCAACACCCGCCGCACGCTTGTTACCTCTCGCAATACATCGCCCAGAAGAGCGAGAAGAAGGTGCAATCCTGCAATCACCCCCAGCGTCTTTAGCACTACGCTGGTCATTTCTCGGCTCCCAAATGCAAACGAGGCAATCAGCAGAATGAAAATCAGCCCGTACAGCACTTTCACTGCGTAAGAGAACCATCCCTGCGCGAGACTGCCTGGCATGCTGAGGGCAACGGTAGACTGCAAGACTAGCCCAGCACGTGCAAGCCATCGGGAGAGCCCAGGCAAGAGCGCCGGACGACGGCTGACGCCCTGCAAGACGCGCCCAGTCACTGCCACCGCACGTGAAGCGTTGCGCAGCAGTGCTTTTGGATCGAGCGGGTGGTCGTTCAGACGCGCTTGCTGCACATGGCGTCGGAGATCGGATGGATCCAAAAGGGAGGCCAGTAGCTCCTGAAGTCGGTCACGCTGCACGCTCGGGCCTACCCTCAATTGCACCAATAGATTGCGCAATCGCTCGCCAAGATCGAGCGTGGACTCTGACTTGCCTCGTTTTGAAGTGTCTTGGTCTAGAGCCTGAAGTGCCTCGATGACCACGGCTACGAGTTCTTTTCGCCCATGGGGTATGAGCGCTTCACGCAAGATTGCGTCGTGGGCCTGGTCGATCAGCGCTTCCCGCACCAGCTTACTTCTCGAGTCATCCCCGGGTAGCACTGTTTGGATAAGTCGTTCGGCTCCGTCCAGACGGCCCCAAAGAATATCATTTCGACGCCAACGTTCGTCTAGGAAAGCGCCGAAATTGGCAAGCGACGTACCTGCCAGCTTGCCCTTGTCACGGGCTGCCTCGTCCACTAACCGTGTTGCGTCCATGGGACTCACCCGAACCACTTCGACCGTGGCCGGCTCCCCTATCCCTGTGTCATAGTAAAGTTGAAAACTGGTCTGATCGAAACTGTCAAATTGCAGGAAGTAGTGAGCTAGCAGCCAACGCAAGGTCGTACCAGCTTCACTACGCAACTGCTCTATTTCATCTGTTGTGACGATGCCAGCAACCTCCGAAATTTCGGGAGCTTCGAGTTGAAGAGCCACCCGCACTGGCGGACCGGCCTGTGTCTTCAACACAGGACGTCCCAATAGGTGCCAGACGCGCCCTGCGGCAACGTTTGCTGGAGTTCGGTCCTCCTTATTGCCGAGTTTGGAGCCTTGCTTGAACCGTAGGGCTTCCAAGCTGGAGTAGAGCGCTCGCTGCACACAGGTTTGTGGCAGGGCGCCCACCTCTGTCGAATCCTGTTCGAATAGCTCAGTTGCTCGTGCTAACACACGCTCCTGGAGGGTGCTCCCAGACTTTGATCTGGACTCGCCTTTGAGAATCCACGTGCCACCATTGTGTAAGCTGAGAGCTAACGGCGCCTCTTCTGGATCACGGTCGCCAAGCAAGTGCCGCAACACCTCTCGCAACTCCGCGCGAAGTACCGGATCAAGCTCGTCTGTATCCACTGCTGTTCGGCTCTGCTCCTGATCGATGCGCTGCAAGTCCTCCTGTGCTCGAAGTAGGTGCAACTTGAGAACTCTCAGAGCCCGCAATGCTTGCTGCAGCCATGTGGAGCTATTCAGCACGCTTTGCAGCGCAAACTGATCGGGTGTACTAACGTCAGGCGACAGGGCGCGAGCAAGCGCCGACTTCAGGAATTCCTCCAACTCGGGGCGATTGCTCTCGCCAAGTAAATCGTGTCCTACACTTGCAGCCGCCAAGTATCTCCGTAGCAGGCGCACGTACTGGTCAATCTTGCGCAGCAGAAGGGCTTGCCGGCGCATTCGGTACGGGAGATCGAACTGGTCGAGGAAGGCATTGACTGTTTCGCGCCCGCCGGCCCCCTCTTCGTGAAATTGGCGCTCACGCCAAAGCCTCACCAGAACGCGCAACGCGTAGCAATAGTCTGATGATGGATCTACGCCCCAACGCACTGCGATACGCGCGGCAAGGGTGTCGCACAGGGCGTACACCCGCAGACGCCGATATGGCAGAAAGCCAACACCATAGTACTTAACAAGTTGGCTCAGCTTAAGTGACTGCCAAGGGGCCACCACACCGTCGGCTCTTGCAACTGAAGCAAACGGGTCGGCGTTTTGTTGTAGCGCTTGCTCCACCTCCAATTCGCCCAACTGCACCATGCGTTCAACCCGCTCGATTCTCCGGTTTCGCTTGAGTACTACCTGCAGATCTTCGCGAATGGTTTCATACAGAGGGATGCTCGTCAAAGCTGCCACGACATTGGTCACAGCATCCGGTTGCGCTTCAGGAGTAGGGATTTGAGACGGGCCTAGGCGTTCGGGCGCCGGCTCGATATACAGAAGCTTGCGCTCGATTGGCAGCATGCCTCCTCGCTGCGCAAGTGCTTCAACCACATAACTGAACGGCTTATTGTCCAAGTATCCACCGTCCCCGAACGCTCGGTGCTCATGTTGGCCGGCGCGGACCTCACTGGGTGGTAGGTTCGGGAAGAAGCGGTCCCACACCCCTAGAGATTTGATGCCGCTCAGGCGCCGTATGGCAGCAAGCGTCATCGGCTCGAACGCGAAAGGGAAAGATGAAGTGCATCTCGCCACAAAAGCTAAGAAGGGCACGTTGTCCGAGTGAAAGTCGCCCTGCTGCTTCGCGTTTGTTTCTTCAGGAGGAGCAGGGTGACGGAATTGGAAGAACTGTTTGTGCCTACGCTCCGTCACCACCTTATCAAACAAGCGCAATGGCACAGCAGTGCCCTCAATATCTGTAGCCGTAACGAACAGATCCAGCTGTTCAACCAACGGGGAGTGAGTCGTGGTTCCAGGATGGGGGTCAGCTCGCTCCAGCGGCTTCATTTCGCTCATTGCTTGTAGAAGCTTCAAGTACATGCGGTCACTGTTCAGCAATGACTTCGGTTCACCGCGCTGAAGCTTCAGCCGGACTGGCAAACCTTCGTAAGAATCGGCATCGTTGATCAGCTTTCCAAAATCGCCCTCTTGAATCCACAGGTTTTGCAGCGTGTCGAATCGCTCGCCACAGGCTAAAGCTTTGGCCAGGAACACACCGTTGATGCCGCCTGCAGAGGTCCCCGATATCACATCCACAATCAGTCGCGCGCGCTCGCCACCCAGATCTTTCTCAGGCCATACATCGCGCTGCGAGCGGTTCTCGCGTTTTGCCTCTATGAGTTCCGCCTGCAGAGCAGCGGCATAACGGTCGCGAAGCGCAGTGTTGGCGGCCAACCAAGAGAGCCGACGGTAAACCTCGCGCGTACCACTTGCACCTGTGTCATCCAAGGTATGGCCGTGACGAGGCGTGGCACATGCCATTTCAAACAACTCATTTGCTACGCCATTGATGTAAATCGCAAGCGAAACTCCCCCGTACAACACGACACCGAAGCGCACCTCCCGCGTGTAATCTGTTTCGGTATCGGCCATCGACGGCAGCGAAAGTTGAAGCGGTTGCATCGCATCTCCTACGTCCTTTAAGGCTGTTTGCTCAGACAAAGACTAGTTCGTCCGTCAGAGGCTTCCGCTGTCGAACGGCCCGTAGGCTTCGTTTTCTTTCCTCATGGCTCCTGCATCAGGAAGAGGGGCCCTCAGCAAGGCCGGTATGTCGAGGACTCCACTACCGTAACGGTTGTCAATATTGCTGGCCCAAGCACCCTTCTTGGCAGTGGTTGTTGCGAGATACTTGAACGCTTTCGGGATTTGCCAAAGCCCTGTCGAAGCGTATTTCAGTCTCAGCTGATCGAGGCCATGCCATGCGAGCCAAAGCCCAGCGGCACCTGAACAGCAGGCGGTGGCATAGGAAGTGCCGTCTCCTGTCTTGGGCGCGATCGCCAGGCCCGCTTTTTCTTGCTTAAGTGTCTCGGCGAGTACCCGTCTGACTTCGTCTGCAGGTCCGCACAGGTCAACGTAGATTCCCGTAGCAGCACTGCTCCATGGCTTTAGACCGGGTCCAACGCCACCCATGGTGAGACAGCGATTGAATCGTCCCGGGTAAACAACCTCTCCCCACACTTGCCCAGCCGCGCAAACCACGATAAGACCTGCGTCATATGCATCATCCAAAGCAGCGGCAAGCGACTTTGAGGGACGCAGCGCCCCTAGCGATATATTGACAACATGGCAGTTCGTAGCCACTGCGTGTCTTATGGCATCGCGAATGTGATGCTGAACATGGTCAACAATCACAGAATCGGTTACGCGATACGGAATGATTTGTGCTCCGGGTGCTACTCCATAGAACGGCCCACCTTGTGCGCTAGGGTAGAAGCCTGAAATCGTGGCTGAAATTCGCGTTCCATGACCGGGAGAGCCTGGGAGGAACGGATCTAGCGGTCCGTTCTGATCGTGATCGCCGTTCCAAAAGTCATAGCCAAGATCGGGATGTACAAACGGGCTCTTGCCATTTTCCCAACCCAGTGCTGCATGTCGTGTGTAGCCCGTGTCGAGGTGGGCAATTCGTACATCGCCCCAAGGCAGTCGCGAAGCGAATCGAGGTTCAGCTGCGAACATGTGCCACGCTTCTGCAGCACCGACTCCTCGATGATCAATGTGCCAATCGTAGGGTCCAGCAAACTCTGGTTGAATGACCCCTTTTCCGTGCGTTTTCTCTTGCGCCTCCGGATGAGGGTCGCTGATCTTAGTCGGCGAGATGATCTCGCCTCGATGAAAGACCGCGCCTCTCGTTTCCAAAGCGATGTAGGCGTCAATTGCAAGGGTGCTGACCGACAGAGCACCCCACCTTTTAAGCATGGCTTCCCATTCGCCATTTGCAAGACCGCCAAACTTCTCCCTTAGAGCCTGTTCAGCAGCGTGAGGCACCACAAATACATTCTCAGAGGGGCCAGTTGTCAGTGCTGAAAGTTCGCCCTCTGGTGAGAGGGCGGTTTGAAGCTGCCTTAAAAATTCCAGCCTAGCCTTCGAGCTCGACGGAAGCTGAACCGTCGTGATTTGCTTGAGTTGAAGATCCTGCACACTTTGGTTCATGGCCAAGCCTTACCTTAAGGTGAATCACCAACATCAAAACATGCATGTGCGCAAAAGCAAATCCCCCATATTGGGGAGGTGCCTAGCTACTCGAAGGACTTAAGACATCCCATTACGTCCACAGCAAGCGCTTCTACTTGGAGAAACTTGCAAGAGAGCCTTTCGGAAGTTCGCTGTAAGCCATTTGACTTGCCCTAGGTGCTTGGTGGCCGAAGTAGGTGTTCTATTTGGAACACTTAGCGGCAAGGCACGACCGTTTTTTATTCCCCGGCCCGCGTTTCTTCCCACAAATTGGGGAGACTCACGCGAAGTTTGATATCAGTCTATTGAAAAAAACTTTGAGGAAGGGTAAAAAGCCAGCTGTTCATTGATCTTTGGGATGGTAAATCAGCATTCTTTTAGAAGGTGCAATTCATGCCCACTCCAACCACTGAGCGAAGCGAGGCTCACGGAAAGTCGCACAAACAGCAGCAAACTACCATTGGGATGGCAGTGTTAGTTGCAGTTATTGCCCTTTTTCTAATCTATGGAGTTCCACACATTTGTCTCAAATGGGTGGCGGATGAACGGATTGCAGAATGGCAACCTCAGTTGGAGCGGATGCCACACCCGGGAACAGACTTCTATAGGTGTGCTGACGTCGAGCTGTCGACTCCCAAGCAAGTAATGCCATCAAGAGTGTCGTCCTCAGCGAATATACCGTGTCGGGACTTTCTTCCAATGGAGGAGGCTTTCGTCTTGACAAATCAGGACATCCTACTTAAATCCGGCCCTGTCCAGATGGATATGGTCATAGCGTTGCTCCGTTGGCAATACTTTGCCTCCCTTGCTGCCCTGATTGCAGGAGCCTTGACGGCGGCGGCATTACTCGCAGTGTCCCTTCAAGGATGGGCAAATTCTGCCCTTTGGGCAAAAGTATTCTTTATCACCTGCTCTGTGTCCACCGCACTATGGTTTGCGGTGCCGCAGGTATACAAATACGAACAAAACATTGCTTCTGCCCTCAAGCGCTACAACACTACCTTCTCTTCTCTTCAGCTCATTGGCGTTATCCGAGCTACAGGGCGAAACCCCGATGGAACCTGGGCAGTTCCGTCTGATTTCGTGTCGAGTTTGTCCTCTAGAGTTATCGAGGCGAATGGCTTTTTGGTAGAGATAGACCAGAGCAAGGCAGCCATCTCGAAGATTGATAGTCCCAGTCGATGACATCGTAAACAGAAGAACTGGACGCTTTATCCGCCCCCAAAAGCGATGGCGCCGTTGGGGTTTCTTCCTGCTGCTTTTCTCAGCGGACCGTGATTCCCTGTGGGAGTCTGAACTCATGGTCTGTATCGCATCAGTGCTGCCGCCCAACGCGCAAATGCTCTTCTGCCCACTGCGCGAGGTACCACGTCAGCCACACCTTGAGGTCGCGCATGTTGGGCACAGCGATGTCCGCGGGTGGAACTACTGCATCGAACACGTCCTTCGGCAGCTCCCAGTCCTTCGCAATATCTTGCAACGCGAACGGAATGACGCCACGGATGTCCTCGGTTGTCGGTCGCCCGAAGTCCAGCACCGTGACCCGCGAGAGCAGCGGCGTGGAGAGCCCAGCCAGCGAGTTGGCGGTTGCGATGAACACTAGGCGTGAGAGGTCGCACTCCGTCTGCAGGAACGAATCGAACCAGCGGCGTGAGTTCTCTGGCTCGAGCAAACCCAACAGGAAGTCGGTGGCGGATGGGGTCTTGCTTCCCCCGTCGACGGCCTTCTCGATCTCATCAAGCAGCACCAAGCCTGATGCTGACTTGTTGTTCAGCAGCGGCTCCAGCAAGACGGAAGGCTGGCCGGAGGCCCACCCCCGCGCGGTGCCGGTGAGTGAGCGGATATCGGACATGCCGGCAAGGCCGATCGCCCGAAAGCTCAAGGACATCTCTTCGGCAAACCGCCTGGCGAACCGCGTCTTCCCGATACCCGGAGGCCCGAGCAGGAGCACAGGGCGCAGGTGAAACACCAGTGAGCCAAAGCTCCGCCGCGTGATCAGCTCGCTGAAGATGATGTGGATGGCGATTCGTGCCCATGGGAATTCGCGCACCAGCCGTGACCGGCTCTCCTGGAGCTGAGCGACCGAGGGCATCAGGGCTACCGGCAAGGGCGACTCCAGGGGCTTGAAACGCTCCAGCGTCTGTCGATCGTTGCAATCACCAGCGGGAGGAATCGGACCCCGGACCACGGTCAAGACCGGTGCCGTCGGGTCTGGGCCGTCGGTTGCGATCTTGAAGCACAGGTCGGAGCCTTCCCAGTCCCGCACGAGCTCCCCGCGTTTTGGTGCTGCCGGGGCCGGTTTGAAGGCATCTTCGATCTGGCCAAGCACCACATCGTGCATGCCGCGCTCCAGAGAGTCTCTTCGCGAGGGCAACTGCGCGGCCCGGTCTTTGTGGGTCAGCGCCAGGGAGAGCGCTGTCCAGACGGTGTAACCCTCCGTTTGCATGAATTTCTGGCGGCGCATCAGAGACCACTCGCCGTGGGTGTGAAGTCCATGCTGAACGTAAAGGAACAGAAGATCGGCTGCCTTGAAACAGGCCGAGGTCTCCAGTGTCACCCCTTCCGTCCAGGGGTACACCTTGACGAAGTCCGCAAACCGTTTCAAGCACCAAGCGAAGGGGTTGCCCAGTGTCTCGCCAATGGGAAGCGTTCGTTCGCCCTGCACCAGCTTAAACGCTCGCTGCTCCGATCCTGTCTCGAGCCGCCTCTCGATGCGAATGCCGTTTGCCGTGAGATAGGCGGTGGCGAAAGCATGCATCTTCCCGATGGACCAGGGTGTGCATTCAAGCAGCAGGAAGAAATCCGTCAGGAGGGTCTCCCGTCCTACATCAAACGAACTGTCGTTCAGCCATCTGCCGACGTAGCGGATGGACGCGTGACGCAGCGTCTCGCTGGTCTCCGGGTCTAGAGATTTCAAGACGAAATTCTCCAGCTCCAGCAGGCGCGGATCCGCGCCCAATGGGTACGGCATTGCTTGGAAGAGGGGGTGCCGGAGCTTGAACTCGGCTTCGGGGAACAGGGCTTGGGCCCTGGAAGGAATGGCGGATTCCGGACGTGCTGTTTCCATGCTGCTCTCCACAAGAACGTTGCGGTTCAAGCTGCGCAGCAGCCTTCGGAGAGCAACCAACAGGGCGGGGAATCGAGGTGAGTCCGCCCACTTGAGGCATACGTTACTGCGGGTTTTGAGCGCTTGCAAGCCCCGCTCAGCGTACGAAAACACCGGAGGTGGCGTGACAGTTACATTTCTCGACAGCTCCATTTTTCAGCGAACTTCAAGGGCGCTTTTCGGTGACTAGCCCGACAGGTTTTTCCGAATTTTTCTTTGACCCTACCCTCTAGAGAAAGTCCGACAGACCTCATTTTTCGGGTTCACTAGACGGAATCAAGTTCGTCGGGTCGGAATCAAGTCCGTTGAAACGACAGCTGTCAGGAATGGCTGATGTGCAGCGATTGCAGACATTGCTGACTGATCAATGACCGCTCTATCCTCATGATGTTGCGGTCATCAGTCTCTGGCGACGAAAGGGATCGGGCGTCAGCCAACAAGATGGCTGCAGACGTTGCAGGTGAGCTGTTCACGCATCCTCATCGCCAGCTTTGGACGGATGCACACGAACTGCAAGGGCCAGTTCGTGTGCGCTGAAGGACAACGCTTGTCTGCAGCATGAAAGCTCTGATCGCTGGCCTTTTGAGCTGCAGGCGGCGGCCTGACTTGACGGTACTCCGCGGCCCCTCCGCATCAAAACCGAACGCTCGACAGCACCTTATTGCGGCACAAGCCCCGCAGCCTTCACCAGTTCCGCGTGCAGCGCGATCTCCTGTGCAATGGTTTGCTGGAGTTGCTCGGGTGTGGTGGGCGCCATGTCCATGCCGATCTCCTGCAGTTGTTTCTTCACATCCTCGCTCTGCAGGATGGCGTGCACCTGGCGGTTCAGCTGGTCCACGAGATTGCGTGGCGTGCCTGCTGGAGCCAGTAGGGCGATCCAGGTCTGCATGACCATGTTCGGGATACCCGCTTCCTGCATCGTGGGCACGTCGGCGATCAGTGCCGAACGCTTGTCGCCCATCAGCGCCAGTGCCATCAGCTTGCCGGACTTGAGGTAAGGCAGCGCCTCTGGCAGGGGCGCGAACAGCAGGTCGACGTTGCCACCCAGCAGGTCGTTGATGGCCAGCGCGCCGCCCTTGTAAGGCACATGGGTCATGCGGACCTGCGTCCGCGTTTCGAACATCAGCGCGGCCAGGTGTTGCGGGCTGCCGTCACCCGAGCTGGCGTAGTTCAGGCTACCGGGCTTGGCCTTGGCTGCGGCGAGAAGAGCCGCTGCATTGGAGAACTTCTGCTTGTCCTTGACCACCAGCACCATGGTCTGGTTGGCCAGTTTGGTGATGGGTGCGAAATCAGCCTGCGGGTCGTAAGGCAGCTCCTTGAAGATGCTCTTGTTGGTTGTCAGGAACGACGCGGGTGAAGCCATCAGCGTGTAGCCGTCCGGTGCGGCCTTGGCCACCGCCGGCAGACCGATGCGGCCGGAGGCACCAGCCCGGTTGTCCACCACGAAGGGCTGGCCGGTGACGGCGGCCAGCTTCTGGCCGACCATGCGCGCAATGATGTCCACCCCGCCGCCGGCCGGCAGCGCCACGATGAGTTTCACCGGACGGTCGGGATAGGTGCTCTGGGCGCCGGCGGGTATCGCCGCGGCCAGCAGGCCCAGCGCGCACATCAGGAGGGAAATTCTGCGTTCAGTGTTCATGGGTTACTCCGGTGGTGGGTCAGGAAGGAATGGATTCGCCGTGGCTGGCCTCGTGGGAAACATCGGACACCAACCGGTCCAGCCGCAGGCGGGTGATGGCGGCAATTTCGCCGAGTGTGGTGTCCAGCTCGGTGGCGCGGTCGTGCGCCAGGCGCTGTTCGAAAGCTTGCAATGCCGACTCCCGCGTGTGGCGGCGGATGCAGAGGATGAACGGGAAGCCGAAGCGGGTGCGATAGGCCTTGTTGAGCGCGTTCCAGCGCTCAGCCTCATGTGCATTCAGCCGTCCCAGCGAAAGCGTGCCCTGCTCTGCAATGGACGCTTCGGTCATCGTTCCGCGGCGGGCGTCTTCACCGGCCAGCTCCGGGTGCCCGGCAAAGAAGGCGACGCGCGCGGACTCATCCTGCCCGGCCACCACCCCGACCATCGCCTGGTGCAACGCTTCGACGGTCGCGAAAGGGCGCTGGCCCACGACGCCGCGCGCCACCCAGGGGGCATGTTCCCAGATGTCGGCCAAAGCCGCGCAGAAGAGATCGGACTCACAGATGTTGAGGTGTTCCAGGCGGGATCGTTTGGTCATGGAGCGGATCGTAGGGAGGCAAATCGTTGCCGTCCATCACCATATTTGCAGCTCTCCATTCGCAAAATTAGTACACTGATCCGCACGCATTCACCCACCCATCCATGCGCCATTCACTCGTTCCCGCCGGACTGCGCTACGCCGACCAGGTTGCGCGCTCGGGCTCCATCCAGAAGGCCGCTCGCGAACTCCATGTGGCGGCTTCGGCCATCAACCGGCAGATCCTGCATCTGGAGGAAGAGCTCGGCGTGCCCTTGTTCGAGCGGCTGCCGCGCGGCATGCGATTGACGCCCTCTGGCGACGCCCTCATCACGCTGGCGCGCCACTGGCGGCAGGACGAGCGTGGGGTGGTCGCCGAGATCCGGCGCATCCAGGGCGTGCGCCAGGGCCACGTGGCGCTGGTGGCCATGGACAGCCATGCCACCAGCGTCATGCCCGCCCTGGTGCGGGATCTGGGTGCGCAGCATCCGCTGGTCAGCCTGTCCATCTCGCTGGCCACCCCCGACGATGCCGAGGCTGCACTGCTGACGGGCCAAGCTGATCTGGCGGCCATCTTCAACCTGAAACCGCGCCGGGAGTTACTGGTGCTTTGGAAGAGTGCTCTGCCGCTGGGCTGCGTGGTCGCACCCGGGCACCCGCTCGCGCAGCGCGAAACGGTGAGTTTCCAGGAGGCCACGGCCCACCCGGTCGCGCTGCAGAGCAAGGCGCTGACGATCCGGCGCTATCTCGAAGCGCAGTACAACTGGCTGTTCAAGGAACCCCGCCGCTATACCGAGACCAACTCGCTGCAACTGGTCAAGCAGCTGGCGCTCGGAGGCGATCATGTGGTGTTCACGTCCGAGTTGGACGTGGCGTCGGAGCTGGCCACCGGAAAGCTGGTCTTCATCCCGATCCGGGACCGGGGGGCCGAACCCCAGGAGATCAGCGTGGCCGTGGATTCAACCAAGCCTCTCGGACCGATTGTGAAGTTGGTGTCCGAGCGGCTTATCGCAGCGCTGCAGGACTGCCTTGAGGCGGCACGAGGACCCAGTGCACGCGCTATCTGATGACGAAGCTCGTCGCCGCTCACAGCAAGCTCCCCCAAGCGTTTTTTTTGTTTGCAGCTTGCAATGTGTCGCAGACGCGCGCCTGGATGTTTTGACGAGAATTCGGGAGGCAGTATTGGCAGATGCTGCTCTCTGTTCAAGTGGGGTCACGCACGCCTGTCAAAGCAGCGGTCCAGTTAGGCAGCTCGTGGCGCAGGATGCGAAGGGCCGGCGCCTCCTGACGCTTGGCCAAAGTGACCAGCCCGAAGCGCGCCGTGGCATCGAGGCGGGGTGACACATCCAGGCGAATCAAATCCACCGCCGCTGCGTTGACGGTGAGCACAATGACGTTGCTGCGTCGCGCCACGTCAACGATGCTCATGGTCTCGTCGCAGCGCAGGGTGACCATGTCGTCCGGGTTGGCCTGCGGGCCGTAGCGGGCAATCAGGATGCGGGCGACCTCGTCGCTCAGCGGTGTCGAGGCCACCGGGTATGCCATGACTTCCTCGATAGTGACCGGGCTGCCGCGCTGTGCCAGCGGATGGTTCGGGCGCACGAGAAATCCTGCGCTCATTTCAAACGCCAACGACACCCGCAGTTCGGCTGAAGGGCGCATGTCCCTGATGTCGACGATCGCGGCGTCCAGATGCTGTTCGCGCAATGCATTGAGCAAAACCACGGTTCTTCCCCGGGAGATGTGAACTTGAAGCTGGGGGTGGTGTTCGGCCATGTGCAGCATCAGCGGTGTGCTCAGCAGCGCGCCCGGCGCCGAGCTCAGACCCACGCGCAGCTGGCCGATGAGCCCCGCGTGCAACGCCTGGCCAGTCAGCTTGAGTGCGTCGGCATCGCTCACCAGCCGCCTGGCGCGCACCAGCACCTCGTCGCCGAAGGGTGTGAGTGAAATGCGCCGGCCCAGGCGGTCGAACAAGGCGCCACCGAGCTCTTCCTCCAGCGCATGGATGCTGCGGGTGAGTGCGGGCTGGGTCAGGAACAGGGCCGCCGCTGCCTGCACAAACGAGCCGACCTCGGCCAGCACCACGAAGTGCCTCAGTTGCACCAGCGTCATGTCGAGCCCTCAATGAAAGTTATTGGTCATTGATCTGCAATGCATTGGACTTTAATCCCGGTGGTTTCTAGCATGCAACAAAGTTCATGACACCGGTCGCCAGCAGCACTTGAATGCCGCCTGGGTCGACCCATCAGCCGGAGCACATGCCTTGGAACGTCTCAGCGATACCGCGATTCAGGAGTTCGTTGCACTGCGACGCGACATCCATCGCCATCCCGAACTGGCTTTCGATGAGCACCGCACCAGCGCCCTGGTGGCGCAGAAGCTGCAGGCATGGGGTTACGCAGTGACCACCGGCCTGGGCGGCACCGGGGTGGTGGGACAACTGCGGCGCGGCAACACCCCGCGCACGATCGGCCTGCGCGCCGACATGGACGCGCTGCCCATCGTTGAAGACAGCGGCGCAGACTGGACCAGCTGCCACCTCGGCGTCATGCACGCCTGTGGCCACGACGGCCACACTGCCATGCTGCTCGCCGCCGCGCAGCACCTGGCCACGCAAGGCAGGTTCGACGGCACGCTCAACCTGATCTTCCAACCTGCCGAAGAGGGCGGTGGTGGCGCGCTGAAGATGATGGAGGACGGGCTGTTCGAGCGCTTCCCCTGCGACGCCATCTTTGCCATGCACAACATGCCCGGATTCGAGCAGGGCCAGCTGGTGTTCCGCAGCGGCGCGACCATGGCATCTTCAGATTACGCCACGGTCACGCTGCACGGCGTGGGTGGCCACGGCGCCATGCCGCACAAGGCCACCGACGTGGTGGTCGCGGCGGCCTCCATCGTCATGGCGCTGCAGACCGTCGTCTCCCGCCATGTGGACCCGATGCAGCCGGCGGTGGTCACCGTGGGTGCCGTGCACGCGGGCCAGGCCAACAACGTGATCCCGGCCTCGGCCCGGCTGGAATTGAGCGTGCGCGCCCTGGACCCGCAGGTGCGTCGCAGCGTCGAGCAGCGCATCCGCGATCTGGTGCGCCTGCAGGCCGAGAGCTTCGGTGTGCGCGCCGAGCTGGACTGGCGCCCGGGCTACGCGGTGCTGGTCAACGATGCGCGGCAGACCGAGCGCGCCATCGCCGTGGCGCGGGCGCACTTCCCAGCCGCCCAGGTGGTGGCCCAAGGGCCCATGCTCACCGGCAGCGAAGACTTCGCCTTCATGCTCGAGCGCGTTCCCGGCAGCTACCTGTTCATTGGCAACGGCGTGGGCCAGGAGCCCGGCGCCTGCATGGTGCACAACCCCGCCTACGACTTCAACGACCACAACATCGCCACCGGCTCCGCCTACTGGATCGCGTTGGTGAACGAACTGCTTTCCCCCACCCAACCCTGAAACGACTGGAGAAGCCCATGAACCGCCCCCTCAAGACCCTGATGGCCGCCGCTGCCATCGCCCTGGCCAGCCTGTCGGGCGCGGCCCACGCGCAGAGCTATCCCAGCCGGCCGGTGACGCTGATGGTTCCCTATCCCGCGGGCGGCCTGTCGGACGTGATCGCACGTTCTGTGAACAACACCCTGGGCAAGCAACTGGGCCAGCCGGTCGTCGTTGAAAACCTGGGCGGTGCCAGCGGGTCGATTGCCGCACAGAAGGTGCTCAATGGCGCCAGCGACGGCTACACGGTGTTCCAGGGCTCGCCCAACGAACTCATCCTCGCGCCGCTGGCCATTGCGTCCATCAAGTTCAAGAGCGAAGACTTCCGCCTGGTGCAGATGATCGCCACCGCGCAGATCGCCTTCCTGGCGCGCAAGGACTTCCCCGCCAGCACGGTGGACGAGTTCCTGGACCAGGCGCGCAAAGCCGCGCAGCAGGGCCGCCCCCTGACCTACGCCAGCGTCGGCCCGGGCTCGTTCTACCACCTGCTCGGCGAGCACCTGTCCAAGGTCACCGGCATTCCCATGGTCCATGTGCCTTACAAGGGCGCGGCACCGGCCGAGCAGGATCTGCTGGCGAGCCAGGTCGACTTTTTCCTGGCGCCCTATGGCAAGAAGTACGACGACATGCACAAGAGCGGCCGCGTCAAGGTGTTGGCCATGCTCAACAGCGAGCGGCTGGAGAACGTGAAGAGCTACCCCGCCATCACCGAGAGCACCCAGCTCAAGAACTTCACCTTCAACATCTGGACCGGCTACTTCGTGAAGAAGGACACCCCCGAACCCGTGGTGACCGCGCTGCACAAGGCGATCACCGAAACGCTGGCCGATCCGGGCGTGCACCAGGCGCTGGAGGCCAACAGCCAATTGCTGGCCAAGCCGCTGTCGCTCAAGGCGGTGGACCAGGCCTACGCCGACGGCATCCAGCAGTTCAGGGCCATCGCGAAGTCGATCCAGCTGCAGGCACAATAAGCGCCTCAAACACGTCGACCGGGAGAGACTGGCTTGCAGGACAAGCCGGCGCCGAAGGAGCAACCGCCCCGGAAACTCTCAGGCAAAAGGACCGGTCGACACGCATCACACTCTGAAGAGTGGCCGGGATTCGTCCCCCGGCCCACCGCAGGAGCAAGCCAGCCCCATGGGTTGGTGAATCTCTCAGGTCACAAACAGAGGGGGTCATGATCCGCACACGGTGTGCGGGTCGTGTCCTTCCTTGTTTGACGACCTTGCAAGAGAGATTCCCATGGCACACCTCATCGTCATCGGCGGCGGCATCACCGGCGTCACCAGCGCCTACGCCTTGGCCCGTCAGGGTCACCAGGTCACGCTGATTGAAAAGCACCGCTACGCGGGCATGGAAACCAGCCATGCCAACGGCGGCCAGCTCTCGGCCTCCAACGCCGAAGTCTGGACCCATCCCTCCACCCTGCTCAAGGGCCTTAAGTGGATGTTCAAAGCAGACGCGCCCCTGCTGGTCAACCCGACACCGAGCTGGCACAAACTGAGCTGGTTCGCCGAATTCGTCGCCTCCATCCCCAAGTACCGCAGCAACACCGTGGCCACCACGCGCCTGGCCATCGCGGCGCGCGAGCACCTGTTCGGCTGGGCGCAGGCCGAAGGCATCGACTTCGACCTGAAGCAGCAAGGCATCCTGCACATCTACCGCGACCGCGCAGGCTTCGAGCACGCGGGAGAGGTGTCCAAGCTGCTGGCCGAAGGCGGCCTGCCGCGTCGCGCCGTCACACCCGACGAGATGCGCGCCATCGAGCCCACACTGCAAGGCAACTACTTCGGCGGCTACTACACCGAGAGCGACAGCACCGGCGACATCCACAAGTTCACGCACGGCCTGAGCCAGGCCTGTGCACGCCTGGGCGTGCATCTCATGACCGGCCAGACCGTGGCGCGCGTGCGCAGCACCGGCACCAGCGCGCAGGTGACGCTGGCCAACGGGCAGGTGGTGAATGCCGACGCCGTGGTGATCAGCGCCGGCGTGCACAGCCGGGCGCTCGGTGCCCAGCTGGGTGACCGGCTCAACGTGTACCCGGTCAAGGGTTACTCCATCACCGTCATGCTGGGCGACGAACAGAGCCAGGCAGCCGCGCCGCAGGTGAGTCTGTTGGACGACGAGACCAAGCTGGTGACCAGCCGGCTGGGGGTGGACCGCTTCCGGGTGGCCGGCACAGCCGAGTTCAACGGCATCAACCTCGACATCCGCGCCGACCGCATCCGGCCGCTGGTGAACTGGGTGAACCAGTGTTTCCCTGGGGTGAGCACGCGCCGGGTGGAGCCCTGGGCGGGCCTGCGCCCCATGATGCCGAACATGATGCCCCGCGTGGGCTCTGGCAACCAGCCGAATGTGTTCTACAACACCGGCCACGGGCACCTGGGTTGGACACTGTCCGCCATCACGGCGCACCAGCTTGGTGAGCATGTGACCCGGTGGGAGAAGATGCGCGCACCCATGCTGGTGCCAGTGACTGCCACTGTCTGACTGCGGGAGGGTGTGCAAGTCGAGTTGGGAAGAAACCGCCAGCCAAGCCTCAGGGAATCTCCTGATCAAATGTCCTATTGATAAGACCTGAATGTTCTATTGACGGAACATTCCGACTGTCTCACGATAGCGGCATGGACGCACAACTGCCACTGCCCAAGTACCACCAGATCTATCTGGTGCTGCGCCAGCAGTTGCGCGATGGTCGGTTTGAAGCCGGGTTGCCGGGGGAGCTGGCCTTGATGGAACAGTTCGGGGTGGCCCGTGTCACGGTGCGGCGCGCCTTGATGCAACTGGCCGATGAAGGCCTGATCCTGCGCGAGCCTGGACGCGGCACGCGGCCCGTGGTTGCGCGCGGGCAAGAAGCGCAGATGCAGGCCTCGACCCTGGCCTCGGGCAAACAGGCGCGGTTGACGGGTCTGCTCGAAAACCTGGTGGCCATGGGCATGCGCACCAAGGTCAAGGTGCTGTCGGTGGAGCGCATGCGCGCCCCGCCAGACGTGGCCGAGGCCCTCAGGCTGCAGCGCAACGACCTGGTTCAGAAAGCCGAGCGCGTGCGCAGCACGGCCGACGGTCCCCTGTCGCACATCACCACCTGGGTGCCCGACTCGATTTCATCCAGCTTCGGCAAACGTGAACTCGCGCAAAAACCCATTCTGGTGCTGCTGGAAGAGTCGGGCGTGAAGGTGGGCCGGGCCGAGCAGACCATTTCGGCTCGGCTGGCCGACGTCAGCATGGCCCGTCACCTCGATGTTGCCGTCGGATCCGCCTTGCTGGCGGTGCGGCGCCTGATTTATGACGAGGACGAACGTCCCGTCCAATGGCTGCATGGGCTGTACCGACCAGACAGGTACGAATACCAGATGCAGTTATCCCGCGTTGGCGACATCGACGCCAAGGTGTGGGTAAGCCGAGAGCTGTCTGCCAACTTTCATTGACTTTCAACAAGGATGTACCGATGAGCACACGTCGCCACTTCATGAGCCAGTCCGCCGCTGCGGCCTCGGCACTCGCATTTCCTTTGGTCAGTGGCGCGCAGCCCCGGCCCATCAAGGTCGGTGTCTTGCACCCGGTGACGGGTGCGCTGGCCTACTCGGGTCAGCAATGTCGCCTGGGCGCGATGCTGGCCATTGAAGACATCAACAACGCGGGTGGCATCAAGTCGCTCGGCGGCGCCAAGATCGAGGCCATGCTGGGTGACGCGCAGTCGAACCCGCAAGCCGGCACGGCCGAGATCGAGAAGATGAACGAAGCCGGCGTGAGCGCCGTGGTGGGCGCATTTGCCTCGGCCATCTGCCTGGCCACCACGCAGGCGGCCGCCAAGTACAACCTGCCTCACGTGGTCGACGTGGGCGTGGCCGATCAGATCGTCGAGCGCGGCCTGAAAAACACCTTCCGCTTCGGCCCTGGCTACAAGATGTGTGCCCAGACGGCCGTGGCCAGCCTGCACGCACTGAACACCGCCGCGGGCAAGCCCGCGCGCACCGTGATGATCGTGCACGAAGAGTCGCTGTTCGGCACCGGCACCGCCAACCTGCTGGCCTCCGAGCTGCCGGGCTATGGCTACGAGGTGAAGGAAATCATCAAGCACGCCAACCCCACGCGCGACTTCAACAACATCGCGCTGCGCATCAAGCAGGTCAATCCCGACATCCTGATCCCGGCCAACTACTACAACGAATACGCCTTGCTGGTGCGCACGCTGCAGCAGCAGAAGATCACGCCCAAGGCGATCTATTCGGTGCTCGGTGGCGCTGCGTCGAGCTACAAGTTCGTCAAGGAATTTCCGGACGCAGCCAACGGCATCATCGACTGCAACCACTGGTTCAACCCGAAAGACAAGCGCTCGGCCGACCTGCGCAAGCGCGTGGAAGCGCAGGGCCAGTTCTTCAGCTACGAGGTGTTCATGACCTACACGGCCATGAAACTGCTGGCCGATGCCATCGAACGCGCCAAGTCGTCCGATCGCGCCGCCATCATCGACGCGCTGACCTCCAGCAAGTTCGCCGATCACATCATGCCGTACGGCCCGACGCAGTTCGTCAATGGCCAGAACATGGGTGCGCGTCCGCTGATGACGCAGGTGCAGAAGGGCGACATCAAGGTGATCGTGCCGCGCGATTTCCGCGAAGTGGAACCGATCTTCCCGCTCAAGGCCTGATCGCCAGGGTCCCCCGATGCTCGACCTGAACATCCTGTTTCCGTCGGTGCTCAACGGCATCACCACCGGTGCCGTGTATGCGCTGATCGCGCTGGGCCTGACGCTGATCTACGGCGTGCTGCACATCATCAATTTCGCGCACGGCGCGGCCTTGATGGTGGCGCTGTACGGCGTGTACATGCTCAAGGAAAAGCTCGGGGTGGACCCCTACCTGGCCTTGCCGATCATGGTGCCGGCCATGTTCGTGCTGGGCTACGCGCTGCAACGCGGCGTGATCAACCGCGCCAGCCATGGCCGGGATGAAAACATCCTGCTGGTCACGCTGGGCGTGTCCATCGTGCTCGAAAACCTCGCCCTGCTGTTCTTCAAGTCGGACACCCGCACCATCGAGACCGCCTACACGCTGACCACGGTGGAGATCGGTCCCGCCTTCATCGCGCTGCCCAAGCTGGTGGCGTTTGGTGGCGCGCTGGTGGTGTCGGCGGTCTTGTTGTTGATCGTTCAGAAAACCGACCTGGGCCGCGCGATCCGCGCGGTGTCCAAGGAAAAGCAAGGTGCGCGCCTCATGGGCATCGATGTGGACCACGTCTACGCCATGTGCTTTGGTCTGGGGCTGGCCAGCCTGGGCGCTGCCGCCTGTTTCCTCATGCCGGCCTACTACGTGAACCCGACGGTGGGCAACGGTTTCGTGCTGGTTGCCTTCACCATCGTCGTGCTGGGCGGTATGGGCAGTTTTGCCGGTGCCCTGCTGGGTGGCTTGCTGATCGGTGTGGTGGAGTCGGTGGGGGGTCTGGTGCTGGGCGAGTCGCTGGGCCAGGTCGGCATTTTTGTCATCTTCATTGCGGTGCTCATGCTCAGGCCCCAAGGATTCTTTGGAGCCAAGGCATGAAAGACGTTCGCAACATTGCGCTGTTCGTGCTGCTGGTCGGCGTCGTACCGCTCTTCACCGAGTCGGGCGTGATCCTCAACTTCGTCATGACCGCGCTGTACGCCTGCCTGCTCTCGCAAGCGTGGAACGTGCTGGGTGGTTTTGGTGGCCAGTTTTCCTTTGGCCATGCGCTGTTCTTTGGCACCGGTGCCTATGTGCAGGCCATCGCGCAGATGCAGTGGGGGCTGAGCCCCTGGGTGGCCCTGCCGCTGGCCATGGCGTTTGCCGCTGCGGTGGGCGCCTTTGTGGGCGCAGCGTCGTTTCGCTATGGCCTCAAAGGCTCGTATTTCGCACTGGTCACGCTGGCCTTCGCCGAGGTGTTCCGCATCCTGGCCACCTCGGTGCCGTTCACTGGCGCCGGTGTGGGCCTGATGCTGCCGCTCAACGCCTCCACCGCCAACATGCAGTTCGTGAATCGCTCGGGCTTCATCTGGCTCATGCTGGGGCTGGTCACGCTCGCCCTGTGCATCACCGCCTGGTTGCGCCATTCGCGCTTTGGCGCCTACCTGCAGGCGGTGCGCGACAACGAAGACGCCGCGCGCGCCATCGGCGTGAACCCGTTCAGCGTCAAGCTGGCGGCCACCGTGATCTCCGGCGGCCTCATGGGCGCCGGCGGCGCGTTTTATGTGCAGGTGTTCCAGTACATCGATCCCGCCATCGCATTCGGTTCGCACACCTCGGTCGAGGCGCTGGTGGGCGCCATCGTGGGTGGTCTGGGCACGTTGTGGGGGCCGTTGCTGGGGGCTGTCGGCCTGCACATCCTGGCCGACCTCACGCGCAACTTGTTTGGCCAGCTGCCGGGCATCAACATGGTGATCTACGGCGTGGTGCTGATCGTCATCGTGATGTTCCTGCCGCGCGGCATTGCCGGGCTGGGCACGATCACGCCCCTGCAATGGCTGCGTGGCCACAAATCTTCCGACGGTGAAAAGCAATGAGCGCCCTGCTGCAGATCGACGGTGTCGGCAAATCCTTTGGCGGCCTCAAGGCGGTGCAGAACGTCAGCCTGTCGGTGACCGAGGGGCGCCTGAGTGCCCTCATTGGCCCCAACGGGGCGGGCAAGACCACGCTGTTTGCGCTGATGTCGGGCTTCATCAAACCCGACACCGGTCGCGTGAGTTTTGCGGGGCGTGACATCACCGGTCAGGCGCCGCACCTCAATGCCCGCATGGGCATGACGCGCACGTTCCAGATCGTTCAGCCCTTTGCGGCGCAAACCGTGCGTGAAAACATTGCCGTGGGCGCGCACCTGCATGTGCCCGGGCGTGCGCAGGCGCTGGCGCAGGCCGAGTCGGTGGCGCAGCAGGTGGGGCTCACCGCTCAGCTCGACAAACTGGCCAGCGACCTCACCGTGGCCGGGCGCAAGCGGCTGGAGCTCGCGCGTGCCCTGGCCACCCGGCCGCGCCTGTTGTTGCTCGACGAGGTGCTGGCGGGCCTGAACCCGCAAGAGATTGCCGAGATGATCCCGGTGGTGCAGGGCATCGCGCAGAGCGGTGTCACGGTGCTCATGATCGAACACGTCATGCAGGCCGTGATGAGCCTGGCGCAAGAGGTGTGGGTGCTGGCACAGGGCCAGCTCATTGCGCACGGCACGCCCGCCGAAGTGACGAACAACCCCGCTGTGGTGGAGGCCTACCTGGGCCACGGCACGGCCGAGCGTTTGCAAAAAAGCGTGGCCAGCGCAACGGCCCACAAGGAAGCCCAGGCATGACCGCTTTGTTGAATGTGCAGGGGCTCAAGTCGGGCTACGGTGCGATCGAAGTCCTGCGCGGTGTGGACCTGCATGTGATGCCCGGCGAGACGGTTGCGCTGCTGGGCAGCAACGGCGCCGGCAAGACCACGCTCAACCTCACCCTCAGCGGCCTGGTGAACACCCGGGCAGGGCGGGTGCAGTTCGACGGGCAAGACATCACCGGCCTGCACTACCAGAAGGTGGTCACGCACGGCCTGATCCAGGTGCCCGAAGGCCGCAAGGTGTTCCCCAACCTCAGCGTGCACGAGAACCTGGAGCTCGGCGCTTTCACGCGCGGCCGCGAGCGCCGCGTGCAGAACCTGGAGAAGGTGTACGACACCTTCCCCCGCCTGAAAGAACGGGTGGCCCAGCTGGCGGGCACGCTCAGTGGGGGCGAGCAGCAGATGCTGGCCATCGGCCGGGGCCTCATGGCCGAACCGCGTTTGCTGATCCTCGACGAGCCTTCGCTGGGTCTGTCGCCGCTGCTCGTTGAAGAAATGTTTGGCCTCATCTCGCAGCTGCGCAGCGGTGGCCTGGCGGTCTTGCTGGTCGAGCAGAACGTGGGGCAGTCGCTCGACATCGCCGACCGCGCCTACGTGATGGAAAACGGGAACATCCGCTTCACCGGCACCCCGGCCGAGTTGCTGGCCAGCGACACCTTGCGCAAAGCCTACCTGGGCATGTGAGGCGCCATGAGCATGCCCAACCTGCCGCCTCAGACCCTGGCGCAAAAACTCATCGCCCGTGCCGCCGGCCGCAGCCAGGTCGCGGTGGGCGAGGTGGTCACCTGCGAGGTGGACCTGGCCATGTTCCACGACTCGTCCGGCCCGCGTCGGCTCAAGCCCATGCTCGACGAGCTGGGTGCCTCCATCTGGGACACGAACAAGGTGGTGCTGGTGCTCGACCACTACGTGCCGGCGCAGGACGCCGATGCGCAGAAGATCGTGCAGTTCACGCGCGACACCGCCCGCCAGTGGAAGCTGCCGCACGTCATCGACAGCGAAGGCATCTGCCATGTAGTGCTGCCCGAGCGCGGCCACCTGCGCCCCGGCATGTTTGGCGTGGGCGGTGACTCGCATTCGCCCACCGGCGGTGCGTTCGGCAGCTACATGTTCGGCATTGGCGCCACCGAAATGCTGGGTGTGTGCGTGACGGGTCAGATCTGGGTGCAGGTGCCACGCACCTTGCGCATGCACTGGGCAGGCCGCTTGCAGCCGGGGGTGTCGGCCAAGGACATGATGCTGCACACGATTGCCCGCCTGGGCATGAACGGCGGCCAGTACCAGGCGGTGGAGTTTGCCGGCAGCGGCGTGCGGGCCTTGCCCATGGCCGAGCGCATGACCTTGTCCAACATGAGCGCCGAGCTGGGCGCGCAGGCCGGCCTGATCGCCGCCGACGATGTCACCCGGGAATGGCTGGAGTCGGTGGGCGTGCCGGCCGAGAAACTGGCGGGTGCCGAGCAATGGTTCACCGACGAAGACGCCGAGTTCGAGCAGCACAGCTTTGACGCCTCGGCACTCAACCCGCAGGTGGCCGCGCCGCACAGCCCGGCCAACACCCGCGACGTGGCCGAGTTTGCCGACGTGAAACCCGGCATCGCTTACATCGGCGCCTGCACCGGTGCCAAGCTGCAAGACCTGCGGGCCGCGGCCTCGGTGCTCCAGGGCCGGCGCGTGGCCGCCGGCGTTCAACTGCTGGTGGCGCCGGCCAGTGCGCGCGAACAAGCGCAGGCCGAGACCGAGGGTGTGATGCAGGTCTTGCTGGACGCCGGGGCCACCTTGCTGCCCAACAGTTGCGGCGCCTGCGCGGGCTATGGCGCCACGTTTCCCGAAGGCGCCACCGTCATCTCCAGCACGGCCCGCAACTTCAAGGGTCGCATGGGTCCAGCCAGTGTGAACGTGTACCTCGCTTCACCCTACACCGTGGCGGCGTCGGCCCTGCGCGGCCACATCAGCGACGCGCGGGAGATCCTGGCATGAGCCGGCGTGGTGTCGAGCAGGCCCGCGCCTGGCGCCTGGGCGCCGACGTGGACACCGATGCCCTGGCACCGGGGGCCTACATGAAACACGGCCTGGACGTGATCGGCCTGCACTGCCTCGAAGCCTTGCGCCCCGACTTTGCAGCCGGCGTACGACCGGGCGATGTGCTGGTGGCTGGGGCCAACTTCGGCATCGGTTCGTCGCGCGAACAGGCCGCCGGCGTGTTGCGCCACCTGGGCCTGGCCGCGGTGATCGCGCCGTCCTACAGCGGTCTGTACTTTCGCAACGCCTTCAACCTGGGGCTGCTGTTGCTCACCTGCCCGCAGGCGGGCCAGATCGACGAGGGCGAGCGCATTGCATTGCAGCTCGGCGGGGCGAACCCCGAGGTGGTGCGCGCCAATGGCGAGCGCCTCGTGTGCCACGCGATCCCCGATTTTTTGATGGACATGGTCGATGCGGGCGGTTTGCTGCCCGTGCTCAAACAACGCATGCAAGGATGAACCCGATGGTTTCAGATTCAACAACCGCGGCCGCGATGGACCCGGTCACGCTGGCCGTGTTGCGCGGCCGGCTGGAGCAGATCGCCGACGAGATGGACGCCACGCTCTACCGCAGCGCGTTCAACCCCATCATTGCCGAGGCGCACGACGCCTGCCACGGCCTCTACGACGCGATCACCGGCGACACCCTGATCCAGGGCAAATCGGGACTGCCCGTGTTTGTGGGCGCCATGGCCTTTGCCGTGCGCGCCGCCATGCGCGTGGCCGCGGAGCGCGGTGGCATGCAGCCGGGCGATGTGTGGCTGTTCAACGATCCCTACGAAGGCGGCACGCACGCCAACGACTTCAAGCTGGTGCGACCCTGCTTCCGCAACGGACAGCTGTTCTGCTTTCTCGCGTCGGCCGCGCACTGGCACGACGTGGGCGGCGCGGTGCCCGGCAACTACAACCCGGCGGCCACCGAGTGCTGGCAAGAGGCGGTGCAGATTCCCCCGGTGCGCATTCTGCGCGCCGGTGTGCTCGACGACGACGTGCTCGCCATCCTGCGCGCCAACACCCGCCTGCCCGACAGCCTGTGGGGCGACCTGAACGGACAGCTGGCCGCGCTGGAGCTCGGTGCGCGCCGGCTCGACGGCCTGCTCGACGAATACACCGAAGCCAAGGTGGCCCAGGCCCTGGTGGAGCTGCGCACCCGCGCCGTGCGCCTGATGCGCTCGCACATCGCCAGCCTGCCCGATGGCCGCTACAGCTTCGAAGACGTGCTGGACAACGACGGCGTGAAAGACGAGCTGCTGACCATTGCACTCGACATGACCGTGGCCGGTGACCGGCTCACGCTGGACTTCTCGCGCACCTCGCCGCAATGCGCGGGGCCGGTGAACATCTCGCGCGCCACGGCAGTGGCCGCCTGTTACGTGGCCTTGAAGCACATCTTTCCCGACGTGCCCGCCAACGCCGGCGTGCTCGACGCGGTGGACTTCGTCATGCCCGACGGTCTGGTGATCAGCGCGGCGCGTCCGCGCCCGGTGGGGGGTTACACCGAAACCATCCTGCGCATGATCGACGTGATCTTCAGCGCCACCGCGCTGGCCGACCCGCAGCGCGCCGTGGCCCACGCCTACGGCACCATCAACGCGCTGTCGATCGCCGGACACCGCACCGACGAAAAACGCAAGGGCCAGCGCTGGGTGATGTTCAGCTTCTTCGGCGGCGGGCACGGCGGCCATTCGGACGGCGACGGCCTGTCGCACGGCAACGCGCCCATCTCCACCGCGACGATTCCGCCGCTGGAGATTCTGGAGGCGGCCTACCCGGTGCGCTTCACGCAGTGGGCCTTGCGCCCGGGCTCGGGTGGCGATGGCGAGCACCGCGGTGGCCTGGGTGCGATCTACGAAATCGAACTGCTGGAAGACAGCGCCGAGGCCTTCATCTTTGGCGAGCGCGGCAAGTCCGCGCCCAAGGGCATCCATGGCGGCCAGCCCGCCATGCCCAACGTGTTCGAGTACCGCCAGAACGGCGAATGGAAGACCCCGCCCATGGTGTCCAAGATGCTGGGCATCCAGCTCAAGAAGGGCGACCGGGTGCGCCTGCAGACCCCCGGTGGCGGGGGTTGGGGAACGCCAGCCAACCGATCGATCGACGACCGCCAGCGCGACGCAGCGCTGGGCTACACCAAGGAACAGGCATGAGCGAGTCCACAATGAACCAGCCGCATTGGGTGGTCGGCGTTGACGTCGGCGGCACGTTCACCGACCTGTTCGTGCTCGATGAAAAAACCGGTCAGGCGCGCATTGTCAAAGTGCCGTCGACACGCGGCGAAGAAGCCCGCGGTTTCATGAACGGCATTGCCCAGGTCACGGGCACCACCGGCGCACAAGGCGCCAAAGACATCGCCACCATCGTGCACGGCACGACCGTGGGCACCAACGCGCTGCTGGAGCGTAAGGTGGCGCGCACCGGCATCATCACCACGCGCGGTTTCCGCGACGTGCTGGAAATGCGCCGCCGCGACCGCCCGCAAACCTGGGGCCTGCGCGGCAGCTACACGCCGGTGGTGCCCCGCGCCTGGCGCCTGGAGGTGGACGAGCGCGTGCTGGCCGACGGACAGCTGCACACCACCGTGGACCTGGAGCAGGTGCGCGCTCAAGCCCGAGCCCTGCTGGCCGAAGGCTGCGAGGCGGTGTGTGTGTTCTTCATCAACGCCTACGCCAACCCGTCGAACGAACAGGCGGCGGTGGCCGCCGTGCGCGAGATTTGGCCCAACAACTGCGTGACCGCGGCCAGCGAGGTGCTGCCTGAGATTCGCGAATTCGAACGCTGCTCGACCGCCACCCTGAACGCGGCCCTGCAACCGGTGGTGGGCAGCTATTTGCAGCGCCTGGACGGTGACCTGCGGGCGCAGGGTTTTGGCGGTGAACTGCTGATCGTGCAGAGCAACGGCGGCGTGATGTCGCGCCAGACCGCTTGCGACGTGCCGGTGCGCACCGCGCTCTCGGGCCCGGCGGCCGGCGTGATGGCCTGCGCCGAGATCGCCCGCGCTTCTGGCTTTGCCAACGTGATCACCGGTGACATCGGCGGCACCTCGTTCGACGTGTCCCTGGTGGCCGCGGGCGAAGCCGCGCTGGCCGCGCAAACGTCGATCGAGTTCGGTCTCGTGGTGCGCTCGCCCATGATCCAGATCGAGACCATCGGCGCGGGTGGCGGCTCCATCGCCTCGGTCGATGCGGGCGGCATGCTGCAGGTTGGCCCCGAGTCGGCGGGCAGCATCCCCGGCCCCGCCTGCTACGGGCGCGGCAACACCCGCCCCACCGTGACCGACGCCAACGTGTTGCTCGGCCGCATTGCCGCCGACCGGCCCCTGGGCGGTGGTTTGTTGCAAGCGCTCAACGCGGGCTTGTCGGAGCAGGCGATCCAACGGCACGTGGCCGAGCCCCTGGGCCTGACGGCGCTGGCCGCGGCCGAGGCCATCCTCACGGTGGCCAACGCCCGCATGGCGGGCGCTATCCGTGTGGTGTCGATCGAGCGTGGCCACGACCCGCGGCAGTTCGCCTACATGCCGTTTGGCGGCGGTGGCGGCCTGCATGTGTGCGCCATGATGCGCGAGGTCGGTGTGACCACCGGCATCGTGCCGCGTTACCCCGGCGTCACCTCGGCGCTGGGCTGCGTGATGGCCGACATGCGCCACGACGCGGTGCAGACCCTGAACGTGGGCCTGGCCGACGTGGCCTGGCCGGCGCTGCTGCAACGCGTGGACGACCTCGCCGATGCCTGCCAGGTGCGCCTGGATTCGGCCGGCGTGCACTTTGTGCGCGTGGACGAGGTGATCAGCTTCGACATGCTCTACATGGGCCAGACCCACACCCTGCAGGTGCCGCTCAAGCGCGAGCAGTTGAACGCGGCGGGTTTGCTGGCCGCGTTCGAGACGGCGTACCAGCACGCCTTTGGCCGCATCCTGCAAGGCCCGGTGATCCGGGTGATGAACCTGCGCTACGCGCGCATCGGGCGCCGCCCCAAGTTCGACCTGGCCGTGCTCGCACCCCAGGGCGAAGGCCGCACCGCCCCGGTGGGCGAACAGCCGGTGTACCACCAGGGCCAGTGGTGGACCGCGCAGCGCTATGAGCGCCTGAGCCTGCCCGTGGGCACCGTGGTGCAGGGCCCGGCCATCCTGGAGCAGCCCGACACCACCGTGTGGCTGGAGCCCGGCTTTGAAGGCCGGGTCGACAAACTCGGCAACCTGCTGGTGGAGCGCGCCGCATGAACCTGCAGAACGCGCGGCTGGGCATGGTCATCGTCGACCTGCAGAACGATTTTCTGGCGCCCGACGGTGCCTATGCCCGCGGCAACACACTGAGCGCCGAGGCGGTGCAGCTGCCCGCGCGCATGGCCCCGGTCGCGCATGCCATCAAGGCGCGGGGCGGGCTGGTCACCGCCAGCCTGTTCACGCTCTGGCCCGATGCAAACGGCGAACCCATGATTTCGGCCCACCTCAAGGAGCGCCGTCCTTTCCTGCGCAAGGGCGACTTTGCGCCCGGCAGCCGGGGCCAGGCCAACGTGGACCTGCTGGCGCCGCTGGTGGATGTGTCGGTGTTCAAGGTGGCGTACTCGGCCTTCTTCAACACCCAGCTGGATTGGGTACTAAAGAAGTCGGGCGTGGACACCCTGGTGGTGTGTGGCATCGTCACCAACGGCGGCGTGGCCAGCACGGTGCGCGATGCGCATGTGCGCGACTACCGCGTGATCGTGCTGTCCGATGGTTGCGCCGCGTTTGGCGAAGCGGCGCACCAGGCCGCCCTGGCCGACATGGCCTCGGTGGCCGAAGTCATGGACAGCGCCACGTTCTTGAAGCAACTGGGCTGAGCGCATGACCACACCGTTGACGCAGGTCCGGCCTGCCCACGAACTGCAGACCGAAGACCACACGCCGGTGGTGATCGTGGGCGCTGGCGCGGGTGGCCTCACCGCCGCGCTGGCCCTGCACCGCCTGGGGGTGGAGTGTGTGGTGCTGGAGCGCGATGCGTTCCCGGCCGGTTCCACCGCCTTGTCGTCGGGTTTCATTCCCGCACCGCTCACGCGGGCGCAGGCCGCGCAAGGTATCCACGACAGCGTGGACCTGTTTGCCAGCGACATCCAGGCCAAGGCGCACGGCGATGCCGCGTCGCACCTGGTGCAGGCGTACGCCAGCCAGATCGGCCCGGCGCTCGACGCGCTGGAAGCGCACCACGGCGTACCCTGGCAGGTGCTCGACAACTTTCTCTACCCCGGCCACAGCGCGCACCGCATGCACGCCGTGCCGGAGAAAACCGGCGCCGGGTTGATGAGCCGCCTGCAGGCCGCTGCCGATGCCGCCGGGGTGATGCTGCTCACCCAGGCGCAGGTGACCGAGCTGTGGGCCGACGATCAACAGCGGGTGCACGGCGTGGGTTTCGTGCGCCCGGGCGGCGAGGTGGAGCGGCTTCGCTGCGACGTGGTCGTGCTGGCCTGCAACGGCTTTGGCGGTGCCCCGGCCATGGTGAAGAACCTGCTGTCCGAGATGGCCGAGGCCACTTACGCCGGCCACGCGGGCAACGACGGCAGTGCCATTCATTGGGGCGAGCAGTTGGGCGCCCGCCTGGCCGATCTGGGCGCGTACCAGGGCCACGGCTCCTGGGCGGTGCCGCAGGGTGCGCTGATTTCCTGGGCGCTGATGATGGAAGGCGGCGTGCAGATCAATGCGCGCGGCCAGCGCTTTCACGACGAGACCCAGGGCTACTCGGAGGCGGCGGTGCACGTGCTGGCGCAGCCCGGTGGTGTGGCCTGGAACGTGTTCGACGACACCTTGCTGGCCTTCGCGCAGGGCTTCCCCGACTTTGTGGCCGCGCAGGGCGCGGGCGCGGTGCAACACGCAGCGGCCGCTGCCAGCCTGGCGCGGATCATTGGTTGTCCGGTGGACGCCTTGCAGGCCACGCTGGATGCCGTGCAGCCGGGGAACGACGCGGTCACCGGGCGCACGTTCAAGCGCGCCTTGCAGGCACCGTTTCACGCGGTCAAGGTCACCGGCGCCTTGTTCCACACCCAGGGCGGGCTCGACATCGACGCGCAGGCCCGCGTGCTGCGCCAGGACGGCACACCCTTGCCCAACCTGCTGGCGGCGGGCGGCGCGGCGCGCGGTGTCTCGGGCAACGCGGTCTGGGGCTACCTGTCGGGCAATGGCTTGCTCAGTGCCATCGCGGGCGGGCACATTGCGGCCCACACGGCAGCCGAGTGCGTTCAAGCCCTTCAACCAGGAGCCGCATCGTGAGCCAGCCCCACACACTGGCCCAGCGCCTTCAGCAGCCCCAAGCCTTGCTGGCGCCGGGCGTGTACGACGCCCTCACTGCGCTGGTGGCGCAGCAGGCCGGCTTTGAAGCCGTCTACCTGTCGGGAGCGTCCATCGCCTACACCCGACTGGGCCGCTCCGACATTGGCCTGACCACCGCCACCGAAGTGGCGCAGACGCTCGCGCACATCACCGACCGCGTGAGCGTTCCGGTCATCGTGGACGCCGACACGGGTTTCGGCAACGCGCTCAACACGCAGCGCACCGTGCGCGACTTCGAACGCGCCGGCGCCGCGATGATCCAGATCGAAGACCAGACCTTTCCCAAGCGCTGTGGCCACCTCGACGGCAAAGGTGTGGTGCCGGTGGCCGAGATGCAGGGCAAGCTGCGGGCCGCACTCGATGCGCGGCACAACGCCAACACACTGATCCTGGCGCGCACCGACGCGGTGGCGGTTGAGGGGCTGGACGCCGCCCTGGAGCGGGCAGAGCGGTATCTCGAATGTGGCGTCGACGCCCTGTTCATCGAAGCCCTGCGCTCCGACGAGCAGATGAACCGCGCCTGTGCGCAGTTTGCGCAACGCGTGCCGCTGCTGGCCAACATGGTCGAGGGAGGCAAGACGCCGGTGCAAAGCGCGGCCGAACTCGGTGAGCGCGGCTTCAGGATCGTGATCTTTCCCGGCGGCACCGCGCGCGCCGTGTTGCACACCTTGCAGGGCTACTACGCGAGTCTGCAGGCGAACCAGACCACGCGGCCATGGCAGGACCGCATGCTGGACTTCGACGGGTTGAACGCGGTGATTGAAACGCCGCAGCTGCTGGCGCTGGGCCAGCGCTATGAGGACGCAGGACAGCCCGACGATGCGGCTTGAAGCGCCTCGGGCTTCGGTGGGCTCAAGGCTTCGCTGACGCGCAGGCCACCGTGGCCCAGATGGCGCCGGGATCCTGAGCCACCTGGCCGCGCCACGCGATCACCTGATCGGGCCGCACGAGCAGCATGCCGTCGTCCAGCAGCCCACCCACCTCGTCGTGCGGCAGCACCAGCACCTGCACATCCAGCCCCGCGGCGGTTCCCGCGTTGGCCAGGTCTTGTGCTGCACCGCGCAGGTAGCCGGGCGCCAGCACGGTCCACTCGAACCCCAACCGGTCGTAGAGCGACGCCTCACCCCCCAGCCAGCAGTGCGGCAGGCGCCCGCCAGGCAGCGTGGTCGGGATGTACTCGTTGGCCTGGTCGGGTGGCGCGTTCACGGGCTCGCCGAACACCAGCGGCGAGGCGTCGCAGCGTTCGCCAAACGTGACGCCAGGGATGTTGAACTCCCGCCGCACGTGGGCGTTCAGCGCGGCGCTGGCCAGCGCGCGCTGCTGGTCTCCCGCAGGGCCATCGGCCTCCAGCTCGGGTGCGGCTTCAAACAGGCCCACCGAATCGGCGAACTGGCGCGCGTACGCTGTGTTGCGCAGGCCGATGGGGCGGCGCTCCAGTTCATAACTGTCGAGCAGCGAAGCGTGCGCTTGCCCCTTGACCACCGCGGCCAGTTTCCAGCCCAGGTTCACGGCATCTCCCACCGCGGTGTTGTAGCCCAGACCCCCGGTGGGTGTGAACAGGTGGGCCGCGTCGCCGGCGATGAAAACGCGCCCTTGCTGGTAGCGCTCGGCCACCAGCGAATGCCCGGCGATCCAGATGCCGGTGGACAGAATCTCCATGTCCAGATCGGCCATGCCGCTGGCTTCGGCCACGATGCGGCGCGCGTCTTCGTGCGTCCAGTTCTCCGGGGTTTCGTGCGGGTGCACCGCCGCGTGAAAGGCGAACTCGCCACGCCCGTCGACCGAGGCCATGAACACGCGCCGCTCGGGATTGACCGACACGTACATCCAGGCGATGTCGTGCGGGAAGCGTTGGTAGAACGAAGGCGCGCGCAAGTAGATGGCGAACATCTTGCCGCCCATGAACTGGCGCTGCAGACCCGTGGCGCCGCCGAGGTGGATGCCCAGCGCGCTGCGCACGGCGCTGCGCGCGCCGTCTGCACCCACCAGATACCTGGCGTGCACCGTGAGGCCCTGGTCTTGTGTGTTGGATGGCGCGACCTGCGCGCGCATGCCCATCGGTGTGTCTTCAAACGACTGCAGCTGCCAACCGAATTCGATGCGGCGGCCCGTGCGCGCTTCGGCGTGCTCGCGCAGCACCGCCTCCACGTATTTTTGCGACACCCGGTGCGGCAGTTCGGCCGCGTTCCAGGAGCCCGCCAGGTGTTTGATGGTCTGCGTGGCTTGCGCGGCGGTGGGCAGCCGCAGCCGGGCCAGCTCGTGCGTGGCGAACCGGGTGAAGTAGGCGATGTCGGTCGGGTGGTCCGCCGGCAGGCCGAGTGCGCGCACGGCCTGCGCAATGCCGATGCGCCGGAAATGCTCCATGGTGCGCGCCTGGGTGGCGTTGGCCTGCGGATTGAACGCGGTGCCCGGCTTCGGGTCCACCACCAGGCACGCTACATTGCGCAGACCGAGTTCGTTGGCCAGCATCAGGCCGCAAGGCCCTGCGCCGGCAATCAACACATCCACCTCCAGCACCCCGCCGCGGGCGGATGGCAGGTCTGCAAGGCGAGCTGTCAGCGGTGCATGGGTGGGCATGTCTCGATCCATGTAGTTAGGTTACCTAAGCAAATGTCATTCTATCCATGACCACCCTTTCGCCAAAGACCCGCAACACCCGAGACGCCTGGCGCCTGGGCAACGCGGGCCGCATCCTGGGCAACGCCGTGACGCGCTTTGAAGCCCGCGTGCTCGAACTCATGGCCGGTGCCGGCCACGCCGACACGCGGTTGCCCCACGTGAACCTCACGCGTCATCTGGATCTGGAGGGCACCCGCATCACCGAGCTGGCGCGCCGCGCGCACATGACGAACGCCGCCATGACCGAGCTGATCGATCAGTGCGAGGCCCTGGGGCTGGTGGTGCGCGAGGTGGATGCGAGCGACAAGCGCGCCCGCACGGTGCAGTTCACCGACGCGGGTCGCGAGTGGCTGGCCGCCTTCGGCAAGGCAGTGAAAAAAGCGGAGCGTGAACTGCTGGCCGAGATCGGCCCCGAGGCCGCTGCCGTGTTGCTGCAGGGCCTGGGCCGTTACGCCGGCGCGGTGGAGTCGATCCGGGTGAAGGAAAAGACCGCTGTTCGGCTCAGGTCTGATCGCGCAGTATGAGACCGCTGGCGTCGATGACGGTCACGCGCACTGGAAAGGACTGACGCACGCTTTGGGTGACGGTGCAGAACTCCTCGAACTGGGCGAGCGCCCGGTCCAGGTGTTCCAGCGAGCTCGCCGCGACCCCGAGGGTGATGGTGGCGTGCATGCCCAGGACCCGAAGTCGACCTTCGGGGTTTCGGCCCACCTCGGCCTGCACCTCGCAGCGCAAAGGCTCGGGCGCCTGCTTGAACTTGCGCAGCGCAAACAGCAGCGAGTCGCTCAGGCAGTTGCCCACCGCGGCGCACAGCAGTTGCGAAGGGGCGGGGCCTTCCCCTTTGCCCAGCGGGGCAGGTTCGTCGGCGATCAGGGGCGCGATGCCCTCGCCGAACTGGATCTCGAAGCGGTAGTCGGCCTGCTGCCGGAGCGAAACAGAAACGGTGGTCATGGTCGGGGCCCGGTTGAGTCGGTGGGTGGATCAGAGCGCGTTGAGCGGGATCTTCAGGTAAGCCACGCCGTTGTCTTCTTTCGGCGGCAGTTCACCAGCGCGGATGTTGACCTGCACCGACGGCAGGATCAGTGTGGGCATTTCCAGCGTGGCGTCGCGCTGGGTGCGCATGGCGACAAATTCCGCCTCGCTCACCCCGTCGTGCACGTGGATGTTTTTCGCGCGCTGCTCGGCCACCGTGGTCTCGAAGGCCACCGGCCGATCGGTGGGCGGGTAGTCGTGGCACATGAACAGCCGCGTTTCGGGGGGCAAGCTGAGCAGCTTGCGGGTGGAGGCGTAGAGCGCGCGGGCGTCACCGCCGGGAAAGTCGCAGCGCGCCGTGCCCACGTCGGGCATGAACAGCGTGTCGCCCACGAACACAGCGTCGCCGAAACGGTAGGCCGCACAGGCCGGTGTGTGGCCGGGCACGAACATCACTTCACCCGACAACGCTCCGAGTGGAATCGCCTCACCCTCCTGGAACAGGTGGTCGAATTGCGAGCCGTCCTGCTTGAAGCCCGGCTCCAGGTTGAAGACACCCTTGAAGACTTTCTGCACCTGTGTGATGTGGCCGCCGATGCCGATCTGTCCGCCCAGTTGGGCGCGCAGCCAGGGCGCTGCCGATAGGTGGTCGGCGTGGGCGTGGGTTTCCAGGATCCAGCGCACCTTGAGGTCGTTGGCGCGCACGTACTCGACCACCTGGCCGGCGGACGTGTGGCTCGTGCGACCGGACTTGGGGTCGTAGTCCAGCACCGAATCGATGATGGCGGCTTCGCTGCCCGGGCCGTTGTGCACCACGTAGGTGACGGTCCAGGTGGCGGGGTCGAAGAGGCCGTGGACTTGGGGTTTGACAGCGGGGGTGGTCATGGATCGCTCCTTCAGGTGTGTGGCCACATTCTATAAACAAATATATTGTTAGTCAATATAATGTATGGCACCGAAGAACCGACCGACCCCGGGTGGGTCTCGCTCAGGGCTTGATGTAAGCGAAGCCCTGTTTTTGCAGTTTCGCGATCCGGACCACGCCGGAAGGCGTGAAGTCCGCTTCCTGGATGAATTGCTCCTTTTTGAGATCGCGGTTCTTCAGCGTGATCTCGCAGATCTCGAAGGTCACGCCGCGGCTTTTGAGGGCGGATACCAGCGGTGCGAATTCGGTGCCGTTGGCCGCCTTGGCGCCTTCCATGAGCATGTCCACGCCCTCGGCGTGCGTGACGATGGTGATCTTGGCCTTGGGATCGGTGTCCAGGTGGTTGCGCACGTTGCGCAGACCCTTGAGACCCTGGGCCACGGTGTTGTCGAAGTGGTAAACCACCGTGTCCTGGGCGGACACAGCGCCGGCGGCCAGCGCCAAGGTGAGTGTGGCGAGCAAGGCTTTGAAGTTCATGAGAGTCTCCTGGTTGGGTTGGGGTGGCGCCACGGGGTCCGATGCTGCGCACAGTCGTGCCAAAACCGTCACGTTCGAATGTCGTCAACGCCCGCTCGTGGCGCATTCAGGCATCGGCGAACGCCGGTTCGGAACTATGCTTGGCACTGTACCGGGTATTGCAGGCCTGTCTGGCCGCCACCCATTTGCGCGAACGCGTCTGCCTGGAGGGATTTATGGCGAGTGATCTGGACACCGTGCGGGTGCTTCGGGCTTTGTTTCACGACATGCCGCGTGCGCCGCAAGGCCTCTCGGGCCTGGAGCTCATGGCGTGGATCAAGTCATCGATGACCGACTACGAAGGCGGCGAGATGGCCTACATGATCGAGCACATCACCCGCAACTCCATGCTCGACATCGTGCTGCACATGCGCGAGTCAGGTCACCTGCAGGACGACGCCGCTTTCGACGAAACCGTGGCCCTGATCTCCACCGAAGAAGGGCGTCGCACCTTCCGCGACCGCTGCATCAACGCCCAGAAGACGGTGGACGCGACCGAGCGGCTGCTCAAGCGGGCGCGCAGGTCGACGCCCGCTCAGCAGGCCCTGTTTGTGGCCGATCCGCTGGAGATCGAGCGCTTCGTCCACGGACAGGCCACGGGCCCCGGCCCGCTGTTTGCCGAGTACGCCGAGCGCGAGGAAGTGCAGGAGATCGGCGTGTTTGCCCAACCCCCCGAGCAGGTGTTTGAGTTCGCCTGGGGCTTCGTGGTGGAGCAGCAGGGGGGATGGAACGTGTATGTGGCCGAGGTCTGGCGCCAGGGCACAGTGGGCTACTTCGACCGCTTCCTCAGCGCCTGGAAGCTCGAAGCCACCAGCCCGCTGGACGACGCCGGCGCAGCGCCCGACGTGCCCGCCGGGCTGCTGGTGGACGACGGCATCAGCAGCTTCAGCAGCCTGAGCTTCGAGCTCGAACCCGGTGCGTCGCTGCCGCAGGTGCGCCGTTGGCTGGGTGAAACCTTCATTGGCCGCATGCTGCCGCGCATGGCGGCCAGGGTGCTGGACGACAGCCACGACTTTCCGGCCAGCGACCTGGCGAACTGAGCCGGCTTCACTGCGCCCGCGCGCCGGTGGACGCGGCCACGGTCTTCCAGCGTTGCCAGTCGCGCTGCACCATGCCGGAAAAGGCCGTGCCCGCCAGGTAGTTCACCTCGGCGCCGCGCTGCCACATCAGGCCGCGCAGGCGCGTCGATTCGGTCACCAGCTTCACGTCCTGCGCCACCTGCTGAACGATCTCCGGCGGCGTGCCCACGGGCGCGAAAAAGCCGTACCACTGGTCCACCGCAAAGCCCGGAAAACCGCTCTGCGCGACCGTGGGCACGTCGGGCAACAGGGTGGTGCGCTGCGGCGCCGTGACGGCCAGCGCGCGCAGCTTGCCACCTTCCACCAGGGGCAAGCCCGAGACGATGATGTCGATCATGAAACTGGTCCGGCCCGCCACCAGATCGGGCAATGCCTGTGCGCTGCCGCGGTAGGGCACGTGCATCACCTGGACCTTGGCCTGCGAGAGCAGCCACTCGGTGGTGAGGTGTGGCAGCGAGCCCGCGCCGTTGGACGCGTAGGACAGCTGGCCCGGGTTGGCGCGCGCGAACGCCAGCAGCTCGCCCAGCGTCTTGAAGGGCGAGTCGGTGGGCACCAGCACCACCAGCGGTGAACTCGCAAATCCCGTGATCGGCACCAGATCGGTCAGCGGGTCGTAACCCAGGTTGGGATAGATGTGCGGCGCGATGCTCACGCCCGCCGGAATGCCCATCACGATGGTGTAGCCGTCGGGCGTGCTCCTGGCGCCGATCTGGGTGCCGATGGTGGAGCCCGCGCCGGACCGGTTGTCGAACACCACCGGCTGGTTCCAGCGTTCGGCGAGCGCCTGGCCGACGGCCCGGGCCGCGTAGTCGGTCGCGCCACCGGCGGGGAAGGGAATCACCAGCCGGACCGGCCTGGCGGGGTAGCTCGCGGCGCGTGCGGCCAGCGCGGGTGCGAGTGTGGTGAAGGCAGCGGCCTGCAGGAACTGGCGGCGGCGGAGGTTGAGGGTGTGCATGGCATCTCCTGGTGGGCGGCGCAGGGATGTGCACCGCCTCCGGCTGGCAGCAAGGCGTGTGCCATGGCGCCTGGGGGGCGTGGGGTGCGCGCCGCGCCGCGCTGGTGCCACCCATGGTGCGAGTCGTGCACCTCGCATGGGCATGCAGGGGCGCGGCGCACTGCGCACGTGCCCGACAGGCGGCGCAGTGCGCAATGCAAGGCCTGCCCGCAGCTGTGTGCGCGACGGCTCGACGCCCCTGAAACGCACAGCGCGGCGACCGCGAGCCCCCTGTTTGGCACGCCCATTGCTAGCAGTGCCTCGTCTTGAATACAAGATGGTGTTATTTCGAAAGCCATCCGATCCAGGACCACCGCTCACCCCCAACGGATTTGAAAAAGAGGTCACTCATGGACAAGGCAATGTGGAACCGTCGCGACTGGATTCTGGGCTCGGGCGCCATGGGCGCCGGGCTGGCTTTGGGCGGTCTGCCGCTGTCGGCGCACGCCCAGGCGCCCATCACCGTGGGCTTCCTCTACGTGGGCCCGCGAGACGACTACGGCTACAACCAGGCCCACGCCGAATCGGCCGCTGTGCTCAAGAAGATGCCGGGCGTGAAGGTGGTGGAAGAGGAGAGCGTGCCCGAGACGCAGGCCGTGCAGCGCAGCATGCAGGGCATGATTTCGCAGGACGGCGCCACGCTGCTGTTCCCGACCTCGTTCGGTTACTTCGATCCGCACATCCTGGCGGTGGCGCCGAAAAACCCCAACATTCGCTTTGCCCATTGCGGCGGCCTGTGGACGGCCGGCAAACACCCGACCAACGCGGCCAGCTACTTCGGCTACATCGAGGAGGCCCAGTACCTCAACGGCGTGGTGGCCGGCCACATGAGCAAGAGCAAAAAGCTCGGCTTCATCGCCGCCAAACCGATCCCGCAGGTGCTGCGCAACATCAACGCCTTCACCATGGGCGCGCGCTCGGTGGACCCGAGCATCACCACCACCGTGATCTTTACCGGCGACTGGTCGTTGCCGGTGAAAGAGGCCGAGGCCACCAGCAGCCTGGCCGACCAGGGCGTGGACGTGTTCACCATGCACGTGGACTCGCCCAAGGTGATCGTGGAGACCGCAGCGCGCCGCGGCAAGATGGTCTGCGGCTACCACGCCGACCAATCGAAGCTCGCGCCCCAGGCCTACCTCACCGGTGCCGAGTGGAACTGGGTCACGCCCGTGACCACCATGATCGACGCCGCCCGCACCGGTAAACCACACCCGAACTTCGTGCGCGGTGGTCTGCGCGACGGCTTTGTGAAGACCTCGGCCTACGGCCCCGCGGTGAGCGAGCCGGCGCGCAAGCAGGCCGACGCGATCAAGGCCCGCATGCTCAAGGGCGATTTCGACATCTTCGCCGGCGAGCTCAAGGACAACACCGGCAAGGTGGTGGTGCCCAAAGGCAAGGTCTTCAAGCAGACCGCGATCGAACTCGAATCGATGAACTACCTGGTCGAAGGCGTGGTCGGCAAGGTCTGAGCCACCGCGCCGCGCAGGCCCCGCTATGACGAGTCGCTTCGCAGAATCTGCCGAGGCCGTGCTGCTGCCGGTGCTCGCGATCGCGGGTGCCTTGTTGCTGTTCGGCCTGTTCGTGGCACTGGCGGGGTTCGATGCGCTGGAGGTCTGGAAACTGCTGTTCTTCGGCGCGTTTGGCGACGCGTTTTCGCTGCAGAACACCTTGCAGCGCGCCGCTCCCTTGATGCTCACCGCGCTGTGTGTGGCCTTGCCCGCACGCGCGGGCCTCACCATCATCGGTGGCGAAGGCGCGCTCATCGTCGGTGCGCTGGCCTGCGCCGGTCTGCCCTATGTGTGGGCGGTGCCCGAAGGCGTGTTCGGCACCACCGGCCTCATGTTCGCTGCGGCGCTGGGCGGCGCGGCCTGGATCGCGCTGGCGGGTTGGCTGCGCCAGTACCGGGGCGTGAACGAAACCATCAGCAGCCTCTTGCTGGCCTATGTGGCGGTCAATGTGTTCAAGCACCTGGTCGAGGGGCCCATGCGCGACCCGGCCAGCCTGAACAAACCGTCGACCTTCGCCCTCCAGGACGGTCTGTTGATCGGCCCCATCGGGAGCTTTGATGTGCACTGGGGCCTGGTGTGGGGCGTGGTGTGCTGCGTGCTCGCCGCCATTTGGCTGGGCCAGACCACACACGGCTTTGCCACCCGCGTGGTGGGCGGCAATGTGCGCGCTGCGGGCCTGGTCGGTCTGCCTGCGGGCAGGCTCGTCATCACGGCCTGCGCGCTCGGCGGTGCAGCGGCGGGCCTGGCGGGCGGCATCGAGATCGCGGCTGTGCACACAGCGGCCAACGCATCGGTGATTGCAGGGCTGGGCTACACCGGCATCCTGGTGAGCTTTGCTGCGCGCCACCACCCGCTGGCCATCATCCCGGTGGCCATCGTGCTGGGTGGTTTTGGGGCGGCGGGCAGTTTGTTGCAGCGGCGTCTGGGTCTGCCCGATGCGTCGGTGCAGGTGCTGCTGGGCTTTGTGTTCGTGCTCATCCTGTCCGCCGAAGCAGCGCGCGGGCGCATCCGCTGGGGCGCCTTCATGCTGCTGCCGGCCCCTCAAAAAGGAGCCGCCTGATGGACATGGACGCGATCGGTGCGGTGCTGCTGGCGATCCTGGGTGGCGCCATCCGGGTGGGCACGCCGTTTCTGTTTGTGAGCCTGGGCGAGTGCCTCACCGAGAAGTCGGGTCGCATCAACCTCGGGCTCGAAGGCGTGCTGGTGTTCTCGGCCATGAGCGCGTTCGGCGTGGCGTACTGGAGCGGTTCGGCCTGGCTGGGCGTGCTCGCCGGCTCGGCCAGCGGCGCCTTGCTGGCCCTGCTGCACGGCCTGGCCTGTTCCATGAAGCGCGTGAATGACATCGCCATGGGCATCGGCGTGATGATGCTGGGCATCGGCCTGGCCTTCTACCTGGGCAAGCCGCTGATCCAGCCGCAGGCGCCCACCCTGGGTTCGCTTGCGCTGGGCAACTGGAGCGATTCGCCGCAGGTGCGTGCGGCGCTCAACATCAACGCCCTGTTTCCCATCGGCGTGGTGCTCGCGCTGCTCATGGCCTGGGCCTTTGCCAACACGCGCTGGGGCATGCTGGTGCGCATGGTGGGCGATTCGTCGGACGCCGCGCGGGCGCTGGGCACCTCGGTCACCTGGGTGCGCACGCTGGCCACCACCGTGGGCGGCGCCATCGCCGGTTTGGGTGGTGCCTCGCTCTCGCTCTACTACCCCGGCAGCTGGAACGAAGGCCTCTCCAGCGGCCAGGGCCTCATCGCGGTGGCGCTGGTGATCTTTGCGCGCTGGCGGCCCATGGCCTGCCTGTGGGCGGCGCTGCTGTTCGGCGGCGCGGGCGCGCTCGGGCCCGCGCTGCAGTCGGTGGGCGTCACCGGCTACTACTACCTCTTCAACGCCGTGCCCTATGTGATGACGCTGGTCATCCTGGTGGTCACGTGTGCGCCGCAGCGGGTGCTGCGTGGCGCCCCCAGCGAGCTGGGCGTGCAGCGTTGACCGATTCTTGAAACGGGAGCACAGACGATGAATGGATTGAGTGGATTGAACAAGTCGCCAGGTGGCGTGGTGGTGGGCCTGGCCCAGCTGCAGCTGCCGGTGGTGGAGACGACGGCGCAGCTGGCCGCGCAGACACGGAAGATCGTGGACATGGTGGGCAAGGCGCGAAGGGGCTACGCCCATATGGACCTGATCGTGTTCCCCGAGTACGCGTTGCACGGCTTGTCGATGAGCACCGCGCCCGAGCTCATGGTGAGCATGGACGGCCCCGAGGTCGAGGCCATGCGCCAGGCCTGCATCACCCACCGCATCTGGGGCTGCTTCTCCATCATGGAAGCCAACCCTGGCGGCAACCCCTACAACACCGGCATCATCTTTGATGACCAGGGCGTGCTCAAGCTCTACTACCGCAAGTTCCACCCCTGGGTGCCGGTGGAGCCCTGGGAGCCCGGCAACATGGGCATCCCGGTGATCGAGGGGCCGCGCGGCATCAAGCTCGCGCTCATCATCTGCCACGACGGAATGTTTCCCGAGATGGCGCGCGAGTGCGCCTACAAAGGCGCCGAGCTCATGCTGCGCACCGCCGGCTACACCGCGCCCATCCGCCACGCCTGGCAGATCACCAACCAGGCCAACGCCTTCCAGAACCTCATGGCCACCGCCAGCGTGTGCCTGTGCGGCAGCGACGGCAGTTTTGATTCCATGGGCGAGGCCATGGTGTGCGACCACGAAGGCACGGTGGTCGTGCAAGGCGGCGGCCGACCGGACGAGATCATCTGTGCCGAAATCCGGCCCGACCTGATCCGCGAAGCGCGCCTGCATTGGGGCGTGGAAAACAACCCCTACCAATTCAGCCACCGGGGCTATGTGGCGGTGAAGGGCGGCGCGCAGGACTGCCCCTACACCTTCATGCAGGACATGGTGGCCGGTCGTTTCAAGCTGCCGTGGGAAGCCGACGTGGTGCACACCGATGGCCGCTCGTGCGGCTTCGAGCCACCCACGCGCACCTTCGTGGGCAACGTGCCCAACCTGCTCGAAAAGTCATGAGCGTATTCGCCCAGGCCCACCCCTACGCCTGGCCGTTCGACGGCGACCTGCGCGCGGCCAACACCGCGCTGGTCATCATCGACATGCAGATCGACTTCTGCGGCGTGGGCGGCTACGTGGACACCATGGGCTACGACCTCTCGCTCACGCGTGCGCCGATCGAGCCTATCGGCCGTGTGCTGGCGGCTGCGCGCGCCGCTGGCCTGCACGTGATCCACACCCGGGAAGGCCACCGCCCCGATCTGTCGGATCTGCCCGCCAACAAGCGCTGGCGCTCGCGCCAGGTGGGTGCGGGCATCGGCGACGCGGGTCCGTGCGGCCGCATCCTGGTGCGTGGCGAGCCGGGCTGGGAGATCATTCCCGAGCTCGCGCCGCTGCCCGGTGAACCCGTGATCGACAAACCCGGCAAAGGCTCGTTCTACGCCACCGATCTGGAGCTGATCCTGCACACGCGCGGCATCCGCAACCTGATCCTCACCGGCATCACCACCGACGTGTGCGTGCACACCACCATGCGCGAGGCGAACGACCGGGGATTTGAATGCGTGCTGTTGTCCGACGGCACTGGCGCCACCGACCCCGGCAACCACCAGGCCGCGCTCCACATGATCCCCATGCAGGGCGGCGTGTTCGGTGCGGTGAGCGACACGGCGGCGATCGTCAAGGCCTTGCAGTCGCTCTGAAGGACACCCCATGCACGCGCTGCAACTCGACACCTACCAGCTGACCAAACGCTTCGGCGCTTTCACCGCGCTCGACGGCGTATCGCTCACCGTGCGCCCAGGCACCGTGCACGCACTGCTGGGCGAAAACGGCGCGGGGAAGAGCACCTTTGTGAAGGCCGTGGTGGGCTACCACCGCGGCGACGAAGGCTCGGTGCTGATCGACGGCCGCGAGCAAGACATCCACTCGCCGAGCGTGGCGCGCGCCCTCGGCATCGGCATGGTCTACCAGCATTTCACCGTGGTGCCCGGCATGACCGTGGCCGAGAACCTGCTGCTGGCGCGCGGCGCGCTGCCGGCCCTGATCGACTGGAAGGCTGCGCGCGCCGAACTCGGCGCCTTCATGGCCGGCGCGCCGTTTTCGCTCGACCTCGACGCCTACCCCATCGACCTCTCGGCCGGGCAGAAGCAGAAGCTGGAGATCCTGAAACAGATGCTGCTGCGCCCGCGCCTGTTGATCCTGGACGAACCCACCTCGGTGCTCACGCCGCAGGAGGCCGACGAGGTGCTGGGTGCGCTGAAAGCGCGCGCGCACGCCGGTGACTGCTCCATCGTGATGATCACGCACAAGTTCCGCGAGGTCACGGCCTACGCCGACGATGTGTCGGTGCTGCGGCGCGGTCAGCTGGTGCTGAGCAAGGCCGTGGCGCAGACCGACCCCGACGAACTCGCACACGCCATGGTGGGCCAGGCGGCCGCGAAAGCGCAGCTGGAGAAAACCGCACAGCCGCTGGATGCCGAGGTGACGCTGGCGGTGGACGCGCTCACGGTGATGGGCGACCGCGGTGACCTCGCGCTCAACGGCCTCACGCTGCAGGTGCGCGCGGGCGAAATCCTGGGCATCGCGGGCGTGTCGGGCAACGGCCAGAAGGAACTTATGCAGGCCTTGACCGGCCAACGCGCGCGCCTGGGCGGTGACGTCACGGTGCGCGGCGAACCCTATGCCGGACGGCGCCAGCAGAACCGCGTGCTGCAGGTGCGCAGCCTGCCCGAAGAGCCGCTCATCAACGCCTGCGTGCCCGACATGAGCGTCGCGGAAAACATGGCGCTGCGCCTGTTCGACGAAGCGCCGCAGGCCCAGGCTGGCTTTGTGCGGTGGCCCCGGCTGCGCGCCATGGCGCAGCGCTGGGTGGACGAGTACCGCGTGAAGACGCCGGGCATCGAGGCACCCATTCGCGCGCTCTCGGGCGGCAACGTGCAGCGCGCCGTGCTGGCCCGCGAACTCGCCGGCGAGGCGAAGCTGCTGCTGGTGAGCAACCCGACCTTTGGCCTGGACTTCGCGGCCACCGCCGAGATCCACGCGCGGCTGGTGGCGGCGCGCAACCGGGGCGCGGCCGTGCTGCTGATCAGCGAAGACCTGGACGAGCTGATGCAGCTGGCCGACCGGGTGGCCGTGATCAGCGGCGGGCAACTGGTGTTTGATACGCTGGCCGATGGCGCCGACCGCAAGCTGCTGGGCGCCCACATGGCTGGTGGTCATGGTGAGGGAGCCGCGCCGAGTGAACCGTTGAACGAGGAGGTCTCTGCATGAGCGCCGCGCAGGGCCGCCCCAAGCCAGCTCGCACCGCAGTGCGCAGCACGGAGGTTTCCGAATGACCATCGTGACCGCCCGCCCGTTCAATTTCGAGCTCGACCCGGCGCATGCCGCGCTGGTCATCATCGACATGCAGCGCGATTTTGTGGAGCCCGGTGGCTTCGGCGAATCGCTGGGCAACACGGTGGAGCCGCTGCAGGCCATCGTGCCGGCAATAGCGAAGGTGCTCGCCGCCTGGCGCGCCATGGGCGGCCTGGTGGTGCACACGCGCGAATCGCACGCGCCGGATCTGAGCGACTGCCCACCCGCCAAACGCCTGCGCGGATCGCCCAGCCTGCGCATCGGCGACGTGGGCCCCATGGGCCGGGTGTTGGTGCGCGGTGAACCGGGCAACCAGATCGTGCCCGCGCTGGCGCCGGTGGTCGGTGAAATCGTGATCGACAAGCCCGGCAAGGGCGCGTTTTACGCCACCGACCTGCAGCAACAACTGCAGGCTCACGGCATCACCCAGCTGGTGGTGGCCGGCGTGACCACCGAGGTGTGTGTGCAGTCCACGCTGCGCGAAGCGAACGACCGCGGCTACGACTGTCTGGTGCTGGAAGACGGCACCGCCAGCTACTTCCCGGCGTTCCACGCTGCGGCGCTGGCCATGATCACCGCGCAGGGCGCGATCGTGGGCTGGTCGGCTACGTCGATGGAACTGCTCGAGGCGGTGTGACCAGCGGCCTCAGGCCGCCGGCGCCACCTGCTGAGCCAGGTACACCTGGTGCAAGGTGATCTTGCGCACTTCGCTCTGGCTGGTCTGGATGTGCGAGCGCAGCAGCAAATCAGCGCGGTCGGCCTTGCGCGCGAGGATGGCCCGCAGGATCTTGGCGTGTTCGTCGTACGTTGCATCGATGCGCACCTGCTGCAGAAAGTCGAGCCGGCGGATGATGCGGATGCGTTCGGTCACCTCGTGGTGCACGCGCGCCAACTCCGCGTTGCCGGCCGCGCTCACCAGGGTTTCGTGAAAGGACTCGTCCCACGCGGCCACTTCGGCCGGGTCGGTGCTGCGCTCTGCCACCGGCACCAGCCAGCGTTCCTTCAGTGCCTGCAGCTGGGGTGATGAAGACGCCACATCGTGCAGACACAGCCGCTGCACCGCCGCGGTCTCCAGCACCATGCGCAGGTCGTAGAGCTGGTCGAACTTGTCGAAGTCGAACGGCAGCACGCGCCAGCCGCTGCGAAACATCACCTCCACCAGACCGTCTTGCTGCAGGCGGAACAACGCCTGGCGCACCGGCGTGCGCGACACGTCCAGCCGGGCGCAGAGTTCGTGTTCGGTGAAGCGGTCTCCGGGCACCAGGCGGAAGTCGGCGATGTCCTGTTTGACCTGGCGGTAAACCTCTTCGGCGCGCGACTGGAAGGGCTCGACGCTGGCTATGGGCTTGGCCGCGCGGGCGCGGACCGGGCGCAGTGTGCGAGTGGCCATCAAGCCATCCAGCTCACATGGGCCGACACCACGCGCCAACCGTCGGCCATGCGCACCCAGGTCTGGCTCTGGCGGCCCACGCGCGGGTTGCCTTCGCGCTGGAATTCGATGTTGGTGGTGGCCGTGTCACGGCCGTGCGTGGTGATGGCCGTGCGCAGCACCGTGCGCTGCAAGCCCGCGGCCGGCCGGCCGTTGCGAAACGCGCGGATCTCGTCGATGCCGTAGAGGTTTTCGGTGGCGCCGTAGCGCAGCGTGTGCGGGCTGTCCCAGAACAGTTCGTCGAGCACGGCAACGTCGTTGTTCACGAGGGCTTGTTCGTAGCGCTCAAAGGCGCTCGTTACCTCGGCCAGCACATCGGGCAGGTTGGTCTCCATCAGAACTCCACGGGTTTGCAGTGAGCGAGGCCCGCATTGTGCAGCGCCATGCCGGCTCGCAAGGCCAGGTCTTCGCGCCAGGGCGCAGCGATCAGCTGCACACCGATGGGCAGGCCACCGGTGCCCGAGGGCCACAGGGGCGCGGCCACCACCGGGCAGCCGGCGAAGGAAATGGGTTGCGTGAGCAGGCCTATGGAGGGGCGGCAGGGCATGCGCTGGCCGTTGATCTCGATCCACTCGGTGCCCAGGGGTTGAGCCGGCACGGGCGTGGCGGGCGCGATCAGCACATCCCAGTCTCGGAACAGGGCGTTGACCCGGTCGCGGTAGACGCGGCGAAAGCGCTGTGCGCGCGTGTACCAGGCGGCGGGCTGCAAGGCACCCGAGATGAAGCGGTCCACCGATAGGGGTTCAAAGTCGGCGGCCTGGGTGCGCAGGCGGTGCAGGTGCAGGGCGCCGCCTTCGCTGGCGCTCACGATGAAAGCCGAGGCGCGCGCCTGCGCGGCGTCGGGCCATTCCACGGTGGCGCTGGCGCCCAAGGCCTGTGCAGCGAGCGCAGCCACTTCGCGGGCGGGTGCCGTGGCGTGTTCGGCGAAGTAGCCACCCAGCTGGCCCACGCGCAAACCTTTGGTGCCCAGGCCCAGCGAGCGCACCGTGGGTTGCGCCGAAGTGGCGTGGCAGCCCGGGTCGAGCGGGTCGGCGCCTTGCAGCGCGTCGTAGGCCAGGGCCAGACCGGGCAAGTCGTCCGCGAAAGGCCCCAGGTGGTCCAGGCTGTGCACGAAGGGGTAGCTGCCGCGGCGCGAGAGCCGGCCAAAGGTGGGCTTGAGACCCCACACGCCGCACAACGAAGAGGGCACGCGGATGGAGCCGTTGGTGTCCGACCCCAGCGTCAGCGGCACCTGCCCTGCGGCCACCGCCGCGCCCGATCCACCCGACGACCCGCCGGCCGAGCAGTCGAGCCGGTGCGGGTTGTGCGTGGGGCCGAAGTGGGTGTTTTCGGTGGTGAAGCCGTAGGCGTATTCGTCCATGTTGAGCGAGCCCACCAGCACCGCGCCCGCAGCCTGCAGACGCTCTACCAGCACCGCGTCGGCGTTGGCGGGCGGGTCAGACCGGTTGACTTGCGCGCCGGCCAGCGTCACTTCTCCGGCGATGTCGAACAGGTTCTTCACCGCGAAGGGCACACCCGCCAGCGGACCCAGCGGCTCACCCCGTGCGCGCTGCGCGTCCACCCGCGCGGCTTGTGCACGGGCCGCGTTGAAGCGGGTGCTGGTGAAGGCGTTCACGCGGCTTTCGGTGGCTTCGATGCGTGCGATGCAGACCTCCAGCACGGCGGCCGCGCTGTGGCTGCCACTGGCCACCGCCTGCACGGTCTGACTCAGGGACATCGGGGCGTTCATGGCGCGCCCTCAGTGTCGCGATGGTTGGAACGGGGCCGGGCAGTAGATCTCGGCCGGCTCGTCGTGCGGCGCCAGCTCGAAGCCGTCGAGCAGGGCGGCGAGGCCAGCGGTGCGCTGCAGGTGGATGGCCACCCGCTGTGCCTGAGCTTCACCCAGGGGCAGGTTCACCGCCACGGCAGCGGCCTGCACATAGGCCAGGGTTTGCGCTTCGTTCATCGGCGCACCTCGCGCTGGAAGATCTCCAGGCTGCGCTTCTTCGCGGCAACGAAACTGGGCTCGGACAGCGTGGCGGTGGTGCGCGGGCGCGGGTCGTCGTAGGGCAGGATCTCGGCCACCTTGGTGGGGCGCTTGGTGAGCAGCAGCACCTGGTCGGCCAGGTACACGGCCTCTTCCAGGTCGTGCGAGACCAGCACCATGGTGGTGCCTGTCTGCATGAAGACCTCTTGCAGCTTCTCGCGGATGAACAGCGTCATTTCGAAGTCCAGCGCGGAGAAAGGCTCGTCGAGAAAGAGCACCTCGGGGTTGGGCGCCAGTGCCCGCATGATCGACGCTGTTTGCTGCTGCCCGCCCGAGAGTTCGTAGGGGTAGCGGTTGAGGTCGAACTTCACGTCGAACGAGGCCACCAGCTCGGCCATGCGCCGGTCCACCTCGGCCTTGCTCTTGCCTTCGAGCTTGAGCGGGTAGGCGATGTTGTCGATGGTGCGCATCCACGGAAACATGGCTTCGCGGTAGTTCTGGAACACGTAGCCGATCTTGGTGTCCTTGAGACTCTTGCCGTCGAACAGGATCTCGCCACTGTCGATGGGCACCAGGCCCGCGATCATGTTGATGAGCGTGCTCTTGCCGCAACCGTTGGGCCCGAACACCGACACGATCTTGTGCTTGGGGATGTCGAGGTCGAAGTTCTCGTACAGCGGCCAGCCCGCAAAGTATTTGGTGAGGCCACGGATGGTGATGTGGGTGCCCGCCGGACCGGGCTGAAAGGCGGGCACGGGCACGTCGGCGAAGACCGGGGCATTCAAGACGCTGCTCATCTTCCGCTCCAGTGGACGATCCTGCGCTCAACCAGCAGGAACAAAACGTTGAGGGCGTAGCCCAGCGCACCAGCAGCGAGGATGGACGCGTACATGTCCTTCACGTTCATCACCTGCTGCGAGTTGATGATGCGGTTGCCCAGGCCGCTGTCGGCGCCGATGAACATCTCGGCCACGATCACGATGACGAGTGCCATCGACACGGCCGAGCGCAGGCCGACGAAGCTGGGTTGCAGGCTTTCCCAGATCAGCACGTCCTTGAACACCTGCCAGCGCGTGGCGCCCATGACCTTGGCCGCCATCACGCGTTGCTTGCGCGCATTGATGACCCCATAAGCGCTGTTGAAGATCACGATCAGCAGCGCGCCAAACGCGGCGATGGCCACCTTGTTGATGTCGGACACGCCGAACACCATCAGGAACAGCGGGATGAGTGCCGACGACGGTGTGGAACGGAAGAAGTCGATCAGGAACTCCACGCTGCGGTAGGCCTTTTCGTTGCTGCCCAGCAGCACGCCCAGCGGCATGCCGACCACGGCCGCGATCATGAAGGCCTGCACCGTGCGCCAGACCGTCACCGCGAAGTCGGTCAACAGCGGACCACCCGCCAGACCGCTGAGCAAGGCGCCGATGGCGTCCACCGGCGCGGGCAGCAAGATCGGTTTGATGAAGCCGGTGCGCACCACCAGGTCCCAGATGATGAAGAGCACGACCGGGCCCACGAAGGGCAGGGCGCGTCCCCAGTCGGTCTTGCGTTGAACCACCGGCGCCGCGTTGGCGGCCGGTGGACTCCACGGTTTGGCCGCTTCGGCGACCACGGGCTGCACGGCTGACATGGCCTTCAACCCTTGTAGATCATGGTCTCGACCATGAGGCGCGAGCTGAAGATGCCTTTCTCCGAGAACAGGTCGAAGAACTTCTGGAAGTGGCCGATGTCCGCCGGCGTGAACTCGTTGTGCATGGTGTAGGCGGCCAGGGGCACCTCGCCGGCGAGCGCGCCTTCGATGGGCGTGTAGCCCGTGAGGTACTTGCGCGCTTCCACCGGCTTGGTGCGCACATAGGCCACGCCCTTGGCGTAAGCCGCGATGAATTTTTTGGCCGCCTCGGGGTTCTTCTTGATGAAGTCGGACGACAGCGAAGCCGAGCCGCCGAACCAGGGCGCCATGTTGTTGCCCAGAACGTACTGGGAGATCACACCCGCTTCGAGCACACGGCTGGTACCGTTCAGGCGACCGATGGTGCCCGTGGGCTCCAGCGTGTAGGCGCCGTCGATCTGGCCGGCGGCCAAGGCGGCCACATGCTGGCCGATGGGCAGTTCGACCACGGTGGCGCCGGTGGCTCCGCCGCGCTCCAGGATGGTCTTGGCCAGGGTCACGTTCTGGATGCCGGGGCCGGAGGCCACGCGCTTGCCTTTGAGGTCGGCCATCACCTTGGCGGGGCTGGCCACCGGCACGATGACTTCGTCCAGCACGTTCTTCACGTTGCTGGGGTTGGCGCAGAAGATCTTGAAGGTGCCGGGCTGAGCCAGTTCGCCAATGGCGATGTTGGCCGAGCCGGTGCCGTTGGCCGTGCCGTCGGAGCGGCCCGAGAGCACCGCCTCCATCACCTGCTGCGCGCCGGCGAACTTGAGCGGCTCCACGTCCAGGCCGGCTTCCTTGAAGTAGCCCAGCTCGATGGCGGCATAAAACGGCAGGCCGGCGGCGATGGGCCAGTAGCCCAGGCGCACCTTGGTGGCTGTCTGCGCACGCAGGATGCGCGGTGCGCCCAGAACGCCGATGGCGGCGCCGGCAGCACCCAGCTGCAGCACGGTGCGTCGGTTGGTCGAGGTGGACAGGGCGGTGGCGGTGAAGGTCTTCATGGATGGGCTCCAGCGGGTTGAACGGGGGGACGCACCAGGATGGAAGCGGCTCGCACCATGCGTGAGCATTCCGTCTTGTATTCAAGATGGCTTGCAAGCTTGATGCCAACCCGCGGATGTGAAAAAGCCCGCCGCACAGGAGGTGCGGCGGGCTTCGGTGGTCGGGTGTGGCGGCTCAGGCCGCGCGCATCACAGGCCGAGGTTGCGGCCGAACAGGCCGATCACCCCGACGATGATCAGGTAGAAGGCGACGATGTAGTTCAGCATGCGCGGCATGATGAGGATGAGGATGCCGGCGATGAGGGCCACCAGCGGGCCGATGCTCAGGTGAAGGTTCATGGCGGTTCTGCTTGAAGGAAGGTCGTGCTGGCGCCGCAGAGGTTGTGGCGCACCAGCCCAAGCGTCTCATCATGCGTGCGCGCCGCACACCCCGTCTGTGTGCCGACACACAGACCCGCCGTTGGGCCTCAGGGCGCGTTGCCCAGGCTTTGCCAGTCGGCCACCGCGATGCGGGCGACCACCGTCCAGCCGCTGGTGTCGGGCCGGATCACGGCGGCTTCGCCCTCACTCAGGTGCGGGGCACCGGCGACGGCGCGAAATGGCGTGCCGTGGCCCACGATCCAGCGGTTGGTGCCGGCCTGGACGGGTGTGGCCAGCAGTTGCTTGAGCCCCGCGTAGTTGTTGCCCTGCGCTTCGCGGATCTCGTTGCGCGGCGTCACCGTGGTGAGCATGCGCCGGGCGTGGTCCATGGTGCGGCAGTAGGGGCTGGCCAGCGCCTCACCCACCGGCAACTGCAGCGCGCGGATGCGCTGCCCGATGGCGGTGGCGTCGCTCTGGCCTTGCGGCGACAGCAGGCGCTGGTTGGCGCAGTCGCTGTAGGACGTCATGGCCGAGTCGCCGCGCGAGAAGTCGGTGGCGGTGTGACGGAAATAGACCACGTAGCCGCCACCCCGCAGCGCGTTGAGAAGGGCGGGGCCTTGCAGCGCCGCTCCCGCTGCGGGGGCGGAAGACTCGGCGTCGGCGATGGTGGTCTGTGCTTGTGCGCTGACCGCGGCGCAGGCGAGCAGCCACGCAGCGAAGGTGAATCGGCGGGGGGTGAACATGGGTGGCTCCGGGCGCCCGCGCGGGGCGGGATGGGAAGTCGTGCGGGATGGCGGGTGAAAGACATCGCCCCAAGCCACGAAGTTCCGGTGAAGTGGCAGCGGCGGACTCGGGTTTGTGGCGCCCACCGTGGTGAGCTCCCAGCGCTGTGCTCAACTCCCGGGCTTGTCTGGTCACCAAGGCGCGCCCATGAAGACCCCCTGGATTCCCACCCCCACCATTCCACGTGTTCTGGAGACACAGCGCCTGCGCCTGCGCCCGCTCACCATCCACGATGCGGTGAAGGACTTCGACGCGGTCATGACCAGCCGCGCCGAGATCTGGGAGCTGTTCGGCCCGGGCAGCGGCTGGCCGGCCGAGACGCTGTCGCTGGAGCAGGACCTGATCGATCTCGCCTGGCACCAGAAGGAGTTCGAGATTGGCGGCTCCTACACCTACACGGTGGAGTCGCTGGACGGCACGCAGGTGCTGGGCTGTGTCTACATTTTTCCGCCCACGCAGGCGGGTGCGGATGCCGATGTCTTTTATTGGGTGCGCAGTTCCGAGCTGGCGGGCGGTTTGCCGGAGCACCTGTGGGAGCACCTGCGCCGCTGGCTGGGCAACGACTGGGGCTTCAAGCGCCTGGCGCTCAACGGCGGTGGCATCGTGGCGCTGGGCTGAACCAGCGCCACACTTCACAGGTGCAGCGTGATGCTGCGGCTGGTGACGCGGGACACGCAAGGCGTGAAGCACGACGACTTTTCGTCGTCGCCCAGGATGAAATCGTGGTGTTCGATCGCTCCGTCGGCGTAGCCCGTCTTGCAAGTGCCGCACAGGCCGCTTTCACAGGAGGTGGGTACGTGCACGCCGTTCTGGCTCAGCAGGTCCAGCAGCTTGCCGCCCTCGGGCAGCACCAGCGTTTGCCCTGATTGCGCCAGCCGCACGGTGGCGCCGGTGGTGGGTGACGCTGGGGTGGCGCTCGCAGGTGCCTGGAAATGCTCGGAATGCACGGTCCCGGGGCGCCAGTGCGCAGCGGCCTCGGTGCAGGCCTTCATGAAGCCCGGCGGGCCGCAGAAATAGAGGTGGGTGCCCTCAAGCTGGCTCGCCAGCAGGGCCGCCAGGTCCAGGCCCGCGCCGATCTGGCCATGGTCGAAATGCCAGCGCACGGCGCCCGGGGCTCGGCGGTTGAGGGTGACCAGTTCGTCGGTGAAGGCGGCCACCTGGCTGGAGCGCGCGCAGTAGTGCAGCTCGAAAGGGGTGCCTGCCTGCTGCAGGCTGTGCGCCATGGACTTCAGCGGCGTGATGCCGATGCCGCCCGCGATCAGCAGGGCCGAGGTCTGCTCCGGCCGCAGTTCAAACTGGTTGCGAGGGCGGCTCACGCGAACCGTGTCGCCGACCTTCAGGGCTTCGTGCACACGCAGCGAACCGCCGCGCCCGTTCAGGTCCTTCAGCACCCCGATCACATAGCGGTGCGTCTCTGCCGGGTCGTTGCACAGCGAGTACTGCCGCACCAGGCCGCCGGGCACGTGCACATCGATGTGCGCCCCGGCGCTGAAGGCCGGCAGGCGTTCGAGGTCGGGTGCGCAGAGTTCGAACGAGTGGATGCCGGTCGCTTCCAGACGAATCTGGCGAACCTGCAACTCCAGTGGCGCGTCGAGTTCGCTCATCGGTCAGGCCGCCGTGGCGCTGGCCTTCATCTCCGCCTCCAGCGCCAGCATGCGGGTCTTGACGAACTGCTCACGCTCCGCGCCCTTGAGGTGTTCGCTCTCGGCCAGCATGGTCACCACCGCCTTGGTCACGTGGCGGCGGCGCACGATCTCGTCTTCCACCCGCGCACCCACCGGGATTTCCAGCACGTTGCCCGAACAGAAGCTGCGCGGCGCGCCGGCCGCGTCGCGCAGCCAGTCGGCAAAGCCCTCGGCGCTGGCGGCCTTGTTGGTGCCGCGAACCGCGTCGCGCAGCAGCTTGCGGAACATGTAGACGCCAGCGTCGAGCTTGGTCGGGTTCTCCAGCGCGTGCACCGCGATCGGCCGCTGGCTGATGATGGCCTCGTAGTCGCCAGGCGCGTACTGCGCCTGCTTGTAGTTGGCTCGCGCGCGGTGGTCGGTGGGGATCTGCGGGCGGTCGTTGATGGTGAGTCCGCCGAAGCGCTCAGGCCGGCGCAGCGCCACCTGGCCTTCGAGGAAGTCGATCGACTCGTAGCCCACCAGCTCCCTGACGCCCACGCCGCGCGTGTCGATGCCCGGGCCCATCACGCGCCAGCCGATCATCTTGCTGTTGGTGTCGTCCACCGGCACCGTCCAGCGGACGATGTGGAAGCGGCTGAAGTGTTTCTGTGCCGAGCCGTCTTCGGAGGTGTAGGCGTGCAGGCTCAGGTTGGGCAGCACCTGGTGCTGCACGCGGATGAAAAGGCGGTCGTTGCTGACGCGGCGCGCGCCCGCACAGGCCAGCGAACGGCCACCCTGCACCGGCACGAACTGCATGTCGGGTGCCACTTCCATCGAGGGTGCGCCGACCTCGTCGAAGGTGGTGCCCTGGAACTGGCCGTTCACCACGTTTTTGGCCGAGTGCAGCGTGGCGGTGTGGAAGTTGTCGGCCGCGTTGTCCTGCACCTGCAGCCAGTTGCAGTGCTGGAAGTTGCTGTAGGGCACGAGTTCGTCGCCGGGCAGCACAGTGAAGTTGCCTTCCCACTCGGGGAAGGGCGGCTCTTTCCCGGGCGGGCCCATGTAGGCGAACACCAGGCCGTTGCGCTCGAAGGCCTTGTAGGCGCCCTGGCGGATCGAGCAGGCGTAGCGCTCGGCGTCCGCTTCTTCGCCTTTGGGGAAGGGGACCTTCAGGCAGGTGCCGTCGATGTCGAACACCATGCCGTGGTAGCAGCACATGATCCCGCGCTCCTGGATGGAGCCGTATTCGAGCGACGCACCGCGGTGCACGCAGTGCGCGTGCAGCAGGCCGACGCGACCGCTTTTGTCGCGAAAGGCCACCAGTTCCTCGCCCAGGATCTTCAGAAAGTGCGGCGTGTCGGTGAGCTCCATGGACATGCAGACCGGCTGCCAGAAGCTGCGCATGTACTCACCCGTGGGCGTGCCCGGGCCCACCTCGGTGAGTTCGGGGTCGTGGCCCGGGATCTTGTTGGTGTGGTACCCGCCGTAGGGAATCAGCTTCTTCTCCACCGGTGCGGCGGTGCCGGTCGAGCGTTGGCTGTCGTGTTTGTCCATGGGCTGGGTCATGCGGTGTCTCCGTCGGGTGGGGAATGTGGTGAGTTCTGAACTCTGTATACAGAGTTCAAAGATAGGGGGAATGACTGCTTCTGTCAACCCGGATGACCCCGACCCTGGGCACTGCCCTTGGTTTACCCTTCGGTCTCTCGCTGTACTCTGAATCCAGAAACCAGAAAGTCGCCATGTCGTTCACGGCCAAGCTCCCCTCCCGCACCAACTACGTGGACGAGGTCTACAAGGTCCTGCTGGACGCCATCAGCGACGGTTCGCTCGCCCCGGGCACCCGCATCACCCAGGAAGAGGTGGCCGAGCAGCTCGATGTGTCACGGTCGCCTGTGATCCAGGCGCTGCGCCAGCTCAAGACCGACGGCCTGGTGCAGGACGCGCCCGGGCGCGGCGTGCTCATTGCCCCGCTGGATCCGCAGACCATCGGCCACGTGTACAAGATCCGCGGCGTGCTGGACGAACTGGCCGCCGGCCTCGCGGCCGAGCGCCGGGCGCGCATTGACCCCGAACTCATCCGAAAGGGCCGCGAAATCGCCACCGGCGACGACGTACGCGCCATGATCGACGCCGACACGGCGTTCCACCGCGCCGTCTACCAGGCCAGCGGCAACCCGCTGATTGAAGACAGCTCGCGCATGCACTGGGTGCACCTGCGTCGGGTGATGGGTGGCGTGATCCAGCTGCATGGCATGCGCCGCCCCATCTGGGACGAGCACCAGGCGATTGCCGATGCGATCGAGGCCGGCGACGTGGCCCGGGCCCGGGCGCTGGCGCTGCAGCACACCCTCAACGCCAGCGAGAACCTGCTGGCCCGCCTGGGACTCGACGCGGTGGCTTCCTGAACCGCGACGACGCGCGGCGGGGCGCGGTCATTTGTCTGGAAACGCGGTGGACTGAAGATCCGGCAGGCCGCCCGCCAGCGCCCGCTGAAAGCGCGATTCGCGCACGCCCGAACTGCGCCGCCACTGCCGGATCACGGCCAGGGAGCTGAGCCGTTCCACCAGGTTCAGGCCGGGGAAGACCACCGAAAGAACCTCCATGGCCGCTTCCTTGGGCGAGAGACTTTCGCGCAAACCCATGGCCACGACCTCATCGCGAAACGCCGGGTTCAGGGTGGAGGGCTGGATGTCCAGCTCGCGCAGCGCGGCGTTCAGCGCCCGCCGGTAAAAAAATCGTTTGAACATGTCGTCGTTGGAGGCCTGAGGCTCAGCTCCGTTCCATGCTCACAGTTGAGCGCGCAAGGCGGTCTTGAGCACCTTGCCGTAGTTGTTCTTGGGCAGCTCGTCCACCAGCACGTAGCGCTTGGGCCGCTTGAAGCGCGCCATCTGCGCCAGGCAGTGCGCGTCCAGCTGCCCGGTGGTCAACGCCGCGCGGGGCTGCGCGACCACGAAGGCCACCACCACCTCGCCCCATTCGGCATCGGGCGCGCCCACCACCGCCACCTCGGCCACACCCGGCGCGGTGAGCAGCGCCTCCTCCACCTCGCGCGGGTAGATGTTGGAGCCGCCGCTGATGATCAGGTCCTTGCTGCGGTCCTTGAGCGTGAGGAAACCATCGGCATCGAGGCAGCCCACGTCGCCGGTGAACAGCCAGCCGTCGCGCACGGCGGCTGCCGAGGCCTCGGGGTTCATCCAGTAACCCGCCATCACGCTGTCGCCCTTCACCAGCACTTCGCCCACCTCTCCGGTGGGCAGGCTGCGGCCCTGTTCATCGGCCACGCGCACCTGCACCGGCGTCTGCGCCACCCCCACCGAGGCCATGCGCTCGGCCCAGCGCGGGTGGTCGGTGTCGGCCAGCTGCGCGCGCGAGAGCGCAGTGCCCACCATGGGCGTTTCGCCCTGGCCATAGATCTGCACGAAGCGCGGCCCCATCACGCGCAGCGCGCGCGCCATGTCGGCCGCGTACATGGGCGCGCCGCCGTACACGATGGTCTTGAAGGCGCGCGCCGACGCGTCTGCAGACAGGCCGTGCTGCTCGGCGTGGTCCACCAGGCGCTTCACGATGGTGGGCGCGGCAAAGGTGGACAGCGGCCCCAGGGCGTGGCCCAGTGCGAACAACTCGGCCGGGTCCACCCCGCCTGAGGCCGGTACCACGTGGCGCGCGCCCGCCATGAGGTGTGGAATCGCGTAAATGCCTGCGCCGTGCGACATGGGTGCGGCGTAGACGATGGCGTCCTCGGCGGCCACCGGGTCCACGTCGATGAAATAGGTCAGGCCCATGGTCATGAGGTTGCGTTGCGTGAGCATCACACCCTTGGGCCGGCCGGTGGTGCCGCTGGTGTAGAACAGCCAGGCCACGTCCTGCGCCTGGCGCTCGACCACGGGCACGCTGAAGGCGTCGTCCACCGGTGCCAGCAGCTCGTCGCACTCGGTGGAGGCCACATCGACCTGTCGCTCCAGGCCGGCCAGCGGTCCGGGTGCCACGTCATGGTCGACAAAGGCCCAGCGCGCACCTGCGTTGGCCACGATCCATTCGGCCTCGCGCGGGTGCAGCTTGGCGTTCACCGGCACCACCACCAGCCCGGCCCACCACGCGGCCCACAAGACTTCAAGGTAACGCGGGTGGTTGTGCATGAACAGCACCACCCGGTCGCCCGGCACCAGGCCAGCGTCCACCATGCGCCGGGCCAGCCCCGCGCTGCGCTGCGCCCACTGGCCGTGCGTGGCCCAGGCCTCGGTGCCATGGAAGATGGCCGCGCGGTCGGGGCTCAGGCGCGCGTGGCGCAGCAGCAGGTGAACAAGGCTCATGGGGTCTCCGGAACGGGGGTGCGCTGGAGCACAGACCATACACGCCGCGATGGGTAGCGTGGTCACTGGAGGTCGGGCGCACACAGACGCTCGTCGCCAGACAAGGAACCCCATGAAAACACCGTCCGCCTTTTTGTTCCGCACCGCCCTGGTGGCGGCCTGCGCCTTGACCACCTCGGGCGCCTGGGCACAGTCCACTTACGAGCAAGACCGAGCCGCCTGCCTGCGCAGCGACTCGCAGCACGAGCGCACCAGCTGTCTGCGCGAAGCCGGCGCCGTGCGTGCGCAGGGCGCGCGAAAGATACCGATGGCGGGCGACACGCCCGAGTCGCGCATGCAGAACGCCATGAAGCGCTGCGCGGACCTGCCGCCCGAGAGCAAGGCCACCTGCGAGCGCATGGTGCACGGTGAAGGCACCACCAGCGGTTCGGTGGCCGGTGGCGGGATGATGCGCGAGCTGGTGACCCCAGTGCCCGCGGTCCCGCCCATGCAACCGATGCCGCCCGCACAGCCGCCTCCGCAGCCGATGCAGCCGATGCCGCCGATGCAGCCCATGCCCGGCACGCCGATGGTGCGTTAACGGCCCAGGCCGGCAGCGCGCAGAAACGCGCTGTTCTCGTCGGGCGTGCCCACCGTCACGCGGATGCAACCCTGCAGGCCGTGCAGGCTGTCTTGACGGCGCACCAGCACGCCTTGCGCGAGCAAGGCAGCGTGCGCGGCCGCTGCGTCGGGTGTGCGGATGAGCAAGAAGTTGGCGTGCGACGGCAGCACTTGCCAGGTGGGGTGGGCCTGCAGCGCCCGGGCCATGCGTTCGCGTTCCGCCAGCGTGAGCGCCACACGCTCCTGCACATAGCCGGGGTTTTCCAGCGCGACCTGTGCACACACCGTCTGCAACAGCGACACACCAAACGGCGGCACCAGCTTGCGCAACTGCCGCGCCACCGCATCGCTGGCCAGTGCGTATCCCAGCCGCAGACCCGCCAGCCCCCAGGCCTTGGAGAAGGTGCGCAGCAGCACCACGCATTCGTGCCGACGTGCAAGTTCTCGCGCGTCGTCGGGCGCGAACTGGTGGTAGGCCTCGTCCACCACCAGCAGCCAGCCCGGGCACGCCTGCGCCAGGCGCTCCAGTTCTTCAAGCGCGCAGAGCGAGCCGGTGGGTGCGTGCGGGCGTGGAATGTAGATGACGCCGTGCGGCCCTTCGCTGCTGCTGGAACCCAGCGCAGCGATCACTGCGTCCATGTCCAACGATGCGTCGTCGCGCAAGGGCACTTCGGTCAGCGAGGCGCCCAGCAGCTTCGCGTCCAGCGCGTACAACGCGAAGTTGGGCGTGACCGTGACCACCCGCCCACCCAACGCACACAGCTGGATCAGCAAGGCGATCAGCACATTGCTGCCAGTGGTCACCACCGTGCCCGAGGCCGACCAGCCGTCGTGCGCGGCGATGGCTTCGCTCAAGGCCTCGGCATTGAGGTCGGTGTAGCGGTGCCAAGGCACATGGCGCAGCCGCTCCAGTGCGATGACCTTCAGCTCGTCCGGAAAGTCCGCGAACGACTCGTTCTGGTCGAGCTTGATCGGCGCATGGACCGGGCTGAAGGGGTAGTCGGGGCTGGCGAGGACGGCGGGGCGGATGGGCAGGGTCATGGCCCGATTGTCGGGCGCCTGTCAGGCCGCTGGGTCGCTCTCCCGAGGCGCGGTGAGCGTGAGCAGGATGTCGGCGTACCAGGCGCAGTTCAGGCCCAGCGATTCGTCCAGCACCAGATCGCGGTCGCCCATGTCCATGCGCGCGGAGTGCACACCCAGCAGTTTCCAGGGCAGGGCGGCGTTCTGGGCTTCGGGGGAGCGGTCGCGCATGACCACCGCCGCGCCGCTGGTGCCGCGGTGGGTGCGGGCGTCGGTGAGGAAGTAGCCGTTGCCCTGGAAGCGGATGCCGTAAGGCGAGGCAATGATGGCGTGGCGCAGCACCGGCAGGTGGTGCAGGGCATCGTGGAAACCCAGCGGGAAGCCCACCACCAGCAGCGACTCGCCAGGGTGCACGTCCGAAAAGTCGTTGGACAGGTGGGCCGGGCTGAAGGCGCGGATCACCGACTCGTCGGGCAGTGCGGCGCGGTCCAGCTCGATCACGGCCACGTCGATCTCGCCGCCGCTGTCCTTGCCCTGGCGCCAAACGGCGGCGCCCTCGTTGTAGAGCAGCATGGAAAAGCCGGTGGAGTGCGTGAGGTTGGACGCGTCCAGGTGCAGTTCGATTTCCAGCCGGTCGGGGAAGTGCTGGGTGTCTTCGTCGATCACCACGTGGCGGCTGGTCACGAGGAACAGGCGGTCGTCGCGCTCGAAGAAAAAGCCGCTGGCGTTGGTGAGCGGCTGTTTGCCGTGGAAGGTGGACACGCGCGGCGCGGCCAGAAACAGGGGGTCCACCGGCGCGGTGATGGGCGCCACGTGGTCGCCTTCGCCGTTGCCGGTGGTGGGGGCGTTCATCTGTTCGGGCGCGGGGTAGATCGGGGGTCGGTTCATGGTTTGAGTGTCGCACCCTTCAACGCAAACAGCGCGAAGGGGTTGAACAGCGAAGGGATGGAGAGGGCCGCCGGCGCGGCTGGGCGCGCAGTTGCCGGGGCGGGGGTGAATTGTTTCGAGACGAAGGACCACACCAGGCGGGAGGCGTCGGGTCCTTGTGCATCGCTGTAGGGCTGGTTGGGCGCGCCGCCGCTCCAGGCGTGGCCCAGTTGGTCCACATGGACCAGCGTGACGGCGGTGCGGCCCCGGTGTTTGAAGTCGGTCACCTGCATGGGGTGGCGCTGGCCACGCTGCTGGCTGCGGGGCGTGCCCGCCGAAGCGCCGCCCGCGAGCGCCCACACGCCGGCGGCGGCCGCGCCGTTGCTCGCGGCCACGACCGCGTCGCGCCCACCCTGGATCACCAGCAGCGGCGGCAGCGGCAGCAGCTGTCCGGGCGTGGGGGACCAGGGTGCTGGCAGCCGATGCCCACGCATGGCGGCCAGTGCGGTGGCGGTGGAGTCGGCGGCGCCCGGTGCAATCCCGGAGTGCATCACCACGGCCTTGAAGCGCGCCGGGTGACGCGATGCCACGAGCGCGGCCATGCTGGCGCCGGCCGAAAGGCCCGCGAGTGCCACGCAGGCGCGGTCCACCGGCTGCAGCAGGCACACCTGGTCGATGGCGGCCAGGATCAGCGCCACCTCGCCGTGCGCGCGACCGCTGCGGGTGTCGAACCAGTTCCAGCAGCGCTGGGCGCTGGCCAGGCGGTCTTGCTCGGGGTAGAGCACCAGAAAGCGCTCGCGCCGGGCGAGGGCGTTCATGCGCGTGCTCTGTGCAAAGCCCGCCGCGTCCTGGCCGCAGCCATGCAGCATCACCAGCAGCGGCAGGCGCTCGCCACTCTGCAGATCGGGTGGGCGGTAGAGCCGGTAGCGGCGTGCCCCGCCGGGTCCCAGCGCCAGGCCGCTCAGCCAGTCGCCTGGTGTGGCGGGTGGCGGCTTCGGGGTGGTGGCGCGCTTCACCACGGTTTTGGCGGCGCGCGTTTGGGCGCGGCGCGTGTTGCGCGTGAGCACGGCCAGGTTGCGGTTGAACAGCTTCAACCAGCTCGACGCTGCCGTGCGCGGGGCCATGGCGTGGAGCCCCTCAGGCTTTCAGGAACGCCAGCAGGTCCTTGGCCAGGCGCTGCTTGTGGCTGACGAACAGGCCGTGGGGCGCACCCTCGTATTCGATGAGCTGGGCCCCGTCGATGCCCGCAGCAGCGAGGCGGCTGGAGGCCGCGATCGGCACCGTCTTGTCGTCGGTGCCGTGGATCAGCAGCGTGGGCACCTTGAAGGCGGCGAGGTCCGGTCGGAAGTCGGTGCTGGAGAAGGCGCGCATGCAGGCCACGGTGGGCCGCAGGCCGGCCTGCATGGCGATGCAGTGGGCCCAGCGCAGGGTCTCATCGCTCACGCGGCTGTCGGGTGAGCCGTGGCTGAAAAAGTCGCGGAAGAAGCCGGTGAAGAACTTGGCGCGGTCGTCCATCAAGGCCTTGGCGGTCTTGTCGAAGGCGGAGGCTTCGGCGCCGGTGGGGTTGTCGGGGGTTTTCAGGCGGAACGGCAGCACCGATGAAATCAGCGCGGCGCGCGCCACGTTCTTGCCGTTGTGGCGCGACATGTAGCGCGCCACCTCGCCGCCGCCCATGGAAAAGCCCACCAGGGTGGCGTCTTCCAGCTTGAGCTGCTCCATCACCTCCCACAGGTCGTCGGCCAGGGTGTCGTAGTCGTAGCCGTTCCAGGGTTGTGACGAGCGGCCAAAGCCACGCCGGTCGTAGGCAATCACGCGGTGGCCGTCCTCGACCAGCGACATGGCGAGGTCGTCCCAACTGTCGGCGCTCAAGGGCCAGCCGTGGATGAGCACGACCGGGCTGCCTTCGCCCCAGTCCTTGAGGTAGAGCGAGGTCTGGTCGGTGGTGGTGATGCGGTGCATGGGGGTGTGGCGCTGAAAAACGAAAGCTTTCAGTGTTTGTGCACCAGCCAGACACGTCTGTTCGACAACGCACGGAGCGCTGCATCCATGGGCCCACGCCTGCAAAAACGCAGCCGGTGTGCTGAAATTCAGACGCCCTGATGTGGATTGACATGAACCTCAACGACGATTTCGATGTGCGCGTTTGCAGCCTGGCCGAGGCGGCCGTGTGGCAGCCGTCGCCCCTGCCCGGCGTGGACCGCCGCCTGCTGGACCGCGTGGGCGGCGAAGTCGCGCGCGCCACCAGCGTGGTGCGTTACGCGCCCGGTTCGCGCTTTGACGCGCACACCCACGGCGGTGGCGAAGAAATCCTGGTGCTCGAAGGTGTGTTCTCCGACGAGACAGGCGACCACCCGGCTGGCACCTACCTGCGCAACCCGCCGGGTTCGCGCCACGCACCGTTTTCGGTGCCCGGCTGTGTGCTGCTGGTCAAGCTGTGGCAGTTCGCCGCCGACGACCTCACACCCGTGCGCATCAACACGATCACCGAGCCCTGGCGCCAGGGCCTGGTGCCGGGCCTGACGGTGATGCCGTTGCACGAGCACGACGGCGTGAGCACGGCGCTGGTGCGCTGGGCGCCGAACACGCAGTTCAACCCGCACCGCCACCCCGGTGGCGAAGAGATTTTTGTGCTGGACGGCGTGTTCCGCGACGAACACGGCACCTACCCCCGGCACAGCTGGCTGCGCAACCCCCGCTGGAGCCAGCACACGCCCTTCACCGGGCCCGAAGGCGCGCTGATTGTGGTGAAGGTGGGCCACCTGGGTGCCACCTTCCTGGAGCCGGCGCTCGCCGCCTGATCAGGTGCCGCTGCGCAGCAGCATCGCGGGGTTCAGCCGCATCTGCGCGAGCAGGTAGCGAGCACCCAGCCCCAGGCTCACCCCGCTCACGCCCAGGGCGGTGAGGGCGCCGGTCCAGTAGAGGCCCATGGGGTCGAGGTCGAGCCGCCAGCGCAGCAGGCCGGTGGCCAGCGCGCTGCCGGCCAGCATGGCAAAACCGGCGGTGACCACGGCCAGCAACAGGTATTCCCAATACAGCACACGGCGCAGGCTGGACAGGCGCGCACCCACCGCGTGCATCACCGTGGCTTCAAACACCTGGCGCGCGCGGCTGCTGGCCACCACGCTGGCGAGCACCAGCAGGCTGGCCGCCAGGCACACCCCGGCGATCACCGCCAGGCCGGTGCTGGCGCGGGCCATGAGCGCGCGTGTTTCGCGCAGCAGCGATTCGGTGCGCACGGTGGCGATGTTGGGCGCGGCGGCGGCCAGCTGGTCTTGTGCGGCCAGGGCCTCGGCCGCGGGCAGCCAGGCCGCGCCCACGTGGCGGGTGATGTAGGGGTCGAGCACACCGTCGCTGAAGATGCCTTCCAGCCACAGTCGGGCCTGCAGCCGCTGCTGGCTGTAGATGGCGGCCAGCTCGGCCTGCACCGGTGCGCCCAGGATCTCGAAGGTCAGCCGGTCGCCCACCTTCAGGCCCAGCTGGTCGGCCTCGCGGTCTTCCATCGCCACCATTGGGGCGCCGGTGTGGTTGGCCGGCCACCAGGCGCCGTCGCGGATCACCACGTCGTCGATGTTGCCGGCGCGACTGCTGAACTTCTGTTCGTCGCGCGCTTCGCGCACGCGTTCCCCATCGCCGCTGTCGCGCAGCACTTCGCCGTTCACCTCGATCAGGCGGCCCAGCACCAGCGGCGCGGTGGTGAGCTGGCGCAGGCCGGGCTGGGTTTTCAGCGTGTCTTGCAGCAGCGGGATCTGTTCGGTCTGCACGTCGTAGAACACCAGGGCCGGCGCGTTGGCGGGCACGGTTTCGTTCACCGTGCGCAGGAGCGAGGTGACCACCAGCGTGCAGGCCACCAGCAGCGTGAGCGCCGCACCCAGCGAGAGCAGCGCGGCGCGCAGGGGCGAGTCGCTGCGCTGCAGGCCGGCCATGGCCAGGCGCAACTCGAACGGCAAGCGGGCGCCGCGCCGATTGAGCTGGCGGCGCGCCAGGCCGCGCAGCACGCGCGTCACGCCTTCGAGCAGCACCAGCAACAGCACCGTGGCCACCACAAAGGCCAGGCCAAAACGCGCGTCGGGCACGCTGGCCACCACCAACGCGCCCACCACCGCGGCCACGCCGCCGGTGAGCCACCACACGCGCCGGGGTGTCTTGAGCGTGTTGCCATCGATGCCGCGAAACAGCGCCGCCGGCGAGACCGACAAGGCGCGGCCCAGGGCGGGCAGTGCAAAGGTGAGCGCGGTCAACACACCGAAGCTCAGACCCACCAGCGACGGCAGCCACAGGCTGGCCACCAGCGGCGCCAGCGGCAGCTGCTGCGCGGCGGCCAGCGTGCCGCCCAAAGCCAGCGCGTTGCCGACGAGCACACCACCCAGGCTGGAGAGCAGCGCGAGCATCAGGATCTGCAGCAGCACCAGCGCGGCCAGCCGACCGTCGCGCAGGCCCACGGCGCGCAGCGTGGCCAGCGTGCCGAGCTTGCCCTGCAGGTAGGCCTGCACGCTGTTGAACACGCCGAGTCCGCCAATGAACAGTGCGGAGAAACCGATGAGCAGGAGTCCCGAGCCGATCTGGCCCAGCACCTCGGCCATGCGGTCGCTGCGCTCCTCGAACGTGCGCACTTCGGCCTGCAGGTCGGGGTAGGCCGCGATGAAGGCGTCGCGCCACTGGGCGGCGGGCTGAGGTGTGCGCACGCGGTAGTGGTATTCGACGCGGCTGAGCGGCTGCACCAGGCCGGTGGCGGCCAGCGCGCCGTCGGCCACCAGCACCGGGGCGCCGCCCCAGTCGGCGCGCAGGCTGCGGTCGGGCTGGCGCACCACGAGGGCGCGCACCTCCAGGCTCAGGTTGCCCACCTCCACGGTGTCGCCGGGTTGCAGGTCCAGGCGCTGGGCGAGCGTGGCGTCCAGCGCCGCGCCCCAAACGCCGTTGCGCTCCAGCAGCGCTGCGGTCAGGTCACCCGCCGGGGCCAGCTCCACCGCGCCGTACAGCGGGTAGCGCGCGTCGGCGCTCTGCAGTTCGATGAGCTGGGCCCGGCCATCGGGCGCGCGCAGCATGGTGCGCAACTCCACCAGGCGCGAAACATCGCCGCGCTCGTTCATCCAGGCCAGCGCCTCGGGCGACAGTGGTGCGGTTTGCTCCACTTCCACGTCGCCGCCGAACAGCAGGCGTGCATCGTTCACGAGCGCGCCGGCCACCTGCCGGTACAGGCCGCCGCCGGCCGTGACCAGCGCCACGCCCAGCACCAGACAGGCGCAAAAGATCCACAAGTGGCGGCCGCTGGCGCGCAGGTCGCGCCAGGCCAGGCTAAACAGGAATCGCATCGGGCGCTCGCACGGTGGCTTTGACTTCGTTCAGGTGGCCGTCGTGCAGGCGCAGCACGCGGTCGCAGCGGGCGGCGAAGTCGGGGTCGTGTGTCACCAGCACCAACGTGGTGCCTGCCTCGGTGTTGAGTTCGAACAGCAGCTCGCGGATGGCCTCGCCGGTGTGGTCGTCCAGGTTGCCGGTGGGCTCGTCGGCCAGCAGCAGGCGCGGGCGGTGCACCAGCGCGCGCGCAATCGCCACGCGTTGCTGCTCGCCGCCCGAGAGCTGGCTGGGGTAGTGGCTTTGGCGCTCCCCCAGGCCCACGCGTTGGAGCAGCGCGGCCGCTCGTTCGTGTGCGTCGGGCCGGTTGGCCATCTGCAAGGGCAGGGCCACGTTGTCCAGCGCGCTCAGGCTGGGCAACAGGTGGAAGGACTGGAACACGATGCCGATGCGGTCTCGCCGCAGGTCGGCCAGGGCGTCGGCGTCCATGCCGCCGAGGTCGGTGCCGTCGATGGCCACCCGCCCGCCGGCCGGGCGCTCCAGGCCGGAGAGCAGCAGCAACAAGGAGGTTTTGCCCGAGCCTGATGGCCCGGTGATGGCCACCCGCTGGCCAGCGGCCACCGAGAGATTGACCGAGCGCAGCACGTCGATGCGCGCAGCGCCCAGCTGGTAATGCATGGAGAGGTCTGAAATGTCGATCATGCGGGGTGAGTTCAGGTTCGGCGGCAAAGGTTCAGTATGCCGAGCGGGCTGCCGCGCCGTGGATGAGAACTTTTTGCGCGCTGGGTGGGGCCATGTTGTGAAGGCCTGACGCGAACGCGACCAGCGGCCTCTACACTGGGCAGGGTATCTGCAACAGAATGTTGCGGGTGTTCCCGAGCTTCCTGGCGTACCGAAAAACGTGCTTATGAAACATGGCGCAGGCCCTTCAAGGGCGGGTGAACAAGGGGGGGGCGATCTGCAGGGCAGGTGGTTGCGCCGTGGGTGGCGCTCGTTTGTTGCCGTTGCCCTGCTGGCGCTGGCCGCCTGCGACGAGCCCGTGATACCGCCTCTGACGGTGGGCATGAACCCCTGGGTGGGCTACGACCCGCTGGTGCTGGCGCGCGACCGTGGCCTCACCGATGCGAAGCAGTTGCGGGTGGTGGAGTTGCCCTCGGCGTCCGAATCGTTGCGCCACCTGCGCAACGGGCTGCTGGACGCCGCCACGCTCACGCTGGACGAAACCCTGCGCCTGGTGGACAGCGGCATTGATGTGCGCATCGTTGCCGTGCTGGATGCGTCCACCGGCGGCGACGTGGTCATGGCCGCGCCGCACATCACCTCGGTGGCGATGCTCAAAGACGAATTCGTGGCGGTGGAAGACTCGGCTGTGGGCGCCTTGCTGCTCCAGCGCATGCTGCAGAAAGCGGGCATGACCCGCGCCGATGTGAAGGTGACCAACCTGGAGGTGGCCCAGCACCTCACGGCGCTGGACGCCGGCCAGGTGGCCGCGGCGGTGTCCTTCGAGCCCCTGGCCGGTTCGATGGCCGCTGCGGGCTACCGACGCCTCTTCGACAGCAATGAGATGCCGGGCGAGATCCTGGACGTGTTGGTGGTGCGCGCCGATGTGCTGCAACAGCGGCCTGAGGCGGTGGACGCGTTGCTGCGCGCCTGGTACGCCGGCCTGCACGTCTTCCAGCTCGACACCCCCGGCGCGGCCGAGACCCTGGCCCGGGGCACCGATCTCTCACCCGCCGCTTACGCAGCCGTGCTGGATGGACTCGTCTTTTACTCCCTCGATTCGTCCGCGCGCGAGCTCCAGGGCAGCCCACCCGCGCTGGCGTCCAAGGCCGTGAACGTGGCCGACGCGCTGGTCGACATCGGCCTGATCCGGCGCCCGCCGCGCTGGGAGACCGTGATCGACGCCGCCCCCATGCAGCGCTTGCAGCCGAACGGAAAAGCACCGTGAAGCCGCTGTCCTCCCGCCTGTCCCTGCCGGGGCGCTGGCTGGCGCCGCTGATGCTGGTGCTGTTCGCGCTCACCGCCTCCACCATCAACCACGTGGTGCAGCTGCGCAAGGTGGGCGAGCAGGTGCTGGAACAGGAATCCCGACGCCTCCTCGAGCGGCTCAGCGTGGAGCAGAGCCGCCTGAGTTCACAAACCAGCATGGGCAACCAGATCCTGGTGCGCCGGCTGGTGGGGGGGCTGGGTCTGTACAGCGGCATGCAGCACATCTACCTGCTGCAGCCCGACGGCGTGGTGCAGGCCTCGCTGGTGCGCTCCGACATCGGGCAGGCCTTTGGCGACGTGCTCCAGCCGCGCAAGGACCTCGACGGTCTGATCCAGGTGCTGTTCAATGGGCCGTCCGACGTGGCCATCAGCGTGGTGCATCTGCAAGACACGCAGCAACTCATCGGTGTGGTGCCCTTCACCACCGGGCGTCGCCTGATCGCTGTGGTCGACCTGAGCCTGCCCATGGCCGTGCGCGTGGCCGACCTGCGCCAGGAAGCGCTGCGCGAAGGCGTGCTGCTGCTGGGCCTGGTGGCGCTGCTTGCCCTGGTGGTGCACCTGGTGTGGTTCCGCCGGGCACAGCACCTCGCGTCCACGCTGCAGCGCATGGGCAACGGCGAACTGCAGGCGCGCGTGGCCCTGCAGGGCAAGGACGAACTCGCCATGATCGGCAGCGAGGCCGACCGCATGGCCGAGCGGCTGCAGGCCGGCCAGGTGCAACTTCGCCACTTGGTGGACCTCGTCGACCGCTCGCCCGTGGTGGTGGTGGAGTGGCGCAACGAGCCGGGGTGGCCGATGAGCTACGTCAGCCAATCGGTGGACCAGTGGGGCTACCAGCCTGGCGACCTGTTGCGCGGTGACATCCACTACGCCAAGCTCATCCACCCTCACGACATCGAACGCGTGACCGCGGAGGCCGCCCGCTACTTCAAGGACGGCCCCGACGAACACCGCCAGGAATACCGGCTGCGCTGCGCCAACGGCCGCTGGGTCTGGGTCGACGACCGCACCACCCTGAGCCGCAATGAGCTGGGAGAACTCACCCGCATCAGCGGTGTACTGCTCGACATCACGGTGCAGAAAGAGGCGCAGCTTGCGCAGCAGGAACAGGCGGAGTTCCTGCGCCTGTTCTATGAGCTGCCTTTCATCGGCATGGCGATCTCGGCGCCGGGCTCCACCCGGTGGGTGCAGGTCAACAGCCAGCTGTGCGCGATCCTGGGCTACACACGCGAAGAGCTGCTGCAAAAAACGTGGTCTGAGATGACGCCCCAGCCCGATCTGGATCAGAACCTCGCACTGCGCGATTCCATGCTGGCCAACCGGACCGACAACTACAAGATGCGCAAGCGCTTCGTTCGCAAGGACGGCAGCCTCGTGCACACAGAGATTGACGTGCGTGCGGTGCGCCACCCCGACGGCTCGCTCAAGCACCTGTTCTCCACCATCAAGGACATCACCGAGCGCCTGCAGGCCGAAGTGGCGATCGGCCGGCAGAAAGACCTGCTGGAGCTGGCCGAGTCCATGGCGGGGCTGGGCAGTTGGGTGTACGACACCCAGAGCCACAGCATCTGGTGGTCGCGCCAGATGTACCGCAACACCGGTCGCGACGAAGCGCAGGGGCCGCCACCCGATCTCGGTGGCTACCTCGCCCACGTCCACCCCGACGACCAACCCCGGATTGATCGATTCATGCGCGCCATCCCCGACGCCACGACCATGACCACCGCCGAGTTCCGCCGCCACCCCGACCTGGGACCGCTGAGGTGGTTTCGGGGCAGCGTACAAAGCCAGCCCATGGCCACACCCGGCTACTACAGCTACAGCGGCACCCTGCTCGACATCACCCAGCTCAAACTCGCACAGACCACGCTGGAGCAGTCCAACGCCGTGCTGGAGCAACGCGTGACCGAACGCACTGCCCAGTTGCGCGGCCTCAACGAAGAGCTTGAAGCCTTCTCGTACACCGTCTCACACGACCTCAAGGCGCCGCTGCGCGGCATCGACGGCTACAGCCAGCTGCTCGGAGAAGAGCACGGCAGCCAGCTCAACGAAGAGGGGCGCCAGTTCCTCGCGCGCATCCGCCGTGGCGTGCTGCAGATGGGCGACCTGATCTCCGGCCTGCTGGACTATTCGCGCATGGAGCGGCGCACCATGGAACACCAGCGGGTGGACGTGCCCGCCCTGGTGGCGCAGGTGATTGAAGGCCACAGCGCCGACATCGAGAGCACCCACGTGCGCCTGAGCCTTCTGCTGGAGCCCATGGTGCTGCAGCTCGACCGCGAGGGCATGGCGGTGGTGATGCGCAACCTGGTGGGCAACGCCATCAAGTTCAGCCGCACCCGGGAGCAGCCCGAGGTGGAGATCGGCTCGCGCACCGAAGGCCCGCGGCGCATCCTCTGGGTGCGTGACAACGGGGTGGGTTTCGACATGAAATACCACGACCGCATCTTCGGCATCTTTCAGCGCCTGCAGCGTGCCGAGGACTACCAGGGCACCGGCCTGGGCCTGGCGCTGGTGGCCAAAGCCGTGCAACGCATGGGTGGCCGCGTGTGGGCCGAGAGCCAACCCGGACAGGGCGCCACTTTCTACCTGGAGTTCCCCTCATGAACATGCCCACGACGCTGCCGCCCATCCTGCTGGTTGAGGACAACCCGATGGATCTGGACCTCACACTGCGTGCCTTCAACAAGAAGAAGTTTTCCAACACCATCCAGATCGCGCGGGATGGTGAGGAAGCGCTGGCCTTCTTTCCCCGCTGGGAAGCGGGGGAGCCGGTGCCAGCCGTCATACTGCTGGACATCAACCTGCCCAAGGTCAACGGTCTGGAGGTGCTGCAAAAGCTCAAGGAACACCCGGTGTTCCGGCGCATTCCGGTGGTGGTGCTCACTTCGTCCCGAGAGAACTCCGACCTCAAGACCGCCTACGACCTGGGTGTGAACTCCTACATCGAGAAGCCGGTCAGCTTCAACAAGTTCATTGAAGTGGCCGAGCACATCGAACTCTACTGGTGCCTGCTCAACGAGCGGCCCGTTTGACAACCAAGGAATTCGCCATGATCAAGATCCTCATCCCCGTCGACGGCTCGGCCCAGTCCATGCACGCGGCCTACCACGCCATGCGGCTGGTCAGCTCGGGCCTGAAGGCCCGCTTTGTCGTGGCCAACGTGCAGGAAGCGCCCAACCTCTACGAAATCGTGGTGGCCCACGACCCCGATGTTTTGCACGAGGTGAGCGACGCCGCGGGCCACGACCTGGTGCGCCCGGCCGTGGCGCTGCTCTCCGCGGCCAGCCAGCTGGTGGAAGAAGCGGTGGCCAGCGGCGACCCGGCGCACACCCTGCTGGAACTGGTGGAGAGCCACGAATGCGATGCCGTGATCATGAGCGCCCACGGCAGTGGCGAGGGCGAACGGGGCCTGGGCTCGGTGGCGCAGCACCTGGTGCAGCACTGTGCCGTGCCGGTGACCATCGTGCGGCCGGCGCCTGCCGAGGCGCCTTGAAGATCGCCGGCCACCCCGGGGGGTGGCCGGCGGCTCGTGCCCGCTGGAAGCTCGCTTGAGCCATTCAGCCGAGAAAATCAACATTTCGTCGGATGCGTGATCTGGTTAACGGGACTCTCCGTTAGCCGCGCCTGAACGTCGTCAAGTTCTCAACCCGTTTTCCGATATGAGTCAGGAAACTGGATGAAAAGGAACCACCGATGGACATGCGCAACGAAGCCAGCCAAACGGCAAGCCACGACAGCGCCCGAGCACACGCTCACAAGGCCAGCGCCGAATTTCTGACCTTCCGCCTGGGCGGCGAGGAATACGGCATCGACATCCTGCGCGTGCAGGAGATCCGCTCCTACGAAGAGCCAACCCGCATCGCCAACGCCCCGTCGTTCATCAAGGGCGTGGTCAACCTGCGCGGCGTCATCGTGCCGGTGGTGGACCTGCGCATCAAGCTGGGTTGCGACCAGGTCGACTACAACGGCTTCACGGTCGTGATCGTGCTCAACGTGCACGGCCGCGTGGTCGGCGCGGTGGTCGATTCCGTGTCCGATGTGCTCGAACTCGCCGGCGAACTCATCAAGCCCGCGCCCGAGATGAGCACCAACGTGGGCACCAGCTTCATCACCGGCATCGCCAGCGTGGGCGAACGCATGCTCATCCTCATGGACATCGAATCCCTCATGTCGAGCACCGACATGGGCCTCATGGGCTCGGACCCGTCCTCCCAGACCCTTCAGTAAGCGCTGTGCCGCCAGCGGCTGCACCCCATCCCCTCTGCGAGAAACATCATGTTTGACAAACTCAAAATCGGTCACCGGTTGACGCTGGGCTTCGCCAGCGTGTTGGCGTTGTTGGTCGGCATCACGGCCCTGGCCTGGTTCAGCCTGGAGGCAGCAAACCGGTCCGCAGCGCAAGTGGTGGTGATGGAGCACCGCTCGGCACTCACCGACGAGTGGCTGGCGAACACCCGCCTGAACATCAACCGCGTGCTCGGCGTGGCCAAGTCGGGTGCCAATCCGGAGGTGGACGCCTACTTCAAACCCCTGATCGCGCAGACCACCGAACGCATCAACGCGCTGCAGAAAACGCTGGAAGAGGAAATCACCAGCGAAAAAGGCAAGTCGTTGCTCAAGGACATTGCCGATCGCCGCGCCGAATACATTGCCGTGCGCAAGACCTACTTCGACACGCTCAAAGGCGGCGACTCGACGGCGGCGGCGCAGCAGCTGGATTCCGCGCTGCTGCCAGCGGCCAACCGCTACACCGACGCCATGGTGTCGCTCCAAGCCTACGAGCGTGAGCTGGTCGCGGCGTCCGTGGCGGCTTCCGAACAAACCGTCAAGCGCCAGGAATGGTTGATCTTGGCCCTGGCGGCAATGGCCGTGGTGATGGCCAGCCTGGTGGCGTGGCGCATCACCCTCTCCGTGACGGTTCCGCTCGGCGAAGCCGTGAACATTGCCTCCGCCGTGGCCTCCGGTGACCTGAACAGCCACGTGCAGACCGCGCGCCACGACGAACTGGGCGACCTGCTCAACGCGCTGGCG
>PNMH01000001.1 GCA_013823505.1 Polaromonas sp. | reverse complement strand
TATGGTGGTTTCCTTGATGTGGGCTGTTCAGGCGACAGGGCGGCCCCTCGGCCGCCCACATGCACATGAGGTGCGCCACAGCAGCGGGGGCATCAACCTGGATGTTTGAAATCAAACCTTGGATGAAACGTCTGCCGCAATGAGTTTGGAAAAGGCTTCCAGCGACATGACACCGAGGTCTTTGTTACCTCGCGCCCGCACAGCCACGGCACCAGCTTCTCTCTCCTTGTCGCCCACGACAACGATGAAAGGCAGCTTTTGCAACGCGTGCTCTCGTATTTTATACGTTATTTTCTCGTTGCGCAGGTCGGTTATGACCCTAAGCCCTTGATTTTGCAATGATTTCGCGATTTCCCGACAGTAATCGGCCTGCGCGTCGGTGATGTTGAGCACCGCCACCTGCACTGGCGAGAGCCACGTGGGCAGTGCGCCAGCGTGTTCTTCGATCAGGATGCCGATGAAGCGCTCCAGGCTGCCAACGATGGCGCGGTGCAGCATCACAGGGCGATGGCGAGCGCCATCTTCACCCACGTATTCGGCGTCCAGGCGCTCGGGCATGGAGAAGTCGACCTGCATGGTGCCGCACTGCCACTGGCGGCCGATGGCGTCCTTCAGTGTGTATTCGATCTTCGGGCCATAGAACGCGCCGTCACCGGGCGAAATCTCGAATTCGCAGCCTGAGGCACGCAGGCTTTCCATCAGCGCGTGTTCGGCCTTGTCCCAGACCTCGTCAGAGCCGATGCGTGCATCAGGCCGCGTGGCGACCTTGTAGATGATGTTCTTGAAGCCGAAGTCCGCATAGACCTTTTGCAGCAGCGCGGTGTAGGCCAGGCACTCGGGCAGGATCTGCTCTTCGGTGCAGAAGATGTGGCCATCGTCCTGAGTAAAGCCGCGCACGCGCATGATGCCGTGCAAGCCACCACTGGGCTCGTTGCGGTGGCACTGGCCGAACTCGCCGTAGCGCAGCGGCAGGTCGCGGTAGCTTTTGATGCCCTGCTTGTAGATCAGGATGTGGCCCGGGCAATTCATGGGCTTCAAGGCGTAGTCGCGCTTTTCACTCTCGGTGGTGAACATGTTGTCGCGGTATTTGTCCCAGTGACCGGTTTTCTCCCACAGCGACTTGTCGATGATCTGAGGCCCCTTGACCTCTTGATAACCGTTGTCGCGGTAGACGCGGCGCATGTACTGCTCCACCTCTTGCCACAGCGTCCAGCCCTTGGGGTGCCAGAACACCAGGCCCGGCGCGTGCTCGTCGATGTGGAACAGGTCGAGTTCGCGGCCGAGCTTGCGGTGGTCGCGCTTCTCCGCCTCCTCGATCATGGTCAAGTGCTGCTGCAGCTCGTCCTTCGTAGCCCAGGCCGTGCCGTAGATGCGTTGCAGCATCTCGTTGCGGTGGTCCCCGCGCCAGTAGGCGCCAGCGACCTTCATGAGCTTGAAGTGCTTGAGCTTGCCGGTGCTGGGCACGTGCGGGCCGCGGCACAGGTCTTCAAACGCCCCTTCGCGGTAGAGCGACACGTCTTCGTTGCTGGGAATGCTGGCGATGATCTCGGCCTTGTAGTGCTCGCCCATGCCCTTGAAATACGCCACAGCCTCATCGCGCGGCAGCACGCGGCGCATCACCGGCTCGTCCTTGTTGGCCAGTTCCGTCATGCGCTTTTCAATCGCGACCAAGTCGTCAGGCGTGAAGGGGCGCTTGTACGAGAAGTCGTAGAAGAAGCCGTGCTCGATCACTGGGCCGATGGTCACCTGCGCATCCGGGAACAGCTCTTTGACCGCATAGGCCAACAAGTGGGCGGTGGAGTGGCGGATGACTTCCAGGCCGTCGGCGTCTTTGGCCGTGACGATGGACAGCGGGCTGTCCTGGGTGATAAGGAAACTGGTGTCTACCACCTTGCCGTCGATCTTGCCGGCCAGTGCGGCCTTGGCCAGACCGCTGCCGATGGAGGCGGCCACCTCGGCCACGGTGACTGGACCGGGAAATTCGCGTTGGGAACCGTCGGGGAGCGTGATGTGCAACATGGGGTGGTCCAGAAAACAAAAAAGCGCGGCAGGGGCCGCGCTGGTGTGGGTCGAAAGGGAATCGGGCAGGCGCGAACTGCAGGCCTTAGAAGGCCGGGAGGGTGATCTCCTGAGTTCGCGGTGTCATAACCAGATTGCCTTTCTCGCTCTTGCTGTTCATAAGAGAACTCAATTTTCCCACAAAAAAGCCCGGGGCTGGCCCGGGCTCCTTGTCTCCTCCAACCGCTCTGGGGCGGACTCGGGGATTTCAGTGGAACTGCTCTTCTTCGGTCGAGCCGGTCAGGGCCTTCACGCTGGAGGAGCCGCCCTGGATAACGGTGGTCACGTCGTCGAAGTAACCAGCGCCGACTTCCTGCTGGTGCGACACGAAGGTGTAGCCCTTGTCGCGTGCGGCGAACTCGGGTTCCTGCACCATGTTCACGTAGTGCTTCATGCCTTCGCCGCGGGCGTAGGCGTGGGCGAACTGGAAGGTGTTGAACCAGTTGATGTGGATGCCGGCCAGCGTGATGAACTGGTACTTGTAGCCGAGCGCGGCCAGGTCTTCCTGGAACGACGCGATCTGCTTGTCGTTGAGATTTTTCTTCCAGTTGAACGAGGGCGAGCAGTTGTACGACAGCAGCTTGCCCGGGCAGGCAGCCTGCACAGCTTGTGCGAATTCGCGGGCAAAACCGATGTCGGGCACGCCGGTTTCGCACCACACCAAGTCGGCGTAGGGGGCGTAGGCGATACCGCGGCTGATGGCCTGCTCCAGGCCGTTCTTGACGCGGTAGAAACCTTCCTGCGTGCGCTCGCCGGTCAGGAAAGGCTTGTCGTTGGCGTCGTGGTCGCTGGTGATCAGGTTCGCAGCTTCGGCGTCGGTGCGAGCCAGCACGATGGTGGAGACACCCATGACGTCGGCGGCGAAGCGCGCAGCGATCAGCTTCTCGCAAGCTTCTTGTGTCGGCACCAGCACCTTGCCACCCATGTGACCGCATTTCTTCACGGCGGCCAGCTGGTCTTCGAAGTGCACGCCGGCGGCGCCGGCCGCGATCATGTTCTTCATCAGCTCGAAGGCGTTGAGCACACCACCAAAACCAGCTTCAGCATCGGCCACGATGGGCAGGAAGTAGTCGATGAACTCCGGGCTCCCCGGCTCGATGCCGCGGCCCCACTGGATTTCATCAGCGCGCTTGAACGTGTTGTTGATGCGGCGGACCATGGTGGGCACCGAGTCGTAGGCGTAGAGCGACTGGTCGGGGTACATGGTCTCAGACGTGTTGCCGTCGGCGGCGACTTGCCAGCCCGACAGGTACACGGCCTCCAGACCGGCTTTGGCCTGCTGCATGGCCTGGCCGGCGGAGATGGCACCGAACGCGTTCACGTAGCCCTTTTTGGAGCCGCCGTTGACCTTGTCCCACAGCTTTTCGGCGCCGCGCTTGGCCAGCGTGTGCTCGATGTTCATGCTGCCACGCAGGCGCACGACATCGGCTGCAGAGTAGCCGCGCTTCACACCCTTCCAGCGGGGGTTGTTGGCCCAGTCTTTTTCCAGGGCTTCGATTTGCTGCTGGCGGCTCAGTTGCTCGGTCAGGGATTGAGGCATGTGAATACTCCGTAAGGTTGATGGAACAGGGTCGGCTTCGGGGTGGTGCAAGTCCACTTGCAGGGCCGCAGCCAGTGCCTTGACTTTAAGTCTTATAGAAGACTTTTCAAAGCTCTTATGTCTTATATAAGAGAAAAACTTTTTCATTGTTTATCAACGATGTATCTATTCGTTTTCTCAATGTGAAAGCATCTTTCTTGTATTGAGAAATTTTTCCGCACCGCAGCATTGCTGCTTTTCACATTGAGAAATCGTCTTGCCTCATCCCGAAAAATGCAACTGCTGAAGCTTCGGGCATGATCCAGCCCACTTTTGACTCGACCGATCCCGTGAACCCCATGCTTCCCTTGAACCGCTGGTGGGCCTATGGCAGCCTTGCCCTGAGCATGTCGCTCGTGGGCAGTTATGTGGCCTTGTCCAAGCCGCTGGTGTTGGTGTTTCCCATCTTCCTGCTGGCCTGGCTGCGTTTCGGCATCGGCGGGCTGACCATGCTGCGCTGGCTGAAGAAGCCGCCGGGCGAGGCGCCGATCTCGCCGCACACGCGCCGGCTGTTGTTCCTGGAATCTTTCCTGGGCAACTTCATGTTTTCCATCTGCATGTTGTTCGGCGTGAGCATGACCACGGCCGTGGCGGCCGGTGTGGTGATGTCGTCCATTCCGGCGGTGGTGGCCGTGCTGAGCTGGATCTTTTTGCGCGAGCGCATCGGCTGGCGCAGCGCGGCGGGCATCGCGTGCGCTGCGCTGGGCATCGGGCTGTTTTCGCTGCAGAAGGTGGACACCGGCGTGGCAGTGGACAGCAGCGGACCGTTCGGCATCAGCCGGGCACTCTTGGGCAACCTGCTCGTGTTCGCAGCGGTGGTGTGCGAGGCCTCTTATGTGGTGATCGGCAAGCGCCTCACGGAAGGCCTGGGGCCCAAGCGGATCTCGGCCATCATCAACCTCTGGGGCTTTGCGCTGGTCACGCCGTTCGGGCTGTGGGCCGCGTGGTCCTTCGACTTCGGCACGGTGAGCCTGCCGATCTGGACGCTGCTGGTGTTTTATGCGCTGGCGGCCAGTGTGTGGACGGTGTGGCTCTGGATGACCGGTCTGAAAACGGTACCGGCCTCGCAGGCCGGGGTGTTCACGGTGATGCTGCCGGTGAGCGCGGCGGCCATTGGTGTGTTGTTCATGGGTGAACGACTCACCACCATGCAGGTGGTGGCTTTCGGCATCGCGCTGCTCGGGCTGGTGTTGGCCACCCTGCCCTCAAGACGACCGAATCAGACCTGATCTACAGACACCAGAGCCCCGTGGGCTGGGTGATGCCCATCCACAGCGCCCAGCCGGAAGTCACGGCCAGCGCCAGGCCGGCCAGGCGAATGCCCCACGCACCCGACCGAGCGCCGTTCAGGCGCAGCAGCAGCCACGGCGCGGCGGTCAACGAGATGGACGTACCGATGGAGAACAGCGCCATGATCGTGGCACCCTCCAGTGCGTTGGCCGAGAGCGACGCCACCAATAACGCCGAATACAGCAAACCACAGGGCATGAGGGCCCAGGCCACGCCCAGCACCACCGGCGCGCGCTGCCCCATGGAGGTCAGCACGGGGCGCGCCTTGCGCCAGATGTTCTGGCCCATGGTCTCGATCCAGGCCGGCTGGCGCGCCCGCCAGATCAGCACCACACCCAGCAGCAGCGCGGCCACGTGGAACGAGGTCCACACGGGGCGGATCACTGCGGTGTTGGTGCCCAGCCAAGCCAACCCTTGCACCGAGCCCGCCGCGAACGCACCGAACAGCGCGTAGCCGACCATGCGGCTGAGCTGGAAGGTCCACAAGGCCTGTGTGCTGCGCGCACCCGCGGCGCGGCTGATGCCCGCACAGGCGGCGCCGCACATGGCTACGCAGTGGGGTCCGCCCACCACGCCCATGAACAGGGCCGTGATCGCCATCGAGGTTTGCATGCATCCAATGTAGTGCAGCTCAGATGAGCTTGGAGAATCGCGCGCGGTCCTGATCGACCCGCAGGTATTTGTCGAAGACCATGGCAATGGCGCGCACCAGATACCAGCCGGCCTCGGTGACCTGGAGGCCCGCCTCGTCAAGACGCACCAGGCCATGCTCCGCCAGATCTTCAAGCGCCTCCAGCTCACGCGCAAAGTACGACTTGAAGTCGATCAGGTGTCCGAGCTCGATGGACTCGAACTGCAGTTCGCCCTGGCACATCAAGGACATGATCACGGAGCGGCGCAACAGGTCGTCGCGCGTGAGCGCCAGTCCGCGCACGATGGGGAGGCGGCCTTGGTCAAGCATGTCGCGGTACTCTTCAAGCGTCTTGGCGTTCTGGCTGTAGGTGGCGCCGATCCGGCCGATGGCCGAGACGCCGAGCGCGATCAAATCGCAGTCGGGCTGGGTGCTGTAGCCCTGGAAATTGCGGTGCAGACGGCCCTGGCGTTTGGCCACAGCCAGCGCGTCTGTCGGCAGCGCAAAGTGGTCCATGCCCACGTAAACGTAGCCAGCGTCCTGCAACGCGTCCAACGAAGCCGACAGCATGGCCAGCTTGGCGCTGCCGCTGGGCAGTTCGGCGGCGATGATGCGGCGCTGCGGTTTGAAGCGCGCTGGCAAGTGGGCGTAGGCGTAGAGCGCAATGCGGTCTGGGCGAAGCGCATTCACCTGGGTCAGGGTGCGTGCGAACGACTCGGGCGTTTGCATCGGCAAGCCATAGATCAGGTCGACGTTGACGGACTCGAATCCGATGCGCCGCGCGGCGTCCACCAGCGCGAACACCTGCTCGGCCGGCTGCACGCGGTGCACCGCCTTCTGCACGGCGGGGTCGAAGTCCTGCACACCGAAGCTCAAGCGGTTGAAGCCCAGGCGCGCCAGCGTGCGCAGACGCTCCTCGGTCACGGTGCGTGGGTCCACCTCCACCGAGTACTCGCCGCCAGGCACCAGCGTGAAGTGCGATCTCAGCATGGTCATGAGATCCTCAAGCTCGGCGTCCGACAGGAAGGTCGGCGTGCCCCCGCCCAGGTGCAGCTGCGACACGTTGTGACCGAGACCAAAGTGCGCCACCTGCAGTTCAACTTCGCGGGTGAGGTAGCGAAGGTATTCGGCCGCGCGCTCGTGGTGCTTGGTGATCACCTTGTTGCAGGCGCAGTAGTAGCAGACCGATTCGCAGAAAGGGATGTGCACGTACAGCGAAAGCGGCAGCGCCATGGACCCAGCCTTGCGCTGATCCAGCGCCTGGATGTAGTCCTGCTCGGTGAAAGCCTCGACGAAACGGTCGGCGGTGGGATACGAGGTGTATCGCGGTCCGGGCTTGTCGAACTGGCGCAGCAGGTCGTCGGAAATGGTGTGGCTCACGGCAGTCTCCCAATCAATAAGACCAATGTGCCGCAGGAGGTGCCCGGGGGCCTTGATCTTCATCAAAAGCCCGGCGCATCCAGAGCGTCAGCATGGATCGACACCCCACGGGGGTATGCTGTGGCCTGTCACACATTTCCGGATTCCGTATGGACGCACACACCATCAAAGTTGCCTGCTCCAGTTGCAACCTGCGAGAGCTCTGTCTGCCCATGGGGCTGAACGCGGAGGAAATGGGCAAGCTGGACCGGGTCATCTCCACCCGCAAGCGCGTCAAGCGCGGCGCTGCCTTGTTCAACGTCGGCGACAAATTCACCGCTCTTTACGCCGTGCGCTCCGGCTTCTTCAAGACCTGCGTGACCACCGCCGACGGCCGTGACCAGGTGACCGGCTTCCAGATGACGGGCGAGATCATCGGCATGGACGGCATCGTCAGCGACCACCATTCCTGCGACGCCGTGGCGCTGGAAGACGCCGAGGTCTGCATCATGCCGTTCGACCAGGTGGAAGCGCTTTCACGCGAGTTCACGACGTTGCAGCACCACGTGCACAAGATCCTCAGCCGAGAGATCGTGCGCGACCACGGGGTGATGCTGCTGCTGGGGAGCATGCGTGCCGAAGAGCGGCTGGCCGCTTTCCTGCTGAATCTGGTGCAGCGACTGCACGCGCGCGGCTTCTCTCAGTCCGAGTTCGTGCTGCGCATGACGCGTGAAGAGATCGGCAGTTACCTGGGCATGAAGCTGGAGACGGTGAGCCGCACGTTCTCCAAGTTCGCCGAGGACGGCATCATCGACGTGAAGCAGCGCCACGTGCAGATCAAGAACGTGGACGCGCTGCGTCAGATCGTCAACCCGCAAACCTGCATTTGAGGCCCTCACGCTGCGCGGTGGAACGCCCCGGCGGCGCAGCGTTCACAGCTCGGAAGGTGGCAGGCTCAGCAGCGTGGTGAGTGCGCTCGACGCCATCGTCAGCCCCCAGAAGACAAAAAACGCCAGCGTGTACACAGCCTCGCGCGAGAGCGCGAGCGGTGAACCGGACCAATGCAAGTCGCTGGGGTCCACCAGCGCAAACACCACCATCTCCAGCAAGGCCGCCACCAGAAAGGCGGGCCATGCAATCCCCATCAGGCGCTTTCCCCACATCGTTCGGTCTCCCCGTTGGTGGTGCGTGTCACTTGGCCGGGATCACGGGAGCAGCGGCGTTGTTACGCGCCTGGTGGGCGGGCTGCAGCTTGGCCAGTGCGTCGATGCGGGCCTGGCCCTGCAAGTGTTGGGCCGCCTTGTAGTCGCGCTCGTAGTCGGCCTTGTTGAGCACCGGGTCTGCGCCGTTGATGGCAAAGAACGCGGCCGTGAGGCTGGCTGCCACCCCCACCAGTGGCGCGCCCACCACCAGCCACATCTGCGGGGTGCGCCACCAGGCGGCGTTGGTCGTGGTGTTGGTTGTGCTCATGGAAGTCTCCTGAAAATCGGCTGGGTCAACGCGGCACGAGGAAGGCAGCTTTCTCGGTCACTCGGGCCACGTCTTCGCCGGTGGAATGGATCTCGAACTGGATGGGGTGGGATCCGGTTTCGGCGGTGCCGGGCGGGATCTGAACCCGCACAGCGGCCGATCGCACCTCGGTGGGCAGCACCTCGACCTCGGTCACCGGGTCCAGCGTGATGCCCGGCAGGCCCGAGACGCTGATCACGTAGCGCTGCGTTTGCTCGGTGGCGTTCATGATCTGCAGGCGGTACACGTTTTCAATGCGGCCCTGCTCGACCATTCGCGCGAGCGACCCGCGGTCGCGCATCACGTCCACTCGCAACGGCGTGCGCTGGTACAGGCTCACACCCACCGCCGCGATGATGCTCAACAGAATGGCCGTGTACACCAGCACGCGTGGTCGCATGGCGCGCCGCAGCATCTGCCGGGTGTCCCAGCCCCGCTCCATGCCGTTCTGGGTCGAGAACTTGATAAGACCGCGCGGATAGCCAACCTTGTCCATCACGTCGTCGCACACGTCCACGCAGGCCGCGCAGCCGATGCACTCGTACTGAAGGCCCTTGCGAATGTCGATGCCGGTCGGGCAGACCTGCACGCACAGGGTGCAGTCGATGCACGAGCCCAGACCCAGCGCTACCGGATCGGCCTTCTTCGAGCGTGGACCACGCGGCTCGCCTCGCTTCTCGTCGTAGGTCACGATCATCGTGTCCTTGTCGAACATTGCGCTCTGGAAGCGGGCATAGGGGCACATGTACTTGCACACCTGTTCGCGCAGGAAGCCGGCGTTGCCGTAGGTGGCGAAGCCGTAGAAAAACACCCAGAAGGTCTGCCAAGGTCCCAGCGACGCGGCCAGTGACAAGGCTGCGAGTTCGCGGATGGGTGTGAAGTAGCCCACGAAGGTGAAGCCAGTCCACAGCGCGAACGCGATCCAAAGCACCTGCTTGAGCACCCGCTTGCCTAACTTGCCCGCCGACATGTTGGCCGCGTCCAGCCGCAGGCGGGCCGAGCGGTCGCCCTCCACCTTCTTCTCAATCCAGAGAAAGATCTCGGTGTACACCGTCTGCGGGCAGGCAAAGCCGCACCACAGACGCCCCGCTACTGCGGTGAACAGAAACAGCGACAGCGCCGAGATGACCAACAAACCCGTGAGGTAGATGAAGTCCTGCGGGTAGAGCACCAGGCTGAAGATGTAGAAGCGGCGAACTTCCAGATCGAACAAAACCGCCTGGCGGGCATTCCATTCCAGCCAGGGCAGACCGTAAAACACGATCTGCGTGATCCACACCATGAGCCAGCGCCAGTTCGAGAACACGCCCGAGACCGAACGGGGGTGGATCTTCTGGCTTGCCGCGTACAGGGACACCATCGTTTCGTCATCCACCGGCGCGGGCACGATGGGGATGACGGTGGCGGAGGGTTTGGTGGTGGACACGTGTGTTTGCAGTCAGGCTCAGTTGGCCGCCATGGGTGGCTTGTTGGACAGCCCCCAGACATAGGCGGTCAGCACATGAATCTGGTCGGCATTGAGCTTGCCTGCCTGCGCCGGCATCTGGTTGGTGAAGCCGTTGGTCACGGCACGCACGATGGCTTCTTCACCCCAGCCGTGCAGCCAGATGCCGTCGGTCAGGTTGGGGGCGCCCAGGGCGGTGTTGCCTTTGCCTTCGGCGCCGTGGCAGGCCGCGCACACGGCGAACTTGACCCGGCCTTGCGCCGCCTTCACCGAGTCGTGCGGCGTCGCCGACAGACTCATGACGTAATGCGCCACGTTGCGCACGTCCTCGGGGGTGCCCACCGCAGCGGCCAGGGGCGGCATCATGCCGATGCGGCCCTGCGTGAGCGTGGTCTTGATGGCGGCGGGGTCGCCGCCGTGCAGCCAGTCACCGTCGGTGAGGTTGGGGAAACTGCGGGCACCGCGTGCATCCGACCCGTGGCACTGCGCACAGTTGTTCATGTACAGCCGCTCACCCACCGCCATGGCCGGCGCATCGCCCGCCAGTTGCTCGGGCGAGAGGCCATTGAAGCGCGCGTAGATGGGTGCGATGTCTTTCTGCAGCTTGTCGACTTCGGCCTGGTGCTGGCCCTGCGAGGACCAGCCCAGCACGCCCGCGTATTTGCCGAAGGTGGGGTAGAGCACGCCATAGACCAACGCGAAGATCACGGTGATGATGAACAGGTACACCCACCAGCGGGGCAGCGGGTTGTTCATCTCCTGCAGGTCTTCGTCCCACACGTGGCCCGTGGTGTTGTCCGCGCGGGCCTTGACCTTGGTGGTACCGCTGATCCAGAGCAGGACCGCGCAGGCCAGGATGCTGACCAGGGTGAGCCCGGCCACATACCAGGACCAGAATTCGCTGGTGAAATCACTCATGATGTTTCTCTTGTTCTGACAGGTTCGCGGGATTCACTCGTCCTGGAAGGGCAACTGGGCCGCTTCCTCGAAGCGGTCCTTGTTCCGCCTGGACCAGGCCCAGGCCACGATGCCCAGGAAGGTGAACATGCTGATGACGGTGACGATGCTGCGCAGGTCGTTGATGTCCATGGTGTCCTCCGCGGCGTTACTTGATGGCGGTGCCAAGCACCTGCAGGTAGGCGACCAGCGCATCCATTTCGGTCTTGCCCTTCACATCGGCGCTCGACGAGGCGATCTCGGCGTCGGTGTAGGGCGCGCCCAGGGTGCGCAGCACTTCCATGCGGCGCGCAACGCTGGCTTCGTTCACGGTCTTCTTCGCCAGCCACGGATAGGCCGGCATGTTCGATTCGGGCACCAGGTCGCGCGGGTTGTTCAGGTGCACGCGGTGCCATTCATCGCTGTAGCGACCACCGACGCGCTGCAGGTCGGGGCCCGTGCGCTTGCTGCCCCACTGGAAGGGCCGGTCGTAAACAAACTCGCCGGCCAGTGAATAGTGGCCATAGCGCAGCGTCTCGGCCTGCAGGGGGCGGATCATCTGCGAGTGGCAGTTGTAGCAACCTTCGCGCACATAGATGTCGCGCCCGAGGATCTGCAATGCGCTGTAGGGCTTGAGGCCCTCCACCGGCTGGGTGGTCGACTTCTGGAAGAACAGTGGGACGATTTCCACCAGTCCACCGACCGCGATCACCAGCACGATGAGCACGATCATCAGGAAGTTGTTGGTCTCGATCCGCTCGTGCGTGAAACCCTGGATTTTTTCTTGGTTGGCCATGATGGTGTCCTCAGGCGTGTGCAGGGTTGAGCGCAGGAATGCGCACTTCGGGAGCGCGTCCACTCCTCACCGTCATGAACGTGTTCCACGCCATCACCAGCATGCCGCCGAGGTACAGCAAGCCACCCAGCAGGCGGATCACATAGAACGGGAAGGTGGCCTTGACCGACTCGACGAAGGTGTAGGTGAGGCTGCCGTCGGGGTTGATGGAGCGCCACATCAGGCCCTGCATCACACCGGCGATCCACATGGCGGCGATGTAGAGCACGATGCCGATGGTGGCGACCCAGAAATGGATCTCGATCGCGGGCACCGAGTACATCTTTTTCTGGCCATAAAGGCGCGGGATCAGGTAGTACATCGAGCCCATGGTCACCAGACCCACCCAGCCCAGGGCGCCGCTGTGCACGTGGCCCACGGTCCAGTCGGTGTAGTGACTCAAGGCGTTGACCGTCTTGATCGACATCATCGGACCTTCAAAGGTCGACATGCCGTAGAACGAGAGCGAGACGATCAGGAAACGCAGGATCGGGTCGTCGCGCAGTTTGTGCCAGGCGCCCGAGAGCGTCATGATGCCGTTGATCATGCCGCCCCAGCTGGGGGCCAACAGGATGAGCGAGAACACCATGCCCACCGATTGCGTCCAGTCGGGCAGCGCGGTGTAGTGCAGGTGGTGCGGGCCGGCCCACATGTAGGTGAAGATCAGCGCCCAGAAGTGCACGATCGACAGGCGATACGAGTACACAGGGCGCTCGGCCTGCTTGGGGATGAAGTAATACATCATCCCGAGGAAGCCGGCGGTGAGGAAGAAGCCCACCGCATTGTGGCCGTACCACCACTGCACCATGGCGTCCTGCACGCCGGCGTAGGCCGAGTAGGACTTGAAGCCGTCCACCGGCAGCGCCGCGCTGTTGACGATGTGCAGCATGGCCACGGCCAGAATGAAGGCGCCGAAGAACCAGTTGGCCACATAGATGTGGCGCACCTTGCGCTTGCCGATGGTGCCGAAGAACACCACCGCGTAGGCCACCCAGACCACCGCGATCAGGATGTCGATGGGCCACTCCAGCTCGGCGTACTCCTTGCCCGAGGTCAGGCCCAGCGGCAGCGTGATGGCGGCCAGCACGATCACGAGTTGCCATCCCCAGAAGGTAAAGGCCGCCAGGCGATCGGAGAAGATCCGCGTCTGGCAGGTGCGCTGCACCACGTAGTAGCTGGCGGCGAAGAGGCCACAGCCGCCGAAGGCGAAGATCACCGCGTTGGTGTGCAACGGCCGCAAGCGGCCATAAGACAACCATTCAATGCCCAGATTGAGCTCGGGCCAGGTGAGCTGGGCGGCAATGATCACACCCACCAGCATCCCCACCACCCCCCACACCACCGTCATGATGGTGAACTGCCGCACCACTTTGTCGTTATAGACCGCCGACTGGCTGGCCTGGTTTGTCACGGACATACAGAACTCCTCGCAAATGTCACTGATGGAAGTGTCTTCACTGTCGGAGCCCGTTGCCTTGACTTACATCAAGCGGGCTCAATCGCTTTTGAGAATTCGCTCGCCCTCGCGCTCGATGTTGTCAAACTGACCCGACTGCAAGGCCCACCAGAACACACCGATGATCCCGAAGACGAGCAGCACGGACAGGGGAATCAGCAGGTACAGGATGTCCATGGGGTTCGGGCTCTTGGAATCGTGGGGGGAGTTCGGTCCATGCTACGCCGATGCGGGCGCAGAAACCGGGTTGATCGACGATGAGGCTGGGGTTTTTCCAGCCAGGCGCAGGGCGTTGCCGATCACGAGCAGCGAACTGCCGGCCATGCCCAGGCCCGCGAGCCAGGGCGGCATCCAGCCCACCAGCGCCAGCGGCACGGCCACCACGTTGTAGGCGGCCGCCCAAATGAGGTTCTGCCGCACCACACGCAGCGTGGCACGCGCCTGGGTGAGCGTGTGCACCACGTCCATCACCTGCCCGCCCTGGATCACATAGTCCGACTGGGCTTGGGCGAGCGGAGCGGCCTGGCCGAGCGCAAACGAGGTGTCGGCGCGCGCGAGCACCGGCCCGTCGTTGAGGCCGTCGCCCACCATGGCAAGCGTCAGACCCTGCGCCTGCAGCCGGGAGACCTCGACCAGCTTCTGCTCGGGCGTGGCGCCGGCGATCACGTGGTCCACCCCCACCGCCTGGCCCACGGCGTCGGCCGCGGCGGCGCGGTCGCCCGACAACAGCCAGGTGCGCACGCCCAGCGCACGCAAGGCCTGCACCGCCTCGCGTGCGTCTTCGCGCAAGCCTTCCTGCAGCGTGAAACTGGCCAGCCAGCCAGCGTCGTCGCTGAGGTAGGCGCGCGGCGCTTCGTCGTCTTCGGCGTGCGCGGGTGCGCTGCAAAACGCGGCCGAGCCCAGTCGCACACCCGTGCCATCGGGCAGGCGGGCCTGCATGCCCTGCCCGGCCACTTCGGTCACGTCCATGAGCTGCATTCCGGCGCCCGGTTGTGCCAGCGCGCGCGACACCGGGTGCAGCGAACCGGCCGCCAGCGCAGCCGCCAGCGCCAAGGCGTGCTCGCGGGTCACACCTGCCCGGGTGCTCACCTCGCGCAGGACCAGCCGGTCGTGGGTGAGCGTGCCGGTCTTGTCGAAAACCACGGCGTTGATGCTGGCCAACGTTTCGAAAGCCTGCAGCCGGCGCACCAGCACGCCGCGGCGGGCCAGCGCTCCGGCCGAACTCAGCATGGCCGCCGGCGTGGCGAGCGAGAGCGCGCACGGACAGGTGACGATGAGCACGGCCACCGCCACGGCGAGCGCCCGGGTGTGATCGATCTGCCACCAATACACCCCGGCCACCGCCGCGGCCAGCAGCACCAGCAGCAGAAAGGGCGCGGCGATCCGGTCGGCCAGGATGGCCAGCCGCGGCTTCTCGGTGGAGGCCTGCTCCATCAATTTGACGATTTGGGCAAAGCGCGTGTCGCGCCCCACCTGCAGCACGCGCATGCGCACCGGACCACCCAGGTTAAAACTGCCCGCCACCACGCCCTGCCCTGCTTCGCGCGTGACCGGGCGCGACTCGCCGGTGAGCAACGCCTCGTCCACCGTGGCGCGCTCACTCAGCAGCTCACCGTCGGCCGAGAAGGCCTGCCCCGCCTGCACCCGCACCGCATCGCCCACCGCCAGCCGGCGGATAGACACCGTCTCCACGCCCTTGGCTGTCTCGCGCTCGCACACCTCGGGCAGGCGGTTCATCAGGCTGTCGAGCGCGCCAGCGGTGCGGTCGCGCGCCTTGAATTCGAGGTAACGCCCGCCGAGCAGGAAAAACACGAACATGGTCAGCGAATCGAACCAGACCTCGGCGCCCCAGGGGCCGGTGGGGTCGAAGGTGGCGGCCGAACTCACCACAAAGGTGACGAGGATGCCGATGGAAACCGGTGTGTCCATGCCCACACGGCCGTGCTTGAGATCGCGCCAGGCACTCTCGAAAAACGGGCCGCTGGCAAAAAACACCACCGGCAGGCTGATCACCCAGCTGGCCCAGCGCAGCAGTTGCTCGATGTCGGCCGGGATCTCGCCCGGCTCGGTCACGTACGCAGGCCACGCGTACATCATCACCTGCATCATGCAGAAGCCCGCCACGAACAGGCGCCACAAGCCCTGCCGGGTTTCGCGCAAGCGCTCGCTGATGCCCAGGGCCTGCTGCATGGGGAGCAAGCGGTAGCCGCGTTCGCCCACCACCTGCGCCAGGCTCGACATGCGCGTGGCCGATGGGTCCCAGCGCAAGGTGAGCCGGCGCGTGGCGGCGTGCACCCGCGCCTGGTGCACGCCGGGCAGGCCCTGCAAAGCCGACTCCACCGTGTCGGCGCAGGCCGCGCAATACATGCCTTGCACCATCAGCACCGATTCAGCGACGTCACCGTCGGCCAGCTCAACGCGCTGGGTGAAGGTCTCCTGCTCCACCGGGTCGTCGAGCACCGCAAAGCTGTCGGTGACGGTGAGCGGGCCCCGGTGGTCGCCCAGCCAGCTGGTGGCTGGTGGTGCGGGTTCGGCAAGCAGGGGCCGCACCGGGAGTGTGGACACGGCCTGGTTCATGGGTTGAGCGTAATCGGGGACTTGTTTCATGGGCTTGATCCAAGTCAACCACAAGGCGGCCTGCTGCGCTACCCTGAAGACTCGAACAACAACCTTGAAGGAGCACACCATGTACAAGCGCATCCTGGTCGCCACCGACGGATCCAAACTCTCCAAGATGGCCGTGGAACACGCCATCAACCTGGCCGACCTCACCGGTGCGGAAGTGGTGGCTCTCAAGGTGATCCCCCGCTACCCGCAAACCTACTTTGAGGGCGGTGTGGCGCTGGCCGCGGCCGAGATCGCCCGCATCGAAGCCCAGTGGAACGAAGAAGCCCTGGCGGTGGTGAACGCGGTGAAATCGGCCGGGCAACTGCGCGAGGTCAAGGTCAAACCGGTCACGGTGAAGTCGGACCTGATCGCCGAAGCCATCATCGCTGCGGCCAAACGCAACAAGTGCGACCTGATCGTGATGGCCTCGCATGGCCGCCGCGGCTTGAAGCGCCTGTTGCTCGGCAGCGAAACCCAGCAGGTGCTCACGCACTCGCACACACCGGTTCTGGTCCTGCGCTGACTTGACCCGGGCCTCACGGGGCTGAGGAGCCCGGTGTAGAGTGGGCGCGCATCAACGCCCACCCTCCATGCCGCCTTTGCCCCACGCCGTACCGAAGTTCGTCACCGGCTCCACGCTCAAACACGTCATCAGCATGACCGCCACCGGCTCCATCGGGCTGGCGGCGGTTTTTTTCGTGGACGTGCTCAACCTGTTCTACATCTCGCAGCTCGGGCAAAAAGAGCTGGCTGCGGCTGTGGGCTACGCCGGCACGCTGGTGTTCTTCATGACCTCGCTGGCCATCGGCCTGTCGATCGCGGCCACAGCCCTGGCCTCCCGTGCGCTGGGACGCGGCGAACGCGACCAGGCCAAGGTGATCGCGGGCGCCTCGCTGGTGCTCATGGCGGTGTTCATGGGAGGCGCGGTGGCGATCGTGTATCCGTGGCTGGCCCACCTGCTCGCCCTGCTGGGCGCCACGGGCGACACCGCTGCACTGGCGCTGCGCTTCACCCGCTGGGTGCTGCCTTCGGCCGTGCCGCTGGGCCTGGGCATGTGTCTGGCGGCGCTGCTGCGCTCAGTGGGCGACGCGCGCCGGGCGATGTACGTCACGCTGGGCGCGGGCGCGGTGTCGGCCGTGCTCGACCCGTTGCTCATTCTCGGCCTGGGCTGGGGGCTGGACGGTGCGGCGACGGCCACGGTGCTGGCCCGCTGCTCCATGGTGTTCATCGGCCTGCACGCCCTGCTGCGCGTGCACCGACTCTTTGCCTGGCCCGACGGGCAGGTGTTGCGCAACACCCTGAAGCCGTTCCTGGCCATCGGCGTGCCGGCCGTGCTGACGCAGGTGGCCACGCCCGTGGGCAACGCTTTCGTGACCGCGGCCATCGCGCCTTTTGGCGACAACGCGGTCGCAGGCTGGGCGGTGATCGTGCGGTTGATCCCGGTGGCTTTTGTGGCGCTGTTTGCGCTCTCGGGCTCGGTCGGCCCCATCCTGGGCCAGAACCTCGGCGCGCGCCGCTTTGACCGCCTGCGCAGCACGGTACGCGACAGTTTGAAGGTGACGCTGGTATACGTGTTGGTGGTGTGGCTGCTGATGGCGCTGGGCAGCGGGTTCATCGCCACCGCGTTCGGTGCCCAGGGCGAGGCGCGCGAGCTGATCGTGTTCTTCTGTGTGTTCGTGGCGGGCAGTTTTTTCTTCAACGGCGCGCTGTTCGTGGCCAATGCCGCGTTCAACAACCTGGGCTTTGCCTTCTACTCAACGGCCCTGAACTGGGGCCGTGCCACGCTGGGGGTGGCGCCTTTCATCTGGATTGGTGCGCAGTGGTTTGGTGCGCGTGGTGTGTTGGCCGGGTATGGCCTGGGGGTGGTGGTGTTCGGGGTGGTGGGCTTGTGGTTGAGTCGGCGGGTGCTCAAGCGGTTGGAGCGGGAGGCCACTTCTTCTGTTCTCGCTTCGCCTTAGTTTTTTGATGATGGCCTGCGCTTCTTCTCCTGCTCGCGGACGTGGGGTGCGCTGCTCCGCGAATGTCCCCCGGGGCCTGCGGCCCCTCCTCCTTTATTTCGCTGCGCAGCGCACCCCACGTCCGCGAGCGGCCTGCACCTTTGCACGCCACCATCAGCAAACCTTTCGCACGCCGAAAAGGTCCTCTGCGACCGGCCTGACCGGCGCAGCGAAATAAAGGAGGAGAGGCGGCAAAGCCGCCTCGGGGGACATTCGCGGAGCCGGTCAGGCCGGTCGCAGAGGACCGGAGCCAGCCAACGCCAACAGAAGCTCAGGCAAACAAGCCCTTGTGCTCTTCACGCAGCAAATTCTTCTGAACCTTCCCCATCGTATTCCGCGGCAACTCAGCCACCACAAAACACCGCTTGGGAATCTTGAAGTTCGCCAGACGTGACTTCAAGGAAGCCAGCACCTGAGCCGCGTCCACCTGCGCACCCGGCTTGGCAATCAACAAAGCCACGCCCACCTCGCCGAAATCCGGATGCGGCACACCAATCACCGCACTCTCGACCACACCCGGCAACTCATTGATGTAGCCCTCGATCTCCGCCGGGTAGACGTTGTAGCCGCCCGAGATGATCAGGTCCTTGCTGCGACCGACGATGTTCACGTAGCCACGCTCGTCGATGCGGCCCACATCACCGGTCTTGAAGAACCCGTCGGCGGTGAACTCCTCGGCCGTCTTCTCCGGCATGCGCCAGTAACCCTTGAAGATGTTGGGCCCACGCACCTGGATGCCACCGATCTCACCCGGTTGCACCAGATGGCCGTCTTCGCCCATCACGCGAAGCTCCACCCCTGGCAAGGGGAAACCCACCGTGCCACCGCGCCGCTCGGTGGCGCCGCCATGGCGCGCGTCGGCGCTGCAGGGGTTGGACGTCAGCATGGCGGTCTCGCTCATGCCGTAACGCTCCAGGATGGTGTGGCCTGTGCGGACTTTCCATTCGTTGAAGGTCTCGATCAACAAGGGAGCCGAGCCCGAAATGAACAGGCGCATGTGGGCAGCCTGCTGCACGGTCAGGCCGGGCTCGGCCAGCATGCGGGTGTAGAGCGTGGGTACCCCCATGAACACCGTGGCTTCCGAGAACCTGGCAATCGCCAGCTTGGGGTCGAACTTCGACATCCAGAACATCTTGCTGCCGTTGATCAGCGCACCGTGCAGGGCCACGAACAGACCGTGCACATGGAAGATGGGCAATGCGTGGATCAGCACGTCGTCGGGCCGCCAGCCCCAGTAGGTCTTGAGCACCTCGGCATTGCTGCGCAGATTGCCGTGCGTGAGCATGGCGCCTTTGCTGCGGCCAGTGGTGCCGCTGGTGTAGAGGATGGCGGCGAGGTCGTCGTCGCCCCGCACGGCGGGCGTGTGCCGGTCGCTCATGTGAACCGAGCGCTCCAGCAGGCTGCCGGTGCGGTTGTCGCCCAGGGTGAACACGTGGCGCGTGCCGGCGGTGAAGGCAATCTTGCTGACCCAACCAAACTGGCCCGGGCTGCACACCACCACCGCGGGTTCGGCGTTGCCGATGAAGTACTCGATCTCCGCGCTCTGGTAGGCGGTGTTGAGCGGCAGGAACACATGGCCTGCGCGCAGCGTCGCCAGGTACAGCACCAACGCTTCGACCGACTTCTCCACCTGCACGGCCACGCGCGAGGCGGGCGGCAGCGCCAGCGAATCCAGCAGGTTGGCCACCATGGCCGAGGCGCGGTCGAGGTCGCGCCACGAATAGTTCAGACCGTCGTCGGTCTCGATCGCCACCCGGTCAAGGTCCTGCGGAAAGGCGGCACGCAGGGCGGCAAAGAGGTTGAGGTTGTCCATGTTCTGGTCAGCAATGTGGTGTGACAAAAAAAACAGAAGGTGAGTCAGAAAACCGGCGCGCGCTTGGCCATGAAAGCCGCGATGCCTTCGCGGTGTTCGGCGCTGTCGGCGTAGCCGTAGGCGCCATCGTCCCCGAGCGGTGTTGCGCCTTGCGTGGCCCTCAAGGCTTGTTTGTTCAGGCGCGCGGCCTGCGGCGACAGCGCAGCGATGCGTTGGGCGCGCGCCAGCAAGGCCGACGTGAGGGTGCCGTCGGGCAGCACGGTGTTCAGGAAGCCGCGCGCCTTCATTTCGGTGGCGTCAAATACCGCCGCTTCCAGCAGCATCTCGCGCGCGGTGGCGACACCCGCTTCGCGGGCCACCAGTGCAGCCTCGCGCGGCGCCATGGGAAAACCGAGCTTGGCGATGGGGGCACCGAAGCGCGCACCGGCAGACGCCACGCGAATGTCGCAGCAGCTCGCGATCTCCACGCCCGCTCCCATGCAGTTGCCTTCGATCTGCGCCAGCAGCGGCAGATCGCACGCGAGCATGGCGCCCAGGCCGCCCCACACGTCGTCTTCGTGGAAGGCGCGCAACGATGCCTCCTGAAACCGGAAGTCGGCGTATTCAGCGATGTCGCCACCCGCGCAAAAGTGGCCGCCCTCGCCCGCCACGATCACGCAGCGGACGTCGCTTCTGCTTTGCAGCGCCACGAACACGGCTTTGAGTTCGCGCCACATCGCGCGCGACATGGCGTTGAACTTGCCCGGGTGCGACAGGGTCACCTGAGCCACCGGCCCAAGCAGGGCCAGGTGGACACGGCCGGTCACAGAAGTCAACGTGATCAGTCCAGCTTGGCGCCGGAGGTCTTGACCACCGCAGCCCACTTGCGGATCTCGCCCTTGATGAAGGCATCGAACTGCGGGCCGCTGACGTTGGCGAACTCGGCGCCCTGGTTGGCCCACACGGCCTTGGCCTCGTCGGTGCTCACCGCCTTGCGGATCTCTTCGGTGGCGCGGGCCTGCGCATCGGCTGGCGTGCCCTTGGGTGCCCACACACCGTACCAGGTCGTCACGTTGTAGTCAGGCATGCCGAGTTCGGCGGCGCAGGGCACATCGGGGAAAGCAGGACTGCGCTTGGCGCCCGAGACCATGAGCGCCTTGATGCGACCGCCCTTGATGTGGGTGGCGGACGAACCCAGACCGTCGAACATCATGTCGACCTGACCCGCGATCAGGTCGTTCAACGCCGGGCCCGCGCCGCGGTACGGGATGTGGGTGATGAAGGTCTTGGACTGCTGCTTGAACAGCTCGCCCGCCAGGTGGTGCGAGGTGCCGCCACCGGCCGAACCGTAGTTGAGCTTGCCGGGGTTGGCCTTGACCTGCGCGAGGAACTCCTTGAAGCCTGCGCCCGGGATGTTCTTGGGGTTGACCACCAGCACCTGCGGCACGCTGGCCACCAGGATCAGCGGGATCAGGTCGGTCTCGATGTTGTAGTCCAGCTTGGGGTACATGCTCGGGGCGATGGTGTGGTGCACCGCGCCCATGAACAGGGTGTAACCGTCGGGAACGGCCTTGGCCGCGATGCCGGCGCCCAGCGTGCCGCCAGCGCCACCGCGGTTGTCGATCACCAGGCTCTTGCCCGAGAGGCGCGTGAATTGCGCAGCCAAGGGACGGGCGAACGCGTCGGTGCCACCACCGGCGGGGAATGGCACGATCATGGTCACCGGCTTGTTGGGCCAGGTGGACTGGGCGTAAGCCGCGGAGCCGGTGCCATACACGGCGGCGCCCGCGACAGCGGCGCGCAGCACGTCCCTGCGATTGAAGTTGTCGGTCATGTTGTTTGTCTCCTGTGGTGATGAAAAAACAGCGTCAAAGGTACAGGTCTTCGATCGCTGCGGCTATCGGGATCTTTCCCTGCGCCAGCCAGGCGCGGTGCTTCTCCAGCCGTTTAAGGTCATAGAGGTAATTGACCATCAATCCGTAGGATTGTTTGGAACCTTTGTTGGACGGGTCCCCCGCCCAGTTCAGCCGCTCCACGCGAGCGCCGTTGCCCAGGTGGAAACGCGCCACAGGGTCCAGCGGCTTGCCACCTTGCATTTCCTTGCCCAGGTAACGTGCGGCCCAGCCCAGCAGGGCCTTGCGCTCGGGCGCGGCCTCGGTGAGCTGCTCCAGGTTCTCCCAGCTTTTGAGCAACTCAGCCGGGGCGTGTTTGTTGAGCCAGGCGCGCAGGCCTGGTATGGGCGAGAGTGTCACGAACACCTTGAGCTTGGGAAACTCCTGGTGCAGCGTCTCGACCACGCGCTTGATGAGCGAGTCGCCAAAGCTCACACCGCGCAGGCCGTTCTGCGTGTTGCTGATCGAATAGAAGATGGCCGTGTTGGCCTTGGCAATGTCGACCGCCGCAGCCTCCTCATCCAGCAAGGGCGTGATGCAGTCGGCGATCTCGTTCATGAGCGCGACCTCGACAAAGATCAACGGCTCCTCGGGCAGGCGCGGGTGGAAAAAGCCGTAGCAGCGACGGTCACCATCGAGCCGGTTCTTGACGTCGGCCCAACTGCGAATGTCGTGCACGGCCTCGTACTTGATGAGCTTTTCCACCAGCGAGGCCGGCGAATCCCAGCTGATGCGGCGCAGCTCCAGAAAGCCCACGTCGAACCAGGTGGAGAACATGTACTCCATCTCCACGTCCAGCGCGACCAGGCGCTTGTCACCCTTGAGGTGGGGCTGCATCTCGGCCCGCACATCGACCAGGAAGCGGATGCCTTCAGGGTGCGCGCTGAAGCGCTGCAGGATGCGCCGGCGCGGCGACACCGTGGCGCGGCGGTACAGCACCTCGGCGGCGGCCTCATCGGGTGTGCCCACGGCGGCGGCGAACTGGGCCTGGGCCGCCTTGATCTGCTCGGCGTCGGCCACGAACTGCTCGCTCATGAGCAGCCACAGGTCTTTGCGCTCGGGCAGTGAGGCTTTGGCGTACCAGGCCATCAGGGCCTGTGCGCGGCTGCCGCCTTCCACCTCGCTGAGCATCGGGTCCACGATGCCCTTGAGCTGGTCGAGCAGGCGGCGCAACTGGCGCGGCGACAAGGCCTCGTCATCGTGGCGCAACGCGCCCTTCAGGCGTTCCTGCGTCGATCGCACACCCGCCTTGCTACCGGGGCGCAGCATGGAGGCGCCCTTCTCCAACCATTCAGCCGTGTTCATGCCGTGATCCTCGACGTGTTGTTGCGCGCGAGCTCGCGCAAGGCCACGCGCTGGCGCGTGAGGTGGGTGCGCATGGCGGCCTCGGCGCCCTCGGCGTCGCGCGCCTTGAGCGCGGCAAACACCGCCATGTGTTCGGACAGGCTTTGATCCAGACGACCCGGCGCGTGCAGTTGCTGCAGCCGCGCGAGCTTGACGATCTTGCGCAGGTCGCCGATCACCTGGGCCAGCCAGCGGTTGTTGGCCAGCGCAATGATGGCTTCGTGAATCGCGAAGTTGGCCTGGTAGTAGTCGTTGATGCGGCGGTTTCTGGCAAAGCGGCTGAGGCGCTCGTGCATCTGTTCCAGCTTCACCAGATCGGCGTCGGTGGCGTTGCTGGCCGCCTCGAACGCGCAGCGCCCTTCGAGCAGGGCAATGACAGGAAAGATCTCGTCGAGGTCGCGCTCGGTGATCTGGTTGACGAAACACCCGCGGCGCGGCTCGTGGCGCACCAGGCCTTCGGCGGCCAGCACCTTGAGCGCCTCGCGCAGCGGCGTGCGCGAGATGGCCCACTCACCACACAACGCCAGCTCGTCAATGAAGCTGCCGGGCGCCAGCACGCCGTCGAAGATGCGCTCGCGCAGCTTGGCGGCCACTTCATCGTGCAGGGAGTTGAGCACCAGTCGCATGGAAGGGAATTTCTCCGTAATCACCTGTAATTACGGAGAATCATAAAAAATCCCCGGCGATCCGTACCGGGGATTTACCCTTGCCGGCGATGAGCGGCGATCAGGTTCGCCGGCCGAACCACCACCACATGAAGGCGCCCGCGCCGATCATGGGCACGCACAACCACTGACCCATGCTCATGCCCAGCGAGAGCAGACCCAGGTGGGCGTCGGGTTCGCGGAAATACTCGGCGATGAATCGGAACACACCGTAGCCCAAGAGGAACACAGCCGACACCTGGCCGCGCGCACGCGGTTTGCGCGCATAGAGCCAGAGCAACACGAACAGCAGCAGACCCTCCAACAGGAACTGGTAAACCTGTGATGGATGGCGCGGCAGGTCGCCCGCTCCGCGAAACACCATGCCCCAGGGCAGCGACGGATCGGCCACACGCCCCCAGAGTTCGCCGTTGATGAAGTTGCCCGCGCGCCCGGCTGCCAAGCCAGTGGGTACACAGGGCGCCACGAAGTCCATGACTTCCATGAAAGGGCGTTTGCGGCTGTGCGCATACCAGACCATGGCGAGCATCACGCCGATCAGGCCCCCGTGGAAACTCATGCCGCCCTGCCAGATGGCAAACACCTCCAGCGGATGGGCGAGGTAATAGGCCGGCTTGTAGAACAGGCAGTAGCCGATGCGCCCACCGGCCACCACACCCAGCACACCGAGGAACAGGATGTCCTCCACATCGCGCCGTGTCCAAGGCGGGTTGGTCACGCTGGCAAACGGCTGGTGGCGCAGGCGCAGGTTGGCCAGCCACATGAAGAGACCGAAGGCAGCGAGGTAGGTGAGGCCGTACCAGTGGATGGCCAGCGGGCCGAGCTGCAGGGCGACGGGGTCGATTTGGGGATGTTGAAGCATCGGGCTATTGTGCCTTTGGCATGTTTCGAGCCGGGATCGCCAGGCTGGCCGACTGGTCTTGCGCAAACCGGATGAAATGGGCCAGCGCCGGGCTCATCGCATCCGCTCTCCACACGAGGCTGGTTTCACACGCCGGCACTGCCCTTCCCCGCGGCCAGGCCACCGACCGGTACACCACACCAGGCCGCTGGAACTGGCGCACGCTCTGCGGTACCCAGGCCATGCCCAGTCCAGCGGACACCAGGTTCACGATGGTCTGCATCTGGATGGCCTCCTGTGACACCTGCGGAACGCGACCGGCCACGTTGTAGAGCGCAAAGATCGCGTCAAACAGCGAAGGCAGGATGCGCCGGGGAAAGATCACCAGCGGCTCGGCCAGCAGGCTTTTGAGCGCAGGTCGCTCCTCGGCCGCCAAGGGGTGGGATTCGGGGAGGGCCACCACCAGCGGCTCGCTGGCGATCAGCGCCTGCGCCAGACCCGGGGCGGTGAAACCGGGCGAGTGCAACACAAAGCCGGCGTCCACCTCGCCGCGCGCGAGCAGTTCCAGTTGCACATCGCCCGTGGCCTCGATCAGCTCCAGCGCCACTTGCGGCCATTGCTCGCGGAAGGCCCGCACCCAGCGCGGCAGCAGCTCGAAGCCCACCGTGGACACAAAGGCCAGCCGCAGCCGGCCGAGCTCACCGGCGGCGGCGGCGCGCGCCAGTTCGGGCAACACTTGCGCGCGGGCCAACAGCTCGCGCACCTCGGGCAACAAGGCCGCACCGGCCGGCGTGATCTGCACGCTGCGCTGGGTGCGGTTGAACAGCCGCACGCCCAGTGCGGCCTCCAGCCTGGCGATGGCCTGGGTCAGCGGCGGCTGGGTCATGTGCAGGCGCGCGGCGGCCCGGCCGAAGTGCAATTCTTCGACCAACGCGACGAACTGTCGCCACTGGCGCAATTCAATGTGCAGCGATCTGGATGGCTCATTCATATGCCAAGCGTATCAAAAGCAGCCTTCAAAGCAATTGGAAAGCGACCGGGTGCTGCCGCATACTTGGCCCTCTTTTCCCCATCCACGAGACAAGACCATGGCCGACAACAAAACCATCCCGATCAAGCCCATCAACAGCCGCAGCGCCAACATCACGCAGGGCAAGTCGCGCGCGCCCAACCGCTCCATGTACTACGCCATGGGCTACGAGGAAGGCGACTTTGTCAAACCCATGGTGGGCGTGGCCAACGGCCACAGCACCATCACACCGTGCAACTCCGGCTTGCAAAAACTGGCGGACGCGGCCATCGCCGGCATCGAGGAAGCGGGCGGCAACGCCCAGGTGTTCGGCACGCCGACCATCTCCGACGGCATGGCCATGGGCACCGAGGGCATGAAGTACTCGCTGGTCAGCCGCGAGGTGATCTCCGACTGCATCGAGACCTGCGTGGGCGGCCAGTGGATGGACGGCGTGGTGGTGGTCGGCGGCTGCGACAAGAACATGCCCGGTGGCCTCATGGGCATGCTGCGCGCCAACGTGCCGGCCATCTATGTGTACGGCGGCACCATCCTGCCAGGCCACTGGAAGGGCCAGGACCTCAACATCGTCAGCGTGTTCGAGGCCGTGGGCCAGAACGCCGCCGGCAACATGAGCGACGAAGACCTGCGCGAGATCGAGATGCGCGCCATCCCCGGCACTGGCTCGTGCGGCGGCATGTACACCGCCAACACCATGTCTTCGGCGTTTGAAGCCCTGGGCATCTCGCTGCCCTACTCCAGCACCATGGCCAACCCGCACGACGAAAAGATGAACTCGGCCAAGGAATCGGCCAAGGTGCTGATCGAGGCCATCAAAAAGGACATCAAGCCGCGCGACATCGTGACCAAGAAGGCGATCGAAAACGCCGTGGCGGTGATCATGGCCACTGGAGGCTCCACCAACGCGGTGCTGCACTTCCTGGCCATTGCCCACGCGGCCGACGTCGAGTGGACCATCGACGATTTCGAGCGCGTGCGTCAGAAAACGCCGGTGCTCTGCGACCTCAAGCCCAGCGGCAAGTACCTCGCGGTCGACCTGCACAAGGCCGGCGGCATTCCCCAGGTGATGAAGGTCCTGCTCAACGCCGGCCTGCTGCACGGTGACTGCCTGACCATCAGCGGCCAGACGATTGCCGAGGTGCTCAAGGACGTGCCCGATGCACCGCGCGCCGACCAGGACGTGATCCGCCCCATCGACAAGCCCATGTACGAGCATGGACACCTGGCCATCTTGAAAGGCAACCTCAGCCCCGAAGGCGCAGTGGCCAAGATCACCGGCCTGAAGAACCCGGTGATGACCGGCCCGGCACGCGTGTTCGACGACGAGCAGTCGGCGCTGCAGGCGATCCTGGACGGCAAGATCAAGGCGGGCGACGTGATGGTGCTGCGCTACCTCGGTCCCAAGGGCGGCCCGGGCATGCCCGAGATGCTGGCGCCCACCGGTGCGCTGATTGGCGCGGGTCTGGGCGAAAGCGTGGGCCTGATCACCGATGGCCGCTTCAGCGGCGGCACCTGGGGCATGGTGGTCGGCCACGTGGCGCCCGAAGCCGCGGCGGGCGGCACGATTGCATTTGTGAACGAAGGCGACAGCATCACCATCGACGCACACAAATTGCTGCTGGAGCTCAACGTGCCCGAGGCCGAGATCGAGAAGCGCCGCGCCGCCTGGACGGCACCGGCGCCGCGCTACACGCGCGGCGTGCAGGCCAAGTTTGCGTTCAACGCGTCCAGCGCCAGCAAGGGCGCGGTGCTCGACAACTATTGATGGGGTTCAGCGCGAGCGACGCTTGGTCTTGATGCCAAGGTTCTCGCGCTGCTTGTCGATGCGGTCCTGCTTCTTCTTGTCCATCTTGTCCATCTCGCGGCGCTTGGTGTAGCCCGTGCTGTCGGCCCAGGCCCACCAGACCACGGCCAGTGCAAACGGTGACAACACCCACCACCAGGACACGCTGGTCATGAACTCCACGCCGAGGTACTTCATCAACATCAGGATGACGCCCAGGATCAGCAAATACATCACACGCTCCAGTAAAGGTCCGACAAAGTGGGGCAAGAATCTGTAAGCGATCGTTTCGTCGGCCACCTGCCTCGCTAAAATCCGGGCTGTGCCGACCTCAGCATTCATTCACAAGGACAACCCATGAAACGCGCTCTCCTGATTATGGCCGCCATGACCACGCTGGCCGCTCCTGCTTTCGCCGACGAGGCCTTGGCCAAGAGCAAGAACTGCATGGCCTGTCACGCGGTGGACAAGAAACTGGTGGGCCCGTCGTACAAGGACGTGGCCAAGAAGTACGCGGGCGACGCCAAGGCGGTCGACGCACTGGCCACCAAGATCATCAAGGGCGGTTCGGGTGTGTGGGGCGCGATCCCCATGCCCGCCAACACGCAGGTCAGCGAAGCAGATGCCAAGAAGCTGGCGGCCTGGGTCCTGAGCCAGAAGTAATCTCCGGCGCCTCCCATGAAAAAACCCGCTGGACTCCAGCGGGTTTTTTGTTGCCTGCACGGGACCGAAGTCCCGAGCCGCGATCAGTTGTTTTCCGACAGTTGATCCAGGATGGCCGGGTTCTCCAGGGTGGAGGTGTCCTGCGTGATCGCCTCACCTTTGGCGATGGAGCGCAGCAGACGGCGCATGATCTTGCCGCTGCGGGTCTTGGGCAGGTTGTCACCGAAGCGGATGTCTTTCGGTTTGGCAATCGGGCCGATTTCCTTGCCCACCCAGTCGCGCAGCACCTTGGCGATGGCCTTGGCTTCTTCGCCGGTGGGGCGCGAACGCTTGAGCACCACGAACGCCACGATGGCCTCACCCGTCAGATCGTCCGGGCGGCCCACCACGGCGGCTTCGGCCACCAGGTCGGTCTTGCTCACCAGGGCCGACTCGATCTCCATCGTGCCCATGCGGTGACCCGACACGTTGAGCACGTCGTCGATGCGGCCGGTGATTCGGAAGTAGCCCCGGTCGGCGCTGCGCACTGCGCCGTCGCCGGCCAGGTAGTAGCCCTTGAGTTCGTCGGGGAAGTAGCTCTTCTTGAAGCGCTCGGGGTCGCCCCAGATGGTGCGGATCATCGACGGCCAGGGCTTCTTCACCACCAGGATGCCGCCCGAGCCGTTGGGCACATCGATGCCGGCTTCGTCCACGATCGCGGCGGCAATGCCCGGCAGCGGGAGCGTGCAAGAGCCCGGCACCAGCGGTGTGGCGCCCGGCAGCGGCGTGATCATGTGGCCACCAGTTTCGGTTTGCCAGAAGGTGTCCACGATGGGGCAGCGCTCGCCGCCCACGTGTTTGTAGTACCACATCCAGGCTTCGGGGTTGATGGGCTCACCCACCGAACCGAGCAGGCGCAGGCTGGACAAATCGGAGCGCGCGGGATGCACTTTTTCGTCACCCTCGGCCGCCTTGATCAGCGAGCGGATCGCGGTGGGCGCGGTGTAGAAGATGGTGCACTTGTGCTTTTCGATCATCTGCCAGAAGCGCCCTGCGTTCGGGTAGGTGGGCACGCCTTCAAACACGATCTGTGTGGCGCCGGCGGCCAGCGGGCCGTAGGTCACGTAGGTGTGGCCGGTGATCCAGCCGATGTCGGCGGTGCACCAGAAAATGTCGTCAGCCTTCAGGTCGAAGGTCCAGTTCATGGTGAGGTTGGCCCACAGCAGATAGCCACCGGTGCTGTGCTGCACGCCCTTGGGCTTGCCGGTGGAGCCCGATGTGTAGAGCACGAACAGCGGGTGCTCGGCGCTCACCATTTCGGCCGGGCACACGTCGGACTCGCTGGCCATGACTTCGTGCATGAAGCTGTCTCGGCCCGCAACCATGTTGCAGGCGGTGGGCGTGCGCTGGAACACGATCACGTTCTTGATGCACTCGCAGCCGCCCATGGCGATGCCGTCGTCCACGATGGACTTCAGCGGCAGCTCCTTGCCGCCGCGCAGCTGGTAGTTGGCCGTGATCACGGCCACGGCACCGGCGTCCTGGATGCGCTCCTGCAGCGCCTTGGCCGAGAAGCCGCCGAAGACCACGCTGTGCGTGGCGCCGATGCGCGCACAGGCCTGCATGGCCACCACGCCTTCGATCGTCATGGGCATGTAGATGACGACGCGGTCGCCCTTCTTCACACCGCGCGCTTTCAGCGCATTGGCAAAGCGCGAGACCTTGGCCAGCAGCTCCTTGTAGGTGACCTTGGTCACCTCGCCGCCGTCGGCTTCAAAGATGATGGCGGTCTTGTTCTCGACCGGCGTGCCCATGTGGCGGTCCAGGCAGTTGTACGAAGCGTTGAGTTCACCGTCCTCGAACCACTTGTAGAAAGGTGCGTTGGACGAGTCCAGCGTCTTGGTGAAGGGCTTGTGCCAGGTCAGCGTCTCACGCGCCAGGCGGGCCCAGAAGCCTTCCGAGTCCTTCTCAGCCTCGTCGCACAACGCCTGGTAAGCCGCCATGCCGGAGACGCGCGCGGCCTTGACGGTGGCCGCAGAGGGTTCAAAAACGCGGTTTTCGACCAGGGTGGATTGAATGGACGACGACGGTGTGGACATGGGCAGTCTCCTCAGGTGTTGTGGATTCGGGTCAACCAATGACTGTGGGCACGGGCTCTTACGAGCCACTTACATGGTCTGCAACGTGCCTGTTCGGCGGCGCAGAGGCATCGGTACAAACCCGAGCCCGATGCGTGTGCCACCCTACAATACGACGGCCTTGCCGCCGCCCGCCCCGGGCTCCCGGCGCATCGCCCTTCTCCCATGACCGATCCTGTCAAGACCCCCGCCCAGATCCGCGCCTTGCCCAACCTGATCTTCGCCAGCCGCTGGTTGCAGCTGCCGCTCTACATCGGCTTGATCGCGGCACAGTGCATTTACGTTTTTCACTTCTGGGTGGAACTCGTGCACCTGGTCGAAGCGGCGTTTGGCAGCCAGATCGCGCTCGACAAACTCGTGAGCAGTATCGGCTACAAGGCCGACGTGCAACTGACCGGTCTCAACGAGACGGTGATCATGCTGGTGGTGTTGGCACTGATCGACGTGGTGATGATCTCCAACCTGCTCATCATGGTGATCATCGGCGGTTATGAAACCTTCGTGAGCCGCATGCACCTGGAGAACCACCCCGACCAGCCCGAATGGCTGAGCCATGTGAACGCCTCGGTGCTCAAGGTGAAGCTGGCCACCGCCATCATCGGCATCAGCTCCATCCACCTGCTCAAGACCTTCATCAACGCAGCCAACTACACCGAGCAGGTGCTGATGTGGCAGACCATCATCCACGTGGTGTTCCTGCTCAGCGCGATGGCGATTGCCGTGACCGACAAACTGATGCAGCCGCCCCCGGGCCGCACGCACTGAGCTCAACGCCCCGTCATCTGCTCGGGGCGCACCCACTGGTCGAACTGCTCGGCCGTCACATGGCCCGAAGCCAGCGCCGCTTCGCGCAGGCTGGTGCCCTCCTTGTGCGCCTTTTTCGCGATCTGCGCGGCCTTGTCGTAGCCGATGTGCGGGTTGAGCGCGGTCACCAGCATCAGCGACCGATCCACCAGCTCCTTGATGCGTTCGCGGTTGGGCACGATCCCCACAGCGCAGTGGTTGTTGAAGCTTCGCATGCCGTCGCCCAGCAGTCGCACGCTCTGCAGGAAGTTGTGCGCCACCATGGGGCGGAACACGTTGAGTTCGAAGTTGCCCGAGGCACCGCCGATATTGATCGCCACATCGTTGCCCATCACCTGCGCGCAGAGCATGGTCAGCGCCTCGCTCTGCGTCGGGTTGACCTTGCCCGGCATGATGGACGAGCCCGGCTCGTTTTCGGGAATGCTCAACTCGCCAATGCCGCTGCGCGGTCCGCTGGAGAGCCAACGCACATCGTTGGCGATCTTGTTCAGGCTTGCAGCCAGCGTCTTCAGCGCGCCGTGGGCATGCACCAGAGCATCCACGCTGGCCATGTTCTCGAACTTGTTGGGCGCGCTCACTAGGGGCAGCCCGGTGAGTCGCGCCAGCTCGGCCGCCACGGCCTCGGCGTAGCCTTCGGGCGCGTTCAGCCCGGTGCCCACGGCCGTACCGCCCAGGGCGAGTTCACACACATGCGGCAACGCATCGCGCACATGCCGCTCGCCGTGCGCGAGCTGCGCCACCCAGCCCGAGAACTCCTGACCAAGGGTCAGCGGCGTGGCGTCTTGCAGGTGGGTGCGGCCGATCTTCACGATGTCCTTGAATTCGTCGGCCTTCTGAGCCAGGGTGTTTCGCAGCAACGCCAGCGAAGGCAGCAGCCGGTGTGTGATGGCGTCCACCGCGGCCACGTGCATGGCGGTGGGAAACACGTCGTTGCTCGACTGGCTGCGGTTCACGTCGTCGTTGGGGTGCACCAGGCGCCCCTCGCCACGCGCGCCCCCCAGCAGTTCACTGGCGCGGTTGGCCAGCACTTCGTTGAGGTTCATGTTGGTTTGCGTGCCCGAGCCGGTCTGCCAGACCACCAGGGGAAACTCGCCTTCGTGCTGGCCGGCGATCACCTCGTCGGCGGCGGCAACGATGGCCTCGGTCTTCTTCGCTTCCTGAAGACCCAGCGCGTGGTTCACCACGGCCGACGCCCGCTTGACCTGCGCCAGCGCTCGAATCAGCTCCGGCGGCTGTCGCTCGCCCGAGATGTCGAAGTTCTGCAGCGAGCGCTGCGTCTGTGCGCCCCAGAGGCGTTCGGCAGGCACGGCAACCTCGCCCATGGTGTCGCGTTCAATCCGGGTCTTCATGGCGCTCTCCTGTGTCAGCCGGCGTTGGGACGACCTGTCAAAATACCGGCTGGCCCACCGTAGCAGACTGTGCACATCCCTGCGACTGTTCGGCCTGCACGGCCCCAGACCTCCGACACCAACGCCCCCACCGCCATGACCACGAGCATCCGCCAGAACGACCTGATCGAATCCGTCGCTGCCGCCCTGCAGTACATCAGCTACTACCATCCGGCCGACTACATCGCCCACCTGGCCCGTGCCTACGAGCGCGAGCAGAGCGCCGCTGCCAAGGACGCCATTGCGCAGATCCTGACCAACAGCAAGATGAGCGCCACTGGCCACCGCCCGATCTGCCAGGACACCGGCATCGTCAACGTGTTCCTCAAGGTGGGCATGAACGTGCGGCTCGATGGTTTCACTGGCAGCCTGGAAGACGCCATCAACGAAGGCGTGCGCCAGGGCTACAACCACCCTGACAACCAGCTGCGAGCATCGGTTGTGGCCGACCCTCAGTTCGCGCGCAAGAACACCAAGGACAACACGCCCGCCGTGATCTTCACCGAGCTCGTGCCCGGCGACACGGTGGAAGTGACGGTGGCAGCCAAGGGCGGTGGCAGCGAAAACAAGAGCAAGATGATCATGCTCAACCCCGGCGACTCGGTGGTTGACTGGGTGATGAAGACCGTGCCCACCATGGGTGCCGGCTGGTGCCCGCCGGGCATGCTGGGCATCGGCATCGGCGGCACCGCGGAGAAAGCCGTGCTGATGGCCAAAGAGAGCCTGATGGACGACATCGACATGTACGAGCTGCAGGCCAAGGCGTCCAAGGGCGAAAAGCTCACGCAGGTGGAAGAACTGCGCCTGGAGCTTTACGAGAAGGTCAACGCCCTGGGCATCGGCGCACAGGGCCTGGGTGGCCTCACCACCGTGCTCGACATCAAGATCAAGATGTACCCCACGCACGCGGCCAGCAAGCCCGTAGCCATGATCCCCAACTGCGCCGCCACGCGCCACGCGCACTTTGTGCTCGACGGCAGCGGCCCGGTGTACCTGGAAGCGCCCAGCCTGGACCTTTGGCCCAACGTGAACTGGGTGCCCGACACGCAAAAGAGCCAGCGCGTGGACCTCAACAAACTCACCAAGGCCGAGGTGGCCAGCTGGAAGCCCGGACAGACCTTGCTGCTCAACGGCAAGATGCTCACCGGCCGCGACGCCGCACACAAACGCATCCAGACCATGCTCGCCCAGGGCGAGAAGCTGCCCGTGGACTTCACCAACCGCGTCATTTACTACGTGGGCCCGGTCGATCCGGTGCGCGACGAGGCCGTGGGCCCCGCCGGCCCCACCACCGCCACGCGCATGGACGGCTTCACCGACATGATGCTGGAGCAAACGGGTTTGATCGCCATGATCGGCAAGGCCGAGCGCGGCCCGGTCGCCATCGAATCCATCAAGCAGCACAAGAGCGCCTACCTCATGGCCGTGGGCGGCGCGGCTTACCTCGTGTCCAAGGCCATCAAGCACGCCAAGGTGGTGGGCTTCGAAGACCTGGGCATGGAAGCCATCTACGAGTTCGACGTGGTCGACATGCCGGTGACGGTGGCGGTGGATTCGGGTGGCACCAGCGCCCACATCACCGGCCCGGCCGAGTGGAAGCAGCGCATCGCCACGGGCGAGTTCAAGGGCATCAGCGTCGCTGCCGCTTGAAAACCGTCGGTGTCTTCGACAGCGGGGTCGGCGGTCTGAGCGTGCTGCGCGCCCTGCTGGCCGAGTTGCCCGGGGTGCGCTTCGTGTATGTGGCCGACAGCGCGTATGCGCCCTACGGCGAGCGCACGGTGGCCGAGATCACCGACCGATCCGAACGCATCACCGCCTGGCTGCGCCAAACCCACCACATCGACGCGTTGGTGGTGGCCTGCAACACCGCCACAGCGCTGGCCATCGACAGCTTGCGCGCCACCCACCCCGACCTGCCCATCGTCGGCGTGGAGCCCGCGCTCAAGCCCGCCGCAGCGACCAGCCAGACGCGCCACATCGGCGTGCTGGCCACACGTGGCACGCTCAACAGCGAACGCTTCGCACGCCTGCGCACGCAGTTGGAAAACACCGCTTCGAGCCCCGTGCATTTCATCTGTCAGCCCTGCGACGGCCTGGCCGATGCCATCGAGCGGGGCGACCAGCAGACGCAACAAACGCTTTGCGAGCGTTATGTTCAAGTGCTGCGTGACGAGGCACCTGGCGACATGGACACCGTGGTGCTGGGCTGCACACACTACCCGTTTGCGGCCGATGTGCTGGCACAGTTGCTGGGGCCGGATGTGGCGCTGGTCGACACCGGTGTGGCGGTGGCACGCCGCACGCGCGACGTGTTGAACATGTCCGCACCGATCACTTCAGCCGCAGTACCGCCGCTGTTGTGGTCCACCGGCGATCCTGCTGCGCTGTCGCAGGCGGCTCAACGATGGCTCGGACTGCACACCCGGGCAGAGAAGCTAACGGTTTGACGCGATGGCGGGCTGAAGCGCCGCCTCCCGACCGCGCTTCATGTTGACCGGGATCAGCAGCAGCAGCCCGATCACGAACAACACGGCGGTGGACGCAATGGCCAGTCGCTGGTTGCCCCCGGTCATCCAGGTGATGGCGCCGTAGCTCAGCGGCCCGATGATGCTGGCCACGCGGGTTGCAAACGTCCACAGGCCGAAGAACTCGGCCAGCTGCCCCGGCGGCGCGAGCATGCCGGCCATGGCACGGCCCGACGACTGGCTCGACCCCATGCAAACGCCCGCGATGGCCGCGGCGTACCAGAAACCACCCTTGGTGGTGGTGACGGCCGCGAGGATGCAGGTGACCACCCAGCCCACCAGCGTGATACCCAACGCCAGCTTGTGGCCCAGGCGATCCTGCCAGTAGCCAAACGCGAACGCGCCCACCATGGCCGCGATGTTCAGCACAAAGATGAGCACCATGGTTTCCTGCTGCACGAACCCGATCACCTGCTCGGCGTAGATCGCCGCCAGGGTGATCGCCACCGCCACACCACCCTGGTAGGCCGTGGCGCAGGCCAGCAGCCACATGAAATCCTGATAGCGCCTAGCTTGCTGGAAGGTGCTGCGCAGCTGGCTGTACGACTGACGCCAGGCCGAACCTGTGTTGAGGCCGACCCGAGGCTTTGCACGCTCCTTCAGAAACACCAGCGTGAACACAGAGGCCAACGCGAACACCGCGGCCGTGATCAACATGGTCACCGGCACAAACTGCGCAGCCTTCTGCCCTTGTGCCTGCGCCCACAACACATAGGCCAGGCTCAAACCCAGGGCCAGCATGCCGCCGCAATACCCCAGGCTCCAGCCCCAGCCGCTCACCCGGCCCATCGCTGCCGGCTTGGCGAGTTCTGGAAGAAAGGCCGCCGCCAGGGATTCGCCCCAGGCGAAAAAAACGTTGGAGACCACGACGAGCAACATGCCCAGAGCCACCGCTCCCGGCCCCACCAATGCCAGCGCCGCCGTGGCCAGCACGCAGCCAGCCGTGGTGAACATCAGCAGCCGCTTTTTCGCGCCGTGCTGGTCGGCCCAGGCGCCCATGGCCGGGATGGTCAGCATCACGATCAGGTGCGAAAGGCTCAAGGCCGCTGTCCAGGCGAACGCGGCCCACTCGGCCCCGTCGGCCACCGCGCCCACGAAGTAGGCCGCAAACACCGCGGTCAGCACCACGGTGGTGTAGCCCGAGTTGGCAAAGTCGAACATCGCCCAGCCGAACACCTCGCGCTTGCGCACGCCAGGGTTCAGGGCATCGGTGGAAAAGAAAGACATCGGCACTCCGGGCGGCGGATCGGAAACTCCGCCGTGCCGCGCAGTCTAGTGCCTGGGCATGTCAGGACCCAGACCTGGTTCAAATCAGTGCAGGTGGCGTGGCTTGCGCGGACCGCCATGACCCGACTGGCCGCCATACCCGCGCGGGGGTTTGCCCAGTTGCATGGAATTCACCAGGGCGTCAAAGCGCTGGGTGAAGAGCTTGTCGATCGAGCCCACCACGTCGCCCAGTTCAGACGCATCGAAGTGGCGCTCCATGATGTGCAGCACGTCCTGCACCAACAGATCGCGTTGCACCTGCATGATGGCTGCGGGCGTGGGACCCACGAAACACATCAAGAAGTCGTCGCGCGCTTCTTCCTCGGAAGAGTCGTCTTCCTCGTCAAACTCGGCGTCGTAGAAAGAAACCTCCAGCGGAGCGCCCGTAGAAGCAATGTCGTTGAGGCCCATGCAGGCCTCTTCGATCACCTGCCGGAAATCTTCATCACCGGGCACAGTCCAGCAGATCTGCAGAACATGGGATTCGGCGTCGAAGCGGATGCCCGGTTCGTCTTCGTAACTGCTCTCGGCCGCAGCCGCCAATGACTTGGCGCCGGCATAGACCCACAGCGGCTTGAGTGCGTCCTGGATCTGGGCGAAGACCACGTCGTCGCGCAAAGGCACATCGCCATGCACGTGGATCTCGAAGGGCGCGTTGTATCGGGTCATGAAAACTCACTGTACCGGCGAAACCGGAAAAAACCTAGCCTGGTGCCTCGAACCGGGGTCGAACCGGTACGCTCCCTTTCGGGAAGGCGGCGGATTTTAAGTCCGCTGTGTCTACCAATTTCACCATCGAGGCCGAGTGCAGATTGTCGCAGGTGGAGACACCTCGCCGCCCTGCAAGCGTCAAGGATCGGGCGATTCAAATGAAACAACCCCGGCAACAATGTTGTTGGCGGGGTTGCAGGTGATTCTGGAGGCGCGATCCGGAGTCGAACCGGACTAACCGGATTTGCAATCCGGGGCATAACCGCTTTGCTATCGCGCCATCAGGGTCAGCGCAGAAAGCACTGATCTGAAAAGGCTACAAAAAAGGGAAGCAGAGCTTCCCTTTTTGAATCTGGAGCGGGAAACGAGACTCGAACTCGCGACCTCAACCTTGGCAAGGTTGCGCTCTACCAACTGAGCTATTCCCGCATTTCTCGACACTTTTCAGTGCTGTTCCGCTTGTCTGCCGGAAGCTGAAATTCTAACCTAAAAAATGGGCCTCTTTCAAGCCCCCCCAAATTTTTTGATCAGTGTTTCACGGCGTCCTGCCCGGGCGTGGGCGCTCGTGTGGAGGCCGCGGCGATCTGCGCAGCCACCTCTTCGTCGGTCAAGGGAACGGGCTGGCGTTCGAGTGCAATTGCGAGCACTTTGTCGATCCATTTGACCGGGACAATTTCCAGACCCTGCTTCACGTTGTCGGGGATGTCGGCCAGATCCTTGACGTTCTCTTCAGGGATGATGACCGTCTTGATACCACCGCGCAGCGCCGCCAGCAGTTTCTCTTTCAAGCCGCCGATGGCGGTGACTTCGCCGCGCAAGGTGATCTCACCGGTCATTGCCACGTCGGCCCGCACGGGAATGCCGGTGATGGATGACACGAGAGCCGTGGTCATGGCAGCGCCTGCGCTCGGACCGTCCTTGGGTGTGGCGCCATCGGGCACGTGGATGTGAATGTCGCGCTTGTCGAACTGTTCGTCCTTGATGCCCAGCATGCGGGCGCGGCTGCGCACCACCGTGCGCGCTGCTTCCACAGACTCCTTCATCACGTCGCCCAGCGAACCCGTGCGGGTGATGATGCCCTTGCCCGGCATGATCGCGACTTCAATGGTCAGCAGATCGCCACCCACTTCCGTCCACGCCAGCCCGACCACCTGGCCCACCTGGTTCTGCGCCTCGGCACGGCCGTAGCTGTACTTGCGCACCCCCAGAAAATCGTTGAGGTTCTCGGCGTCCACGATCACCGTGGGCGTGTATTTCTTGAGCAGGAGGCCCTTGACCACCTTGCGGCAGATCTTGGAGAGTTCGCGCTCCAGCGAACGCACACCCGCTTCACGGGTGTAGTAGCGCACGATGTCTCGCACGGCCTCTTCCTTCACCTCCAGCTCGCCCTCTTTCAGGCCGTTGTTCTTGAGCTGCTTGGGCAACAGGTAGCGCATGGCGATGTTGGTCTTTTCCTCTTCGGTGTAACCCGAGAGTCGAATGACTTCCATTCGGTCCAGCAGGGCTGGCGGAATGTTCATCGAATTCGAGGTCGCCACGAACATCACGTCGGACAGGTCGAAGTCGACCTCGACATAGTGATCGCCGAAGGTGTGGTTCTGCTCCGGATCGAGCACCTCGAGCAACGCACTGGAAGGGTCGCCACGGAAGTCGGTGCCCAGCTTGTCGATCTCGTCGAGCAGGAACAGCGGATTGCGCGTGCCGACCTTGGTCAGGCTCTGCAACACCTTGCCCGGCATCGCGCCAATGTAGGTGCGGCGGTGCCCACGGATCTCGGCCTCGTCGCGCATGCCGCCCAGGGCCATGCGAACGTACTTGCGCCCGGTGGCCTTGGCCACCGATTGCCCGAGCGAGGTTTTGCCCACGCCGGGTGGGCCCACCAGGCACAGGATGGGCGCCTTCACCTTGTCCACACGCTGTTGCACAGCAAGATACTCAAGGATGCGGTCCTTGACCTTCTCAAGACCGTAATGGTCCTCGTTGAGCACCGCCTCCGCGTGTGCCAGGTCGTGCTTGATCTTGGTTTTCTTGCTCCAGGGCAGCGCCACCAGAGCGTCGATGTAATTGCGCACCACCGTGGCCTCGGCCGACATGGGCGACATCAGCTTGAGCTTCTTGAACTCGGCATCGGCCTTCTTGCGCGCTTCGGCAGGCATCTTGGCGGCCTTGATCTTCTTCTCGATCTCTTCGATGTCGGCGCCCTCTTCGCCTTCACCCAATTCCTTCTGGATGGCCTTGACCTGTTCGTTCAAGTAGAAGTCGCGCTGGTTCTTTTCCATCTGCCGCTTCACGCGGCCGCGGATCTTCTTGTCGACATTGAGAATGTCGACCTCACGTTCGAGCTGCTCGAACAGATTTTCGAGTCGCTTGTTGATCGGGTCGAGGTCAAGCACGACCTGTTTGGATTCGAGCTTGAGCGGCAGGTGTGCAGCGATCGTGTCGGCCAATCGACCGGGATCGTCGATGCTGGAGATCGAGGTGAGGATCTCTGAGGGAATCTTCTTGTTGAGTTTGACGTACTGGTCAAACTGCTGCATCACCGCGCGACGCAGGGCTTCAAGCTCGTTGGACTGTGTGTCTGCACGCTCGACCGCCGGATCGACCGGGCTCACGCTGGCGATGAAATGGCTTTCGCCGTCACGAATGGCCAGCACCTTCGCACGCTGCACGCCTTCGACCAGCACCTTCACGGTACCGTCGGGCAGCTTGAGCATCTGAAGGATGGTGGCCACACAGCCCATCTCGAACATGTCGTCGGTCGACGGCTCGTCTTTGGCTGCGGCCTTTTGTGCCACCAGCATGATGCGGCGCTCGGACTCCATGGCGGACTCGAGCGCCTTGATGCTCTTGGGGCGGCCCACGAACAGCGGAATGACCATGTGCGGGAACACCACCACGTCGCGCAGGGGCAGCAGCGGGAGTTCCACCGGGGTACTGGGGAGAGGAGTTTGTCCGGACATTTCAACCTCGACTAAAACGGGTAACTGGGGTTGGTGCGGGCGATATCAACCGGACGCATCGCTGGGGCGCTGCCTGCAGCGCCCGTCGTCGCAGGCCTGCTCAGGCCTGCTTGGCCGCCTCGCGGTAAACCAGCAGAGGTGGCTTGTTTTCGTCGATGGTGGACTCATCCACCACCACTTTCTCAACATTGTTCATGCTTGGCAGGTCAAACATGGTGTCGATCAACGCATTTTCCAGGATCGAACGCAGTCCGCGCGCGCCCGTCTTGCGAGCCAGCGCCTTGCGAGCGATAGCCTTGAGCGCGGCCGGGCGCACTTCGAGCTCCGCGCCTTCCATGGCCAACAAGCGAGAGAACTGTTTCACCACCGCATTCTTGGGTTCGGTGAGGATCTCGACCAACGCGTCTTCGCTGAGTTCAGACAACGCGGCGATCACAGGCACACGGCCCACGAGTTCGGGGATCAGGCCGAACTTGATCAGGTCTTCGGGCTCGATTTCCTTGAATGCCTCGGTCACGCTGCGCTGCTTCTTGCTCTTGACCGTAGCCCCGAAGCCGATGCCCGAGGCTTCGGTTCGGTTCTCGATGATTTTTTCAAGGCCCGCAAAAGCGCCGCCGCAGATGAACAGGATGTTGGTCGTGTCAACCTGCAGGAAGTCCTGGTTGGGGTGCTTGCGGCCACCCTGAGGTGGCACCGAAGCCATGGTGCCCTCGATGAGCTTGAGCAAAGCCTGCTGCACGCCCTCACCAGACACATCACGGGTGATGGACGGGTTGTCGGACTTGCGGGTGATCTTGTCGATTTCGTCGATGTAAACGATGCCCTGCTGAGCGCGCTCGACGTCGTAATTGCAGCTCTGCAGCAGCTTGGCGACGATGTTTTCCACGTCTTCACCCACGTAACCGGCCTCGGTCAGGGTGGTGGCGTCGGCCATGACAAAAGGCACGTTGAGCATGCGCGCCATGGTCTGGGCCAGCAGCGTCTTGCCCGAGCCGGTGGGCCCGATCAGCAGGATGTTGCTCTTGGCCAGCTCCACATCGTCCTTGCGGGCCGTCTGCTTGTGGCGCAGGCGCTTGTAGTGGTTGTAGACCGCGACGGCCAGAGCGCGCTTGGCGCCCTGTTGACCGATCACGTAGTTGTCGAGGTTGGACTTGAGGTCGGAAGGCGTGGGCACATCTTCGCCAGACGCCTTGACAGACTCAAGGCCAGGCAACTCGTCACGGATGATGTCGTTGCAGAGGTCGATGCACTCGTCGCAAATGAACACCGAGGGCCCGGCGATGAGCTTCTTGACCTCGTGCTGACTCTTACCGCAGAAGGAGCAGTAGAGCGCTTTTTCGCTGGAGGTCGCTTTTTTGTCGGCCATAGAGGGGCGTCAGGTGAATCAGTGGGAACAATGATAGATCAAGCCTTCCGGGCGCCAAACCCGGGAAAGGCACCTTTATGGGCACCGTCTCCCGCTTTTCGCCGCCCGGTCGGCCTCAGGTTGCGCTCGGTCGCTTCTCGATCACTTTGTCGATCAGGCCGTACTCTGCCGATTCGGCGGCAGACATGTAGTAGTCGCGTTCGGTGTCGCGGGCAATTCGGTCCAGAGGCTGGCCAGTGCGCTCGGCCAGGATCTTGTTGAGCTGCTCTCGGGTTTTCAGGATCTCGCGGGCCTGGATCTCGATTTCGGTTGCCTGACCCCGGCTGCCGCCCGACGGCTGGTGGATCATGATCTTGGAGTTGGGCAGCGAGAAGCGCTTGCCCTTGGTGCCCGCAGCCAGCAGGAAGGCGCCCATGCTGGCAGCAAAACCGCAGCACAGGGTCGACACGTCGGGCTTGATGAAGTTCATGGTGTCGAAGATCGCCATGCCGGCGCTCACCGAACCACCGGGAGAGTTGATGTAGAACGAAATGTCCTTGTCGGGGTTTTCGCTTTCCAGGAACAACAACTGCGCCACCACCAGGTTGGCCGAATGGTCGTTGACTTCACCCACCAGAAAAATCACGCGCTCCTTAAGCAGGCGGGAATAGATGTCGTAAGCACGTTCGCCGCGACCCGAGGTTTCGATCACCATGGGCACCATGCCCAGGCCTTGAATGTCCATTGCGCTCATGCGTTTCTCCATGTGTTGATGCATTACCGTGTCACTACTGTAACCAACCCACTGTGGCCGTATGCACACAAGGGCGATGGCCTTTGGGCCACCAAAAACGGAACAGCGGGTGACACGTGGGGTTCAAACCGGCAAAAAAAAGGGCGGATCGCTCCGCCCTCTGCGTTTCTGCCCGGCAGGCAGATCAGTTTTGCGCCATCAGTTCGTCGAAGCTGACCGCCTTTTCGGTGATCTTGGCCTTGGACAACACGAATTCGGTCACGTTGTTTTCGATCACGATGGCTTCGACTTCGGCCATGCGGCGGTTGTCACCCTGGTACCAGCGCACCACGTCGGCTGGCTTCTCGTAGGAGGCCGCCAGCTCTTCGATGTGGGCCTTGATCTGCTCGGGCTTGGCGTGCAGTTCGTTGGAACGCACCAGCTCGGCCACCACCAGACCCAGGCGCACGCGGCGCTCGGCCTGCGGGCGGAACAGTTCTTCGGGGATCGGAGCCTTTTCGGCGTCTTTCACACCGCGCTGCTTGAGGTCGGCGCGCGCGCCTTCCACCAGGCGGTCGAGTTCGGACTGCACCACCGATTTCGGCAGATCGAGTTCGGACACGGCCACCAGCGCGTCCATCACGGACTGCTTGTTACGGGCCTGCAGGCGGAACTTGACTTCGCGCTCCAGGTTTTTCTGGATGTCGGCGCGCAGGCCTTCCACGGTGCCGTCTGCGATGCCCAGCGATTTGGCCAGGGCCTCGTCGACTTCAGGCAGGTGGGCGGCTTCGAGCTTGTTGACCGTGACCAGGAAGTCGGCGGTTTTGCCGGCCACGTCCTTGCCGTGGTAGTCCTCGGGGAAGGCCAGCGGGAAGGTCTTGCTCTCGCCCTGCTTCATGCCGCGCACGGCGTCTTCAAATTCCTTGAGCATCTGGCCATCGCCCACGATGAACTGGAAGGCTTCGGCCTTGCCGCCTTCAAACGGCTCGCCGTCGATCTTGCCGGCAAAGTCGATGGTCGCGCGGTCGCCGTTTTGGGCGGCTTGGTCCTGCGCGCGCTGCGCGAAGGTGCGGCGCTGCTTGCGCAGGATGTCCAGGGTGCGGTCGATGGCGGCGGCGTCCACCTCGGCAGACACCTTGTCCACCGCGGCGGTGGTCAGGTCACCGATCTTGACTTCGGGGTACACCTCGAACACGGCATCGAAGGTCAGTTCGCCCTCGGGCGCGCCTTCCTTCTCGGTGATCTTGGGCTGGCCAGCCACGCGCAGCTGCGCTTCGTTGGCGGCGGTGGCGAAAGCTTCGCCGACCTTGTCGTTCATCACTTCGTAGTGCACCGAATAGCCGTAGCGCTGGGCCACCACGTTCATGGGCACCTTGCCGGGACGGAAACCGTCCATCTTCACGTCGCGCGCCATGCGCTTGAGGCGGTTCGCCACCTCGTTCTGGATCACATTGGCCGGCAGCGACAGCGTGATCTTGCGCTCGAGCTTTTCCAGGGTTTCAACGGTCACGGTCATGGTTCTCTCCAAAAGGGTGGTGCCCAAAAATTGCGGCTCAGCCAGCCTGCCTGGCCGAACCGGGGAATGCATGTGTCTGTGGTGGTGCGCGGGGGGGGACTCGAACCCCCACACCATTGCTGGCGTCAGGACCTAAACCTGGTGCGTCTACCAATTTCGCCACCCGCGCGCCTTGGATGGGTGTCCGGCGGGATGCACGTGGTGTGCTGCAGCCCGCCTGTCCTCTTCACGGCAACCTTCGATTGTAGCCGCTGCCCAGACACCAAGCCGCAGGCTCAGGCGGCGAGCCGAAGTCGCAACATCCGCACGGCGCTGCCCGGCGTGGTGAGGACCGGCAAGTCCACGGCGCGGTGCACGGCCATCTGCGCGCGTGCCATGCTGAACTGGGCCAGTGCAATCACATCGCAACCCTTTTCCGCAAGCCACTGCGCGGCCTCGACCACCAACGCGTCGTGCCCGGCTGTGTCACCTCGGTTGAGTGCTTCGAGGGCTCCGTCGGCCAGGCGCGTCACCAGCTCGGTGCCCGGGGGAAACTCGGGCGGCATGGATGCGAGCGTGGGGCCGAAGGACGCGATCAGACCCACGCGCCCACCGAGCGCCACGGCGTCGGCCACCATGGCTTCGTTGGGTTTGAGCACCGGCATGTGGGGCCGGCGGGCGGAAGCGGCTTCGATGCAAGGGCCGAAGGCTGAACAGGTGAACAGAATGGCCTGCGCACCGGTGCCCTCGGCGTACGCCGACAAGGTCTCGAAGCGCTGGTGCATGGTCTCGTCCAGGCCCTGGCCACTGCGGGCCAGGTCGGCCGAGAGCGTGTCGTCTAGCAGGTTCATGCGCACGGCCTCGGGCCACGCGCGCTGCAGCTCTTCGTTGATGGGCGCCACCGAGTGGGCCAGGGCATGGATGAGGGCAATTCGCATGGGCAGAACTCGACGGGTTGGGGACTTGTTGGTGCATTGTTGACCAAGAGGGTTCCCAATCCGGCAGGTCCGAGCCCTTGCCGGGCTCACGCCAACGGCGCTTCAGGCTCCCGCTTCACCCGAAACCACGCTGCGTACATCGCAGGCAAGGCCAGCAACGTCAGCACGGTGGCCACCACCAGCCCGCCCATGATCGCGACCGCCATCGGCCCCCAGAACACGCTGCGCGACAATGGAATCATCGCCAGCACGGCGGCAGCAGCGGTGAGCACGATGGGTCGCATCCGCCGCACCGCCGACTCCACCACCGCGTCCCAGGCCGGCACGCCGCGCGCGCGGTCCTGCTCGATCTGGTCGATCAGGATCACCGAGTTGCGCTGGATCATGCCCATCAGCGCAATCACCCCCAGCAAGGCCACAAAGCCGAACGGCCGGTTGAGCAGCAGCAGCGCAGCCGCCACCCCCGCCAGACCCAGCGGACCGGTGAGGAACACCAGCAATGAACGGCTGAAGCTTTGCAACTGCAACATGAGCAGGGTGAAAACGATGAACAGCATCAGCGGAATCCCCACCGCGATCGATGACGACCCCTTGCTGCTCTCGGCCACAGCGCCCGCCACCTCGATGCGGTAGCCGGACAGCCCGCGCGCGGCCCAGCCGTCGCTGATCTTCTTCAGCACCGGCTGAAGCTCGGCCGTGACGGTGGCGCCTTGCAGGCCTTCCACCACGTCGCCCTGCACCGTGATGGCGTAGTCGCGGTTCTCGCGCCACAGCACGCCCGCCTCCCAGTCCAGCACCGGCCGGGCGATCTGCAACAGCGGAATGCTCTGGCCACTGCTGGTGGGCAGGTAGGTGTTGGCCAGGTCGCTGATCGCGTCGCGCTCGTCCAGCGGCTGGCGCAGGACGATGTCGATCAGCTTGTCGCCATCGCGGTACTGGCCCACCGTGCTGCCGCTGAGCAAGGTGCGCGCAGCCTGCGCGATCGACTGGCTGGACACCCCCAGCGCGCGCGCCTTGGCCTGGTCCACCTCCAGCCGCAACCGCTTGACCGACTCGTTCCAGTTGTCGTTGACGCCGCGCATGTTGCTGTTGGCGCGCATGGCCACCTTCACCTCGTCGGCCAGGGTGCGCAATTGCGTCGGCTCGGTGCCGACCACACGGAACTGCACCGGATACGGCACGGGTGGGCCGTTGGGCAGCAGCTTCACGCGGCCGCGCAGCTCGGGAAATTCGGTCGCCAGCAAAGCGGGCAGCGCCTTGCGCAGGCGCTCGCGGGTCTTCAGGTCTTGCGGCAAGACAATGAGTTGCGACACGTTGGTCTGCGGAAAGATCTGGTCCAACGGCAAATAGAAGCGCGGCACGCCCGAGCCCACCCAGGTGCTCACGCTTTTGACGCCCTCTTCGGCCGTCATGCGCGCCTCCAGGCGCTTGGTCGCCTCGTCCATGGCCTTGATGCTGCTGCCCTCGGGCAGCCACACGTCCACCAGGATCTCTGGCCGGCTCGAGTCCGGAAAGAACTGCTGCTGCACCTGGCCCATGCCGACGATGCCCAGCGCGAAGGTGAGCACGGTGGCACCGATCGTGATCCAGCGGTGCTGCACGCACCAGTCCACCACCGCGCGAAAACGCACGTAGAACGGGCCGTCGAACACCTCGTGAACATCACCCACGTGGGGCTTCACTTTGAGCAAGCGCACGCCGAGATAGGGCACAAAGAACACCGCCACGATCCACGACAGCAGCAGCGCGATCACGGTGACCGCGAAGATCGCAAACGTGTATTCGCCCGTGCTGGAGTTGGCCAGGCCAATGGGCAGGAAGCCGGCGGCCGTGATCAGCGTACCGGTGAGCATGGGCATGGCCGTGGCCTCCCAGGTGAAGGTGGCCGCACGCACCATGCTGTAGCCCTCTTCGAGCTTGCGCACCATCATCTCCACCGCGATGATCGCGTCGTCCACCAGCAGGCCCAGCGCGATGATCAGCGAACCCAGCGAGATCTTGTGCAGGCCGATCTTGAAGTAGTTCATGGCGAGGAAGGTCATGGCCAGCACCAGCGGAATGGTGATGAAGACCACCAGGCCAGGACGGATGTCCAGCGTGTAGCCGCGCAAGCCCTTGCTGCCCGGGCGCTTGTGCAGGCCAAGAGCCAGAAAGCTGACCGCCAGCACGATCACCACCGCCTCGACCAGCACCTTCACGAATTCGTTGACCGAGTTCGTCACGGCGCTGGGCTGGTCCTGCACCTGCGCCAGCACCATGCCGGCGGGCAGCGTGGCCTCGATGCCAGCCACCGTGGTCTTGAGGGCTTTGCCCAGCGCGATGATGTCGCCGCCCTTGGCCATGGAAATGCCCAGACCGATGCTGTCTTTTCCGTTGTGGCGCACCAGCACTTGTGGTGGATCCACATAGCCAAGCCGGATCTCGGCCAGGTCCCCCAGGCGGATCTGCGTGCCATTGGCCGCGCGGATCGGCATGGCGCCCAGCTGATCCACCGACTGGAACGCGCCTTCCACGCGCACCTGCAACACGTCCTGCGGCGACTGCACCGCCCCGGCCGACACCACCGCGTTCTGCTGGCTCAGCACGTCCAGCACCTGCTGCAGGTTCAGCCCCAGCACCGCCAGACGCTTCTGCGATATCTCGACAAACAGCTTTTCATCCTGCACGCCGAAAAGCTCGACCTTGCTCACGTCGGGCACACGCAGCAGTTGCTGGCGCACGTTGTCGGCCACCTGCTTCTTGTCGGCGTACGAGAAGCCGTCGCCCTGCAGCGCATAGATCACGCCGAACACATCGCCGAACTCGTCGTTGTAAAACGGGCCCACCACACCTTGTGGCAGCGTGGCCTGCATGTCGCCGATCTTCTTGCGCGCCGTGTACCAGATCTGTGGCACCTCCTTGGGCGGAGACGAGTCCTTGAGTTGGAAGATCACCAGCGTCTCGCCGGGCTTCGAATAGCTGCGGATCTTGTCCGCGTAGGGCACTTCCTGCAGCGTCTTCTCGATGCGGTCGGCCACCTGCTCGGCCACCTGCTCGGCGGTGGCGCCGGGCCAGTAGGCCCGAACCACCATGGCACGAAAGGTGAAGGGCGGGTCTTCGTCCTGGCCGAGCTGGAAGTAGGCCGCCACGCCCAGCACCATGAGCACGATCATCAGGTAGCGCGTGAAGGCCTGGTGGTCCAGCGCCCACTGCGAGAGGTTGAAGCGGGAGACCCAGGTGGCGGTCTGGTCGGCGGATGAGTAATCGGACGAGCTCATGCGGTCCTCACTTCGTGGCCGCACCGACGAAACGCGTCACCTTCTGCCCGGGCGACAACACATGCACCCCGGCAGCCACCACCTCGTCGCCCGGCTTCAAACCCGAGGCAATCACGAACTCGTTGCCATCGGCGCCGGCCACCACCACATCGCGCGGCTGCACCGTGCTGCTGGCGGCGTCAAACAGCCAGACGGCGCTGCCTTTGCGGTCGCCAGACTCCGAGCGCATCAGCGCCGAGGTGGGCAGCTTGATCGCGGCCTGCGGGGTGCCGGTGCGGGCCGCCATCGTCACATAAGCCGTGGCGCCCAGCGGCGCTGCCGCGCCCTCGGGCAAGGCCAGCTTCACCTGGTAGGTGCGCGTGACCGGATCGGCGCTGGCCGCGACCTCGCGCACCACCGCGTCCAGCGGCGTCGCGGCGCCAGCGGGCCCACCCGTCCACAGGCGCACTTGCGCCACCTGGCCCGTGCGCAACATGGCCATCCGGTCCTCGGGCACGGCAAACACCACGTCGCGCGGGCCGTCCAACGCCACACGGACCACTGGCGTGCCCGCGGCCACGACCTGTCCCACCTCCGCGTCGACCGCCAGCACCACACCGGCGCCATCGGCCAGCAGGCGCGCATAGCCCGCCTGGTTGCCCTGCACCGCGCCCTGCGCGCGCGCCTGGCGCAACGTGGCCTCGGCCGATTGCAGGGTGGCTTGCCGGCGCTCGATCTCCGCGCCGCTCACGAAACCCTGGGACAACAGGTCCTGGTAGCGTTTAAGGTCGGCCGCGGCCAGATCGCGCTGCGTCTGCGCCGCGCTCACCTGCGCCTGGGCCGCCTGACTGGACAGCGCCAGGTCTTGCGCATCCAGCTGCGCCAGCAAGGCACCGGCATTCACGCGTTGTCCCACCTGGGCCGGACGTTGCACCAGCTTGCCGCCCACCCGAAAGCCCAGCCGGGACTCGGTGCGCGCGCGCACCTCACCCGAATACTCGGTTCGGGCACCCACATCGCTGACACCCACCGTCATCAGCTTGACCGAACGGATCGGCTCGGTGGGCGCCGGGGCGGGCGAACAGGCCGCGAGGGCCAGAACGGCGGTCATGATCAGGACAAGGTGCGGCGTTTTCATGGCGGGCAGGACGTTGTGAAAATGGTTGGGGCGCGGCAAGATCACGCGCCGACAATGGCCGTATATTACTGACTGACCGGTTAGTAATTGAAGTAACCGACAAAAATCGCCGCCACTTTCATGACGCAAACCACGCCGGGCCCCCTGCCCCCGCCAGACGAGCAGCCCGCCGGCCGGGTTGAAGCTTTGCCGTCGGCGGCCCCTGGCGCGCTGGGTGCCTTGGGGCCTGGCGTCGGGCATTACGAAAACTTTCCCGTGGCTTCCTGGTTGTGTCCGCCCAGGCTGCGCCCCGCGGTCGCGGCCATCTACCGCTTTGCGCGCACGGCCGACGACATGGCCGACGAAGGCCAGGCCAAGGCAACCACTCGGCTGGCCGATCTGGCGGCCTTCCGCCACGAGCTGCAGCGGTGCATCGAGAAGGCCGCGGGCGGCGCAGCGCTGCCCGCCACCGAACGGTGGCCAGCGGTGTTCGGCCCGCTGGGCGTGGCCATCGTCCGCCACGACCTCCCGGGCCCGTTGCTGCACGACCTGCTGAGCGCCTTCGAGCAGGATGTGCGCTACACCGAACAGCAACACCGCTACGAGAGCACCGAAGAGCTGCTGGGCTACTGCCGTCTCTCGGCCAACCCGGTGGGGCGCCTGTTGCTGCACCTGTACGGTGTGCACGACGCACGATCGCTGCAGCAAAGCGACCAGATCTGCAGTGCCTTGCAACTCATCAACTTCTGGCAGGACATCGGCCGCGACATGTCCAATGGACGCTGCTACTTGCCGGCCGACACCTTGCAACGCCATGGCTTGCGGGTCGCCGACTTCGAGCATCCCGCGTTGGAGGCCACCCCCGATCGACAGGCCGTGGTGGCTGAACTCTGCGCCTACGCGCGCGGCCTCATGCAGTTGGGTGCGCCGCTGGCGCGGCGGGTGCCGGGCCGCGCGGGCTGGGAGCTGCGTCTGGTGGTGCAAGGCGGCTTGCGCATCCTGGACGCCATTGCCGACATCGACCACCGCAGCTGGCAAACGCGTGTGACGCTGCAGCGCGCCGACCTGCCGCGCCTGGCCTGGCGTGCACTGTGGATGTGAAGACCCGCGCGCTGCGAATCGCGCAGGCGACAGGCCGCTTGATGGCGTCGCCGAAAAGCCACTGAATGCGACTCCCCCCGTACAAGCTCCGGGGTGACGCGCACGAGCCCTGTGCCATACTGATTTCCCTATGGCACAGGCATTCCCTTTCTCCGCAATAGTTGGTCAAGACGAGATGAAAACGGCGATCCTGATCGCCGCCATCGATCCCTCCATCGGAGGTGTTCTGGTCCTTGGTGACCGGGGCACCGGCAAGTCCACCGCGGTGCGGGCGCTGGCCGCCCTGCTGCCGAAAATGCGGGCCGTCAACGGCTGCCGCTACAGCTGCGACCCAGCCGACCCCGCCAGCCGCTGCGCTGATTGCGCCACCCTGCGTGCGCCCGACCAGCCGCCCCCCAAGACCCACCTCATTCCCGTGCCCGTGGTCGACCTGCCGTTGGGCGCCACCGAAGACCGCGTGGTCGGCGCGCTCGATCTGGAGCGCGCGCTCTCGCAAGGCGTGAAGGCGTTCGAGCCCGGCCTGCTGGCGCAGGCCAACCGCGGCTTTCTCTACATCGACGAAGTCAACCTGCTCGAAGACCACCTGGTTGATTTGCTGATCGACGTGGCCGCCTCGGGCGAGAACGTGGTGGAGCGCGAGGGCCTTTCGGTGCGCCATCCCGCGCGTTTTGTGCTGGTGGGCAGCGGCAACCCGGAAGAAGGCGAACTGCGCCCGCAACTGTTGGACCGCTTCGGCCTGTCGGTGGAGGTGAAGACGCCCGAGCTCTTGCAAGAACGCGTGGAGGTGGTGCGCCGGCGCGATGCCTTCGAGCAGGACCGCGAAGCTTTCATCGAGCGCTGGCACAAGGAAGACGAACGCATCCGCCGCAAGATTGTTGCCGCGCGCAAGCGCCTGCACGACGTTGAAATCACCGACGCCGCGCGCCAGCGCGCGGCTGCGCTGTGCATGGCCTTGGGCACCGACGGCCTGCGCGGCGACCTCACGCTGATCCGCGCTGCGCGTGCCATGGCCGCGCTGCAGGGCGACGCCAGCGTGACCGACGCGCACTTCAAACGCGTGGCCGGCCCCGCGCTGCGTCACCGCCTGCGCCGCAACCCGCTGGACAACGCCGGCTCCACGGCGCGGGTCGATCGCGCTGTTGCCGAACTCATGGGCGCCTGAGCCCGGGTCTCGGGCCCTCCATCAATGCTCGACACCCTCACCGCCTCGACCCCGAACGCCGACGCGGCCCTGATCGCCGCCCTGCTGGCGGTGGACTCGGCGGGGCTGGGCGGCGTCGCCTTGCGTGCGCCCGCCGGCCCGTTGCGCGACACCTGGCTGGCCATGCTGCGCGAGGGTCTGCCAGCCAGCACCCCCATGCACCGCGTGCCACTGCACGCCACCGACTCGGCCCTGCTGGGCGGGCTCGACCTGGCCGCCACCCTGCACGCCGGGCGCCCGGTGGCTCAACTTGGTCTGCTGGCGCGCTGTGACGGCGGTGTGCTGCTGCTGGCCATGGCCGAGCGCGTGGGCGCCGGTGTGGCGTCGCAACTCGCGGCCGTGCTCGACACGCAGGTGGTGGCGCTGGAGCGCGACGGCCTGACCCAACGCCGCCCGGCCCGCGTGGCCCTGGTGGCGCTGGACGAAGGCGATGGCGAAGAAGAACAGATGCCCGCCACGCTGCTCGACCGACTGGCCTTTCACCTGCCGCTGCAGGCCGCCGAGTCCGAAGACGACGCGCCGGTGGACTGGACACGCGCGGAGATCGCCGATGCGCGCGCTCGGCTGGCGCAGGTGATCGTGCCTGAGAGCGTGGTGCAGGCGCTGTGCGCGGCTTCGCTGGTGTGGGGCGTGAACTCCATGCGCGCGCCGCTGCTGGCGGTGCGCGTGGCGCGCGCCGCGGCGGCCTTGTCGGGCATGGACGAGGCCGAAGAAGTGCACGCCTCGCTGGCTGCGCGGCTGGTGCTCGCGCCGCGCGCCACCCGCATGCCTGCGCCGCCGGCGGAAGAAGCCGACGACACGCCCCCGCCACCCACGGACGCGCAGGAGCCCAGCCCCGACGAAGACGACCCGCAGGACACACCGCCACCCGAAGCACCGCCAGACGAAACCCACAGCGCCGAGGAAGAAGAAGCCCCCGGCGCGCTGGACGACCGCATGGTTGAAGCCGTGCGCGCGGCCATCCCGCCGGGACTGCTGGCCGCCTTGCAGATGGGCCAGGCCCGGCAGGCGCGCGCGGCAGCCGCCGGCCGCTCGGGCGAGCTCATGAAAAACCAGAACCGCGGGCGCCCGGTGGGCACGCGGCGCGCCGAACCGCGCTCGGGTGCGCGGCTGCACATCCTGGAAACCTTGCGCGCGGCAGCGCCCTGGCAACGTCTGCGCCAACAAAAAGCAGATGGCCCAAAGCGCATTCAGGTGCGACGCGAAGACTTTCACGTCGTGCGTTTTCGCCAGCGCCGGCCCACCACCACGCTGTTCGTGGTGGACGCCTCGGGCTCGGCCGCGCTGCACCGCCTGGCCGAGGCCAAAGGCGCGGTGGAGCTGCTGCTGGCCGAGTGTTACGTGCGGCGCGACAAGGTGGCGGTGTTGGCGTTTCGCGGCGACGGCTGCGAACTGCTGCTGCCGCCCACGCGCTCGCTGGCGCGCGCCAAGCGAAGCCTGGCCGCGCTGCCCGGTGGTGGCGGAACGCCGCTGGCCGCTGGCATTGAAGCCGCGCGCGAACTGGCGCAGCAGATCGGGCGTCAAGGGGAAACGCCGGTGGTGGTGATGCTCACCGACGGCCGCGCCAACGTGGCTCGCGACGGTCGCCATGGCCGGGTCCAGGCCACCGAAGACGCCCTGGTCGCTGCCGACGCGTTTCGCGTCGCCGGCTTCGCGGCATTGCTCATCGACACCTCGGCGCAACCGGGCGAGGCCTCGCGCCAGATGGCCGAGCGCATGGGCGCTACCTGTGTGCCGTTGCCACACGCAGGCGCCGCCGGCCTCTCGCAAGCCGTGCGGCTGGCGAGTGCGCCCGGCACGCGCTGATCGTCCACATGGGACCCGGCCTCGACTGGCAGCGCGACGGTCCGCAGTGGCCGCACCACGAGCGCAGCAGCTTCGTGTGGGCGTCCGGTCTGCAGTGGCATGTGCAGCGGTTCGCCGGCCCCGAAGGTGCTCCCTGTCTGGTGCTGTTGCACGGCACCGGCGCCTCCACCCACTCGTGGCGCGACCTCGCGCCACAGCTCGCACAGCGCTTCGAGGTGGTGGCCATGGACCTGCCCGGCCACGCCTTCACCGGCATGCCGCCCGGTGGCGTGGGTTCACCGCAACTCTCGCTGCCCGGCATGGCGCGCGCGGTGCATGGTTTGCTGCAGACGCTTGCCATCAGCCCGGCCCTGCTCGTGGGCCACTCGGCCGGTGCGGCGGTGGCGGTGCGCATGTGCCTGGATGGCCTGGCCACACCGCGCTCGGTGCTGGGGCTCAACGCCGCGCTCATGCCGCTGGGCGGTCTGGCCGGTCAGCTGTTTTCGCCCGTGGCCAAGCTCATGGCCTCGGCGCCCTTTGTGCCCCGACTGTTCGCGTGGCACGCCAAAGAGCCGGCGGTGCTGCAGCGTCTGCTCGACAGCACCGGCTCCACGCTCGATCCGGCTGGCACCGCCCTGTACCAGCGGCTGGTGCGCAGCCCCGCCCACGCCGCGGGCGCGCTGGGCATGATGGCCAACTGGGATCTCGACTCGCTCTGGCGCGACCTGCCCCGACTGACCGTGCCGCTCGATCTGGTGGTGGGTGAACGCGACCGCACGGTGCCGCCCGAGCAAGCCACGCGCGCCATGTCGCGGCTCTCACCCGCGCTGAACGCGCAGTACATCCAACTCGACGGCTTGGGGCACCTCGCCCACGAAGAGCAGCCCGACACCGTGGCGCGGCTCATCAACGAGCGCTTCAACGCGCGGGCCTGACCCCCGCTGCCTCAGGGCACGACGCTGTCGATGCGGATCTGCAGCTGGGCGCTGTTGTTCGGCACCGGGCCGCTGGTGCCCTGCAGGTCGCCGCTTTGTGGCATGGCCTGTCCGGTTCGGCTGATGCGCGCTTCCACCACCACCTGTTCGTGCATCGACAGGCGAAGCTCCGGCGCCATGGCCTGGCTGTCGTCGAGCGCAAACGGGAATGGGCCAGATGTTGCCGCCACGCGCAAGACCGCCAGCGGCATGCGCGGCCCTTGCACCGGACGCGCAAACACGAACAAGGTGTCGCCGGCCGCCAGCTTGCCTTGCAGCTCGGGTGCGATGGTGATCTGCCCACGCACGCCGGGATGGCCATTGGCAGCAGGCGGCTGGTCGGCGGGTGCTGCGGCCACGCGTGCTGCGCCGCCGGGTTGTGACGCGATGCCGGCGCGTGCCGCCTCCAGGCTGCTCTGCAGCCCTTGGTCAAACGGGCTGCCCGGCGCGGCGCGCTCGCGGGCGCGTTGCCAGAACGCCTGAGCCGCCACGAAATCCTGCTGGCCGTAAGCCGCGCTGCCGGCCAGCGCGAGCGCCTTGGGGTGGCCAGGGTCGATCGCCAGCGCCCGGTTGACCAGCCGCATGGGCTCACCGCTGGCGCTCTGCCCTTGCAACAGTGAGAGCAAGTCGGCCCGGTCGGCGAGCAGGTCGGGGTTGTCGGGTGTGAGTTCGATGGCGCGCTGGTAGGCCTGATCGGCATCGGCAAATCGCTGGCGGCTGGCGTGTGCCCGCGCCAGCATGGCCCAGGCGGGCGCATCCGCGGCCTGCCCCGGCGGGCGGCTCTGAAGTTGCTGGGCCATCTGGCGAACCATGGTGTCGACGTCGCCGTCGGACGCACCCGCTTGCTGGGCGAGCTCGGCCTCGAAGCGCACCGCGTCGGGCTCACCCAGCCAGACGTACAGGCCGATGGCCAGCGCGGGCACGGCCAGCAGCAGGCCGGTGGCGGTGGCGTTGCGGTGGGTGGCGCGCACGCGCTGGTCCAGCGGCGCCGACTCGTCGATCACGCGGCGCGCCAGCTCGGTGCGCGCCTGCTCGAACTCCGCTTCGGTCAGCTTGCCTTCGGCGTGCTCGGCGTCGAGCTGGGCGCGCTGCGCGCGCAACAGCGCGAGGTTGGCTTGCTGCGGCATGGCAGGCACGGCACCCGAACGTGTGCGCCAGAGCACCGCCAACAAGGGCCACAAAGCCAGCGCGAGCAGCGCCAGTGCCAGGGCATAGAACTCGGTCATGGCGTGCCTCCGGCATCGTCGAGCAGGCGCTGGGCGCGCTGCAGTTCCGCCGGGGTCAACGGCGAGGGTTCGGTCGACGGATCGCGCCGTCGAATGTTCATCAGCAGCACACCGGCAGCGACCAGCAGCAACACAAACGGCCCGGCCCACAGCAGCACGGTGCTGAGTTGCAGCGGCGGGCGGTAGAGAACGAAGTCGCCATAGCGCTGCGACATGAATTCCAGGATCTGCGGCTGCGTGCGGCCCTGCGTGAGCTGCTCGCGGATCTGCTGCCGCAGGTCTTTGGCCAGGTCGGCTTGCGAGGCGGCGATGGTTTCGTTCTGGCACACCAGGCAGCGCAGCTCTTCGGCGATCTTGAGCACGCGCGCCTCCAGCACCGGGTCGGCCGACAGGGGCGTGGCCTGGGAATCGTTGGGTGTCTGCGCGCCCACGCCACCTGCACCAAGGACGCAAGCCAGCAACAGGGTCATCAAAAAGACGCGCATGGGCTCAGGCACCGAGTTCGTTCATCAGCGGCAGCAGCTTCTCGCGCACCGCCTCGGGCGTCACCGGTCCGGTGAACTTCAGGCGGATGACGCCTTGTTTGTCGATCACATAGGTCTCGGGCACGCCATAGACACCGAAGTCCAGGCCGACGCGGCCATCCATGTCGAACAGCGTGGTCTTGTAGGGGTTGCCGTGCTTGCCCAACCAGTTGAGCGCCAAGTGGCGCTGGTCCTTGTAGTTCAGGCCGATCAAGGGCACGGCGCTGGTTTTGGCCAGGTCCATGAGCACCGGGTGTTCTTGCTGGCAGGCCACGCACCACGAGGCCCACACGTTGAGCAGCCACACCTGCCCGCGCAGGTCTTGCGGGGCCACCAGCGTGTCGGGTGCGGCGAGCGTGGGCAGGCGGAAAGACGGCACCGGCTTGTTGATCAGGGGCGACGGCACGTCGCGCGGGTTGAGCTGCAGCCCCATGCCCAGAAAACCCAGCATCACCACAAAGATGGCCAGCGGCCACAGGTAGCGCTTCATGGGCGCGCGCTCCGCGCCGTCATCACCGGGCGCACCGTGCCCACATTGCCAGCGGACGGCGCGGCCGGTGCCACCACAGCGGCCTTGCGCACGCGGTAGCGCCGGTCCATCACCGCGAGCAGTCCCCCCAGCGCCATCAGCAGACAACCACCCCAGATCCAGTTGACCATGGGCTTGTGGTGCAGGCGCACGCTCCAGGCGGTTTCGCTCACCGGCTCGCCCAGCGCCACGTACACGTCGCGCATCACGCCGCGGTCGATGGCCACTTCGGTCATGGCCGTGCGGCTCACGGTGTAGATGCGCCGCTCGGGGTGCAACACCGCCACCAGATCGCCATCGCGGCTCACGGTGAGCGTGGCGCGGGCCGAGGTGTAGTTCGGCCCTTGCACCAGGTCCATGCTGTCGAGCCGGATGTTGTGGCCACCCACCTCGGCGGTCTGGCCCACCTCCATGCGCACATCGTTCTCTGTCTGGAAGCTGCTGACCACGGTGACCCCGGCGATGAACACCGCCACGCCGAAGTGCGCCAGCAACATGCCGAAGTAACTGCCCGGCTGCGCGCGAAACGCGACCCAGGCCGAAGAAGGATGGGCGCGCAGGCGCTGCACCAGGTTGAGCACCGCCGTGCTCGCGACCCACACCGCGAGCAGCAGGCCCAGGCCGGTGAGCGGGGTCCAGCGCTGCAGCACCAGCGGCGCAATGACCGCGCTGGCCACGCTCACACCGGCGGCCCAGCGCAGCTGGTGCGCCAGGTCGCCCAATGAGGCCTGGCGCCAGCGCGCCAGCGGCCCCACGCCCATGAGGAACAGGGCCGGTGCAATGAGCGGAACAAACACCGCGTTGAAGTAAGGCGGGCCGACCGAGAGCTTGCCCATGCCGAGCGCGTCGATGAGCAAGGGGTAGAGCGTGCCCAGCAGGACCGCGGCCGCGGCCACCACCAGCAGCACGTTGTTGGCCAGCAGCAGGCTTTCGCGCGAGAGCATCTCGAACGCGCCGCCACCGCCCACCTTGGGACCGCGCCAGGCAAACAAGGTGAGCGAGCCGCCCACCACGATGGTGAAGAACACCAGGATGAACAGGCCGCGTTCGGGATCGGTGGCAAACGCGTGCACCGAACTCAGCACACCCGAGCGCACGATGAAGGTGCCCAGCAGCGAGAGCGAAAACGCCAGGATCGCCAGCAGCGCGGTCCAGAGCTTGAAGCCACCGCGCTTCTCGGTGACCGAAAGCGAATGGATCAGCGCCGTGCCCACCAGCCACGGCATGAAAGAAGCGTTTTCCACCGGGTCCCAGAACCACCAGCCACCCCAGCCCAGCTCGTAGTAGGCCCAGAAGCTGCCCAGCGCAATGCCCACCGTGAGGAAGCACCAGGCCATGGTGGTCCACGGGCGCGACCAGTGCGCCCAGGCCGCGTCCACCCGGCCGGCCAGCAGGGCCGCTACCGCGAACGCAAACGCCACCACAAAGCCCACGTAACCCATGTAGAGCATGGGCGGGTGGATCGCCATACCCAGGTCTTGCAGCAGGGGGTTGAGGTCTTTGCCGTCCAGCGGCACCGGGTACAGGCGCTCGAACGGGTTGGAGGTGAGCAGGGTGAAGAGCAGGAAGCCCACGCTGATCAAGCCCATCACGCCCAGCACGCGGGCGCGCATGGGCTCGTCGAGCTGGTCGGAGAACACGGCCACGGCCAGTGTCCAGCCGGCCAGGATCAGGCTCCACAGCAAGATGGAGCCTTCGTGGTTGCCCCAGACGGCGGTGATGCGGTAGATCAGCGGTGAACTGGTGTGCGAGTTCTGCGCGGCCAGCAGCACCGAGAAGTCGCTGGTGACGAAGGCGTGCATGAGGCAGCCGAACGACACCGCCAGCAGAACGAACTGGGCGAAGGCGGCCGGGCGGGCCAGCGCCATCCAGTGGCGACGGCCCTGGTGCGCGCCCACCAGCGGAAACATGCTCTGCACCAGCGCCATCACCAGCGCCAGCACGGCGGCGAAGTGACCGAGTTCGGGAATCATGGTTTTGCTCCTTCGGGCATCACCAGCGAGTTCTGCCCGGCGCGGGCCTTGGCCAGTGCATCGGCCGCTTCGGGTGCCATGTAGTTCTCGTCGTGTTTGGCCAGCACCTGGTCGGCGCGGAACACACCGTCTGTGCCCAGCTTGCCCTGCGCCACCACGCCCTTGCCCTCCTGGAACAGGTCGGGCAGCAGGCCGGTGTAGGTCACCGGGATGCTCTTGGCTGTGTCGGTCACCATGAAACGGATGGTCAACCCCTGGGGTTCGCGCACCACACTGCCCTGCTCCACCAAGCCACCCACGCGAAACGCCCGCTCACGCGGCGCCTCGTTGGCCATCACCTGCGTGGGGCTGAAGAAAAACACCAGGTTGCTGTTGAAGGCGTTGAGCACCAGCGCGGTGGCCGCAGCCAATGTGGCCAGGCCAACACCCAGCGCCACGAGTCGTCGGTTGCGCGGCTTCATGCCACGTGCTCCTCGGTGGCGCGCTCATCGCCCGCCTCTTGCGCGAGCAGGCGGCGGCGCAATCGGATCACCATCAGCTCGGCCACCACCACCGCCGCGCACATGCCCAGCGACCCCCACACATACAGGCCGTAGCCGCCCATGGCCACCAACTCACCCAAGCTGTTCATGTGAGGCCCTCCAGTGCCTGCCGCGCCCAGGGCGCATGGCGTTCGCGCTCCAGCATGATCAAACGCACCCGGGCCAGCGCCACGGCGATGCAGTACATCCAGCAGGCCAGCGCCATCACCAGCATGCCCAGGAGCATGGGCGTGGCCATGCTCGGGGCTTTGGTGATGCTGACCGATGCGCCCTGGTGCAGCGTGTTCCACCATTGCACTGAAAAGTAGATGATGGGCAGGTTGACCACGCCCACGATGGCCAGCAGCCCGGCGGCACGGTCGGCGCGGCGCGTGTCGTCGATGGCGCTGTGCAGCGCCATGAAGCCGATGTAGAGAAAGAGCAGCACCAGCTCGGAGGTGAGCCGCGCGTCCCACACCCACCAGGTGCCCCAGGTGGGTTTTCCCCAGAGCGCGCCGGTCCACAGCGCGAGAAAGGTCATGAGTGCGCCGGTGGGTGCCAGCGCCGTGGCCATCATGGACGAGAGGCGCGAGTTGAACACCAGCCCGATGGCCGCCCAGGTGGCCATGGCCAGGTAGACCACCATCGACATCCAGGCCGTGGGCACGTGCACAAAGATGATGCGGTAGGCCTCGCCCTGCTGCGCGTCGGTGGGGGCCACCCACAGGCCGATGTAAAGGCCAATGGCGGTGAGCACCACGGCCAGCGCGCCAAACCACGGCACCAGCTGGCCCGCCAGCGGGTAGAAGCGCTGCGGCGCCGCGTAATGAAACCAGTTGATTGAACTCATGGGGTCACTCCATCGAGATGCGCAAGGCGGCGCTGGTCACCAGCGGCGCGGCAAACAGGCTCAGCAGCAGCAAGGCACCGAGCAGCGAAAAATGGCCGCCCACCCCCAGCCCGGCGGTGTGCGCCTCGACCGCGCCCGCGCCGAAGATCAGCACCGGGATCACCAGCGGCAGCGTGAGCAGCGACATCAGCACCCCACCGCCGCGCAGGCCCAGCGTGAGTGCCGCGCCGATCGCACCCACCAGGCTGAGCACCGGCGAGCCGATCAGCAGCGTGAGCAGCAGCACACCGGTGGCCGATGCCGAGAGATCGAACTGCAGCGCCAGCAGCGGCGACACCAGCACCAGCAGCAACGCCGAGCCGCACCAGTGCGCGGCGATCTTGCCCAGCACCAGCATGGGCAGCGGGTGGGTGGAGAGCAGCAGTTGTTCGAGCGTGCCGTCCTGCAGATCGTCGGCAAACAGGCGTGCCAGTGGCAGCGTGCAGGCCAGCAGGGCCGCCACCCACACCACGCCCGGCGCCATGGTGCGAAGCAGCCCGGGCTCCGGCCCCACCCCCAGCGGAAACAGGCTCACCACCATGACGAAAAACACCACCGCGGCCAGCGAGTCGGTGCGCCGGCGCAGGGCGATGCGCAGGTCTCGCTGGAACACGCAGCGAAAACCGTCCAGCCAGCCCTGCGGCGCGGCGGAGTCGGGTGCATGGGTGGCCACGCTGGTGATCACAGGCTGAGCACCTGGTGCGGCGTGTCGTCGAGCGCCACGCCCTGGTGGCTGGTGAGCACCACCGAGCCGCCGCGCAGCAGCTGCGCGCGGACCAGGCCTTCGAGCCAGGCGGTGGCGGCGGTGTCGAGTGCGTTGAAGGGTTCGTCGAGCACCCACAGCGGTGACGATCGCGCCAGCACCAGGCGGGCCAGCCCGCAGCGGCGACGCTGGCCTTGCGAGAGGCGGCGCGCGGGCGTGCGCTCGAAGCCGCGCAGGCCCGCATCGGTGAGCGCCTGCAGCGCGCTTGCCCGGCGGGCCGTCTGGCCGCCCAGGGTGCAGGCGGACAACAGGTTGTCCAGCGGTGACAGGTCGTCCTTGAGCGCGGCGGCGTGGCCCAGGTACACAAGATCACGGCCCCACTGTTCGCGCTGCACCGCCAGGGGCTGGCCACGCCACAGCACCTGGCCTTCGGTGGGGCTGAGCAGTCCGCAGATCAGGCGCAGCAAGCTGGTCTTGCCGGCGCCGTTGGCCCCGGCCACGCGCAGCAACTGTCCGCCGGCCAAGTGCAGGTTGAGGCCGCTGAACAGGGTGCGTCCACCACGAACGCAGCTCACCTGGTTGAAGACCAGTGCATCGCTCATGGACGTACTTTCGGGCGGGACGTGGGGTGCTTCACCGGTGTGTCTCAAAAATCATATGTCAACTTGACGTGACACTTATAGCACCAGACGTTTTGGCGAACAAACCGGAAAAACCCATGGCACGTATGGACTTCGAGTCGTGGTCGTCGGCATTTCCGGTTCGTTGAGGACGGCATTTTTTGTGTGCGCTGCACAAGAAAAGACCCTTTGACAATTGCAAGTGTCATGTTAGATTGACACCTTCTTATGTCACACATTGGTGACATTCCGACCACGGTGAAGGGGCTCTCATGGACATGATGACTCGCATACAGGCCGCGCTGGATCACGAGTTGACCCAGGCCAGCAGCCCCAGCGCTCCGCCGCGCTTGATGGCCGCCATGCGCCACGCCGTGTTTCCGGGTGGCGCGCGCATCCGCCCGCAGCTGTGCCTGGCCGTGGCATCCGCCTGCGGTGAAGACGCACCCGCCCTCACCAACGCCGCCGCCATGGCCATCGAGCTGCTGCACTGCGCCTCGCTGGTGCACGACGACATGCCCTGCTTCGACGACGCCGACACGCGCCGCGGCCAGCCCACGGTTCACAAGGTGTACGGCGAACCACTGGCCCTGCTCACGGGTGACGCACTGATCGTCATGGCTTACCAGGTGCTGGCCCGCGCAGGCCGCTCGCACCCCACCCGCCTCTCCGGCTTGATCGACACCGTGTGCATCGGCACCGGTGCGCCCGACGGGATCGTGGCCGGTCAAGCCTGGGAGTGCGAGAACCGCGTTGACCTCAGCCAGTACCAGCGCGCCAAGACCGGCGCCCTGTTCGTGGCGTCCACCTGCGCTGGCGCCCAGGCCGCGGGCGCCGACCCCGAAGGCTGGCGCGCGCTGGGCGAATGCCTGGGCGAGGCCTACCAGGTGGCCGACGACATCCGCGACGTGCTGATGCAAGCCGACGAACTGGGCAAACCCGCCGGGCAGGACGCGCAGCACGGCCGCCCCAGCGCCGCAGCCGACCTCGGCCTGGTGGGCGCCATCGACCATTTCCACGGCCTGATGCAGGCCGCCATCGACTCGGTGCCCGAATGCCTCAGCCGCCGCGCCATGCGCCAGCTCGTGCTGCACGAGTCGCGCCGCCTGATCCCGCAGAGCACCTGCGACCGCATCGAACTCCAGCGCACCGCCGACCACCCCGCTGTGCGTCTGGCCGCTTGAAAGACCCCGCCATGGCTGCTCTGGACGCCCTCAAGCCCCTCTCGGACGGACCACCGCCCTCGTGGCGCGACCGCCTCGCCAGCCGCATCGACCAATGGATGACCAGCCCGGCGCTCAACCGCTGGGCCAGCCGCAGCGTGTTCACCCGCTGGCTGGTGCGCCGCAGGTCGGCCCAGTTGTTCGACCTCATGGCCGGCTTCGTGCATTCGCAGGTGCTGCTGGCCTGTGTGCGCCTGAAACTCTTTGAACAGGTGCTGGAGGCACCGCGCACCGCCGACGAACTGGCCACGCAGTGCCGCCTGCCCACCGCCCAGCTCGCCCGCCTGCTCGACTCGGCCGTGGCGCTGCAGCTGCTGGAGCGGCGGGGCGCTGGCCGCTACGGCCTGGGCACCATGGGCGCGCCCGTGGCGGCGCACGCGGGCATCCGCGACATGATCGAGCACAACGCCGTGCTCTACGAGGACATGCGCGACCCGCTGGCCCTGCTGCGCGACCCGAACGCCGCGCGCATGCACGCCTATTGGCCCTACACCGAAGACCCGGCAGGCAACCCGCAGGCGCCGGCACCCAGCGACCAGTTCGCGCGTTACTCCTCGCTCATGTCCACGTCGCAGCGCTTCGTGATCGAAGAGTTGCTGAGCGCCTACCCATTTGCCGAACACCGCGTGGTGCTCGACGTGGGCGGCGGCATGGGCGGCTGGGTCAGCGCCCTGGCACAACGCCACACGCACCTTCAGCTGAAACTGTTTGACCTGCCCCCGGTGGCCGCGCTGGCCGCCGACCACGTGCAGCGCCAGGGCTTGAGCGACCGGATCAGCACCCATGGCGGCAGCTTCACCAAAGACGCCTTGCCCCGTGGCGCTGATCTGGTGACCCTGGTGCGGGTAGCCCACGACCACCCCGATGGCGACGTGAGGGTCGTGCTGCGCGCCATTTTTGACGCCCTGCCGCTGGGCGGCACGCTGCTGCTGGCCGAGCCCATGGCGCAGGTCGGCGGCGCACCCGAGCCCAGCGACCCGTATTTCCACTTCTACCTGATGGCCATGGGCTCGGGTCGCCTGCGCACACCGGCCGAGTTGTCCGCCCTCATGGCAGACGCCGGTTTCACCCACATCGAACGCGTGCCGAACCCGATGCCGCTGCACGCACAGCTGCTGCTCGGCCGCAAATCTCGGGGCAACGCTAGGGGTTTACCCGCAGGCCCGGGAAATAGTGTCACTTTGTCTTGACACTTTTAGATGTCAACTCTTTAATACACATCATGCAAGCCCAAGCCATCGTTTTTCAGAGCCCATGCAACCTCTCGGTGCGGGCACTGGAGCTTCGCGGCCTCACCGACGGCGACCTGGAAGTCGAGGTCGAGTACAGCGGCATCAGCACCGGCACCGAGCGCTTGCTGTGGGACGGCAGCATGCCGCCCTTCCCCGGCATGGGCTACCCGCTGGTCCCGGGCTACGAGACCGTGGGCCGCGTGGTGCGCACCCAGGGCGACTGTGGCCACGGCCAGGCGCAGATCCAGATCGGCGACCAGGTCTTCGTTCCCGGCTCCTACAGCTTCGAGGGCGTGCACAACCTCTTCGGCGGCGCCGGCTCGCGCCTGGTGGTGTCTCATGACCGCGTGGTCAAGCTGCACAACGACCTGGGCTCGCAGATGGTGCTGCTGGCCCTGGCCGCCACCGCCTACCACTCGGTCACCTTCGGCGGCAGCCGCGCGCCGGGCACGCCGCCCGAACTGATCATTGGCCACGGTGTCATGGGCCGCCTGCTGGCCCGACTCACGGTGGCCGCCGGTGCCCCTGCCCCCGTGGTGTGGGAAACACAAGCCGCCCGCCGCGTGGGTGCTGAGGGCTACAGCGTCATCAGCCCCGAAGAAGACACGCGCAAGGACTACCGCGCGATCTACGACGTGAGCGGGGACTCCGAGATCCTGAACAAGGTGATCCCGCGCCTGGCCAAAGGTGGCGAGGTGGTGCTCGCCGGCTTTTACAAGAACGACATCTCGTTTGCCTTCGCACCGGCCTTCATGCGCGAAGCACAGATCCGCGCCGCCGCCGAATGGAAGCGCGCCGACCTCGTGGCCGTGACGCAGCTCGTACAGACCGGGCGCCTGTGCCTGGACGGCCTGATCACCCACACCGAAACCCCGGCCCGCGCAAGCGACGCCTATGCGGCCGCCTTCGGCGATCCGCAGTGTCTGAAGATGGTCCTGGACTGGAGAAACTGATGAACGCAATCCCCGTCACCCAAGTGCAGTCGGCCAAGTTCATGGAGCAGCTGCGCGCCGAAGCCGCCATCGAACCCACACCGGTGCACACCGGCGAAGTGAAGAAGGAAACCCAGATCATTGCCATCTACGGCAAGGGCGGCATCGGCAAGAGTTTCACCCTGGCCAACCTCAGCTACATGATGGCCCAGCAGGGCAAGAAGGTGCTGCTGATCGGCTGCGATCCCAAGAGCGACACCACCAGCCTGCTGTTCGGTGGCCGCGCCTGCCCCACCATCATTGAAACCTCGTCGAAGAAAAAGCTCGCCGGTGAAGCGGTGTCCATCGGCGATGTCTGCTTCAAGCGCGACGGCGTCTACGCCATGGAACTCGGTGGCCCCGAGGTCGGCCGCGGCTGCGGTGGCCGCGGCATCATCCACGGCTTCGAGCTGCTGGAAAAACTCGGCTTCCACGAGTGGGGTTTCGACTACGTGCTGCTCGACTTCCTGGGCGACGTGGTGTGCGGCGGCTTCGGCCTGCCGATTGCCCGCGACATGTGCCAGAAGGTCATCGTGGTGGCGTCGAACGACCTGCAGTCGCTCTACGTGGCCAACAACGTCTGCAGCGCGGTGGAGTACTTCCGCAAGCTCGGCGGTAACGTCGGCGTGGCCGGCATGGTGATCAACCGCGACGACGGCACCGGCGAGGCGATGAACTTCGCCGAAGCGGTTGGCATCCCGGTGCTTTCGGTGATCCCGGCCGACGACGACATCCGCCGCAAGAGCGCCAGCTACGAAATCATCGGCCGCCCCGAATCGGTCTGGGGTCCCATGTTTGCCCAGCTCGCCGAGAACGTGGGCAACTCCACCCCCATGCGCCCCAAGCCCATGACGCAGGACGAACTGCTCGGCCTGTTCTCCGCCTCGGCCGTGGGCCGCGACGTGGTGCTGGAGCCCGCCACCCAGTTCGACATGTGCGGCAAGACCGACACCAGCAAGCCCACCCTCGAAGTTGTGTACGACGAGGTCTGAAGCCATGAGCGGCACCACCATCCCCATCATCCCCGCGAAGGCCACCACCGCCATCGAAGGCGATGGCATGGGTTGCCACGCCGGCGGCGAGACGCTGCTGGCCGCGGCCAAGTCGGCCGGCAAGAGCGAGATCCTGGCGCAGTACGCCGCCGACTACCCCAAGCGCGAAAACGCCGGCCCGCACGACCAGCCACAAAGCATGTGCCCGGCCTTCGGTTCGCTACGGGTGGGCCTGCGCATGCGGCGCACCGCCACCATCCTCAGCGGCTCGGCCTGCTGCGTCTACGGCCTCACCTTCACCAGTCACTTCTACGGCGCTCGCCGCAGCGTGGGTTATGTGCCCTTCAACAGCGAATCGCTGGTGACCGGCAAGCTGTTCGAGGACATCAGCGAAGCGGTGCACGCCCAGGCCGATCCCGAGAAGCTCGATGCCATCGTCATCATCAACCTGTGCGTGCCCACCGCCAGCGGTGTGCCGCTGCAGATCCTGCCCAAGGCCATCAATGGCGTTCGCATCATCGGCATCGACGTGCCCGGCTTCGGCGTGCCGACCCACGCAGAAGCCAAAGACGTGCTGACCGGCGCCATGCTGAAGTACGCGCGCAGCGAGATCATGGCCGGCCCGGTGCCTGCTCCTCGCCAAGCGCGCGGCGACAAGCCGACCATCACACTGCTGGGCGAGATGTTCCCGGCCGACCCGATGCTGATCGCGCAGATGATCGCGCCCATGGGTCTGGCCGTGGGCACCGTGGCCCCCACCCGCGAATGGCGCGAGCTGTACAGCGCGCTCGACAGCGTCGCGGTGGCCGCCATCCACCCGTTCTACACCGCCAGCATCCGCGAGTTTGAAGCCGCCGGCCGCGCGATCGTGGGTTCTGCACCCGTGGGCATCGACGGCACACACGACTGGCTGGGCGCCATCGGCCAGGCCACCGGTGTGGCGCAGGCGCAGATCGATGCAGCCCGCAATGCCACGCTGGGTGCGATTCGCGGCGTGCTGTCGCAACAGAAGATCAACGGCCGCATCACGCTCAGCGGCTACGAAGGCTCCGAACTGCTGGTGGGTCGTCTGCTGGTGGAATGCGGCGCCGATTTGCGCTACGTGGGCTCGGCCTGCCCGGCCACGCCGTGGAATGCCCACGACGCCGCCTGGCTCAAGTCCAAAGGCGTGCAGGTGCAGTTCCGCGCCTCGCTCGAAAACGACCTGGACGCCATGCGCGAATACCAGCCGCAGCTGGCCATCGGCACCACACCCGTGGTGCAGGCGGCCAAGGAAGCCAGCATCCCGTCGCTCTACTACACCAACCTGATTTCTGCCCGCCCGCTGATGGGTGTGGCCGGTGCCGGCTCGCTGATCCAGGTGATCAACGCCGCCATGGGCAACCAGCACCGCTTCGACCAGATGAAGGACTTTTTCGGCAGCGTGGGCAACGGCGACAAGGCCGGTGTCTGGGAAGAGGTGCCGAAAGACTATCCGGACTTCCGCAAGGAACAGCGCCGCCAGCTGGACAAGCAGGCGAAGAAGCGCAAAGCCGAGGAGATGGGCTGATGTTGGTACTCGACCACGATCGCGCGGGCGGCTACTGGGGTGCCGTCTATGTGTTCACCGCCATCAAGGGCCTGCAGGTGGTCATCGACGGCCCGGTGGGCTGCGAGAACCTCCCCGTGACCAGCGTGCTGCACTACACCGACGCGCTGCCCCCGCACGAGCTGCCGATCGTGGTGACCGGTCTGGCCGAAGAGCAGCTGGGCCGCGAAGGCACCGAAGGCTCGATGAAGCGTGCCCACGCGGTCCTCGACCCCGAGCTGCCAGCGGTGGTGGTCACCGGCTCCATTGCCGAGATGATTGGCGGCGGCGTGACACCCGAGGGCACCAACCTCATGCGCTTCCTGCCGCGCACCATCGACGAAGACCAGTGGCAGTGCGCCAACCGCGCCATGTTCTGGCTCTGGAGCGAGTTCGGCATGAAGAAGGTACCGGCACGCAAACCGTTTGCCGAACGGCCCGCTGGCGAGAAGCCCCGCGTGAACATCATCGGCCCGAGCTACGGCACCTTCAACAGCCCGAGCGACCTGGCCGAAATCCGCCGCCTGGTGCAGGGCATCGGCGCCGACATCAACATGGTCTTCCCGCTGGGCAGCCACCTCTCGGAAGTGTCACGCCTGGTCGAGGCCGACGTGAACATCTGCATGTACCGTGAGTTCGGCCGCATGCTGTGCGAAGCGCTGGACCGGCCCTATCTGCAAGCGCCCATCGGCCTGCACAGCACCACCAAGTTTCTGCGCACGCTGGGCGAACTGCTGGGCCTGGACCCGGAGCCCTTCATCGAGCGCGAGAAGCACACCACCATCAAGCCGGTGTGGGACCTGTGGCGCTCGGTGACGCAAGACTTCTTCGCCACCGCCAGCTTTGCGGTGGTGGCCGGCGAGACCTATGCGCGCGGCATCCAGCACTTCCTGGAAACCGAGATGGGCATGCCCTGCAAGTTCGCTGTCTCGCGCAAGGCCGGCGAGAAAACCGACAACGCTGCGGTGCGCGAACTGGTGCGCACCAAGATGCCGCTGATCCTCTTCGGCAGCTACAACGAACGCATGTACCTCGCCGAGGCCGGCAGCCAGGGGCCGATGAAGGCCACCTACATCCCGGCATCGTTCCCGGGCGCCATCATCCGCCGCCACACCGGCACACCCTTCATGGGCTACAGCGGCGCGACCTACCTCATTCAAGAGGTGTGCAACTCGCTGTTCGACGCGCTGTTCCACATCCTGCCGCTGGGCACCGACATGGACAAGGTCGACCCCACGCTGGCGCGCGGCGAAGTCGCCGGTCTGTCCACCCCGTGGGACGACAAGGCTCAGGCCCGGCTGCACGCACTGGTCTCCAACCAGCCGGTGCTGGTGCAGATCTCGGCCGCCAAGCGGCTGCGCGACGAGGCCGAGCGCCAGGCGCGCGAAAGCGGCGAGGCCGCTGTCAACGAATCGCATGTGAACACCGCTGGCCAGTCGATGGGCCTGGGGGAGTTCGCATGAACCGGCTTTCATTCTTCGACCACGGCGAAAGCGCCTGGTCAACCTCACGTTGCGGCATGTCGCTGCAGCTGCCCATGGTGCGCGGGCTGGGCGCATCGATGGCCTCACGGCCACATTGAAAAGGAGCATCCCATGTCGACACGGACATCTGTTTCCGGCCTGACGGACGATGAAGCTCAGGAGTTCCACCAGTACTACATCCAAGGCTTCATTGGGTTCACGGCCATCGCCGTTGTCGCCCATTTGCTGGTGTGGTTCTGGCGGCCCTGGCTCTGACCCACACGGCTAACTTTTCGTGAAAGGACAACTGCCATGAACGATATGTCATATGAGGCTCACAAGCCTTCCCTGAGCGGAGACAAGCTTTCGTTTGTCCTGATCTTTGCCCCCTGCTTTCTGCTGTTGCTGTCGCTTGCCGTGCTGGGCCAACTGGTCGGCATGCACTGGCAGTTCTGGCTGCCTGGCGCGGAGCACAAGACCAGCATCTTCTCGGGCGTGCATGCCGCGGTCTACACCTTCATGTCTCACATCATTTGATTTAAGGAGATCCCATCATGTGGAGAATCTGGCGCCTTTTCGATCCTGTCCGCACCATGGTTGCGCAGGGCGTGTTTCTGTTTGCTCTCGCCGCGATGATTCACCTCATCCTGCTGAGCACCAACAAGTTCAACTGGCTGGACGGCCCCAAGGCAGGCCCGGCAAAAACGGCACAAACCATGCCGGCGGCCACGCCCGCAGCGAAGTCCTGACTTTGCCTGAGGTGTGCAGGTGCTGAAACTGGCTTGGGCCAGTGCAGCATCTGCTCCCCTCCCCCATTTGCAAAGACGTAAGAAGTCCAAAACACCTGAGACAGGAGGGCCGCACCATGGCCATGCTCAACTTTGAAAAGAAATACCGGGTTCGAGGCGGAACACTGGTTGGCGGCGACCTGTTCGATTTCTGGGTGGGTCCCTTCTACGTCGGTTTCTTCGGTGTCACCACACTGTTCTTCACGATCCTGGGCACGGCCATGATCCTCTGGGGCGCCTCGCAAGGGCCCACCTGGAATCTCTGGCAGATCAGCATCGCACCCCCCGACCTCTCCTACGGCCTGCGATTCGCGCCGATGATGGAAGGCGGCCTGTGGCAGCTGATCACGGTCTGTGCGATCGGCGCCTTTGTGTCGTGGCTGCTGCGCGAGGTCGAAATCTGCCGCAAGCTGGGCATGGGCTACCACGTGCCCTTTGCCTTCGGTGTGGCCATCCTCGCTTACGTCACGCTGGTGGTGATCCGCCCGGTGTTGCTGGGCGCCTGGGGACACGGTTTCCCCTACGGCATCTTCAGCCACCTCGACTGGGTGTCCAACGTGGGCTATCAGTACCTGCACTTCCACTACAACCCGGCGCACATGCTGGCGGTCACGTTCTTCTTCACCACAACGCTCGCCCTCTCCTTGCACGGCGCGCTGGTGCTCTCTGCCACCAACCCGGCGCCGGGGCAGACGGTCAAGACGCCCGAGCACGAAGACACCTTCTTCCGCGACACCATCGGTTATTCCGTCGGCACGCTGGGCATCCACCGCCTGGGCTTGTTCCTGGCGCTGGCCGCCGTGCTGTTCAGCGCCCTGTGCATCGTGATCAGCGGTCCCTTCTGGAGCCGAGGCTGGCCCGAGTGGTGGGGCTGGTGGCTGAACCTGCCGATCTGGTCCTGAGCCGCTGCAAGAACAGGAGCACACCATGCAATACCAAAACCTATTCACCACCGTACAGGCCGTTGGCCCGGTGCACCACGGCATCGAGCTCGGCAAAGGGCAAGACCTGCCTCGCCTGGGCAAAACACCCGGCATCGTTCATCTGTTCGGCCGCTTCGGCAACGCACAGATCGGACCCATCTACCTCGGCGCCCTCGGCATGGCGTCGCTGCTGTTCGGCGTGCTGGCCTTCAACATCATGGGCCTGAACATGCTGGCCTCGGTCAACTGGGACCCGATCCAGTTTGTCCGTCAACTCTTCTGGCTGTCGCTGGAGCCGCCGGCGGCAGGCGCAGGCCTGGGGCTTGCACCGCTGAACGCGGGCGGGTGGTGGCAGATCGCTGGCTTGTTTCTGACGATCTCGATCCTGCTTTGGTGGGCCCGCACCTACCGCCGCGCACGCGCTCTGGGCATGGGCACGCACGTGGCCTGGGCCTTTGCCGCCGCCATCTGGCTGTTCCTGGTGCTCGGCTTGTTCCGCCCGGTGCTGATGGGCTCGTGGAGCGAAGCCGTGCCCTTTGGCATCTTCCCCCACCTGGACTGGACCGCCGCCTTCTCGCTGCGCTACGGCAACCTGTTCTACAACCCCTTCCACGCGCTCTCGATCGCCTTCCTGTACGGCTCCACCCTGCTGTTTGCGATGCACGGCGCGACCATCCTCGCGGTGAGCCGCTTCGGTGGTGAGCGCGAGATCGAACAGATCGTTGACCGCGGCACGGCCAGCGAACGCGCCGCGCTGTTCTGGAGGTGGACCATGGGCTTCAACGCCACGATGGAATCCATTCACCGCTGGGCCTGGTGGTTCGCCGTGCTGTGCCCGCTGGTGGGTGGCATCGGCATCCTGCTGACCGGCACCGTGGTGGACAACTGGTACCTCTGGGCCATCAAGCACGGTGTTGCACCGCCCTACCCCGATGTGTTTCCCGCCGTGATGGATCCGGCCCTTGCCCCAGGAGCGAAGTGATGAACACCTCCATCTTCAAAAACCGCCAGTGGCTCGGTGTGCTGGCGCTGGCCTCGGTGGTCCTGCTCAGCGGGTGTGAACGCCCCCCCATGGAGACCGTGCAGCACGGTTACCGCGGCACCGGCATGGTTCAGGTCTACAACCCGCGCATTCAGGCCGGCGTGTTCGACGCCAACCAGGTGCCCGAGGCCTCGCCTGCGGCCAGCCCCGACGGCCCCAAGGCCGGCGCGATCTACCAGAACGTGAAGGTGCTGGGCGACCTGAGCGTGGGTGAGTTCACCCGCCTCATGGTCAACATGACGGCCTGGGTGGCGCCCGAGCAGGGCTGCAACTACTGCCACAACGGCGCCAACTTCGCCGACGACAGCCTCTACACCAAGGTGGTGGCGCGGCGCATGGTGCAGATGACGCAGCACATCAACACCGACTGGAAGGCCCACGTGGCCGAGACCGGCGTGACCTGCTACACCTGCCACCGTGGCAACCCGGTGCCCAAGGAAATCTGGTTCACCGCCGACAGCCAGCCCCAGGGCTCGAACTTCATGGGCAACAAGACCGGGCAGAACACGCCGGCCAACAGCGTGAAACTGGCTTCATTGCCCTACGACCCGTTCACGCCCTACCTGCTGAAAGACGAACCGATCCGGGTGAACGCCACCAAAGCCTTGCCCACCAGCGGCGGCCAGGGTGAGAGCATCCAGCGCACCGAGAAGACCTATGCGCTCATGACGCACATGTCGGCCTCGTTGGGCGTGAACTGCACCTACTGCCACAACACGCAGAACTTCGGCAAATGGGACGGCGCGCCACCCCAGCGCGTGACGGCATGGCATGGCATCCGCATGGCACGCGACCTCAACCTGGCCTACATGGAACCGCTGACCGACGTGTTCCCGAGCAACCGCAAGGGCGAGCTGGGCGATGTGGCCAAGATGAACTGTGCCACCTGCCACCAAGGCGCCTACAAGCCATTGCTGGGGGTATCGATGCTCAAGGACCATCCGGAACTCGCCGCTTACCGGCCCTACACCGCACCTGCGCCCGCCGCGCCCGACGCCGCTGCTGCCCCGGCAGACGCTGCGAAGCCGGCCCAGTGAGGCGCTGGCTGGCGGCGTTCAAGCACCACAGCCAGCACACGCCATGCAAGCCGTCCTGGCCCAACCGCGCGGGTTCTGTGCCGGGGTGACACGGGCCATCGACATCGTCGAGCGCGCGCTCGACCTGCACGGCACCCCGGTGTACGTGTTCCACGAAATCGTCCACAACCCCTGGGTCGTGGACGATCTTCGTTCGAAGGGCGCGGTGTTCGTGAACGATTTGGCCGTGGTGCCCACCGGTTCGGTGCTGGTGTTTTCGGCGCACGGCGTGTCCAACGCCGTGGTTGCGCAGGCCGCTGCCATGGCGCTGCAGACCATCGACGCCACCTGCCCGCTGGTGAGCAAGGTGCACCACCAGGCGCAGCGCTTCGTCCGCCAGGGTCACACGCTGCTGATGATCGGCCACGCCGGCCACGAAGAGGTGGTGGGCACGGTGGGCCGGGTCGATGTGCCTGTGCACCTGGTGAGCGAGCTCGCCGATGTGGCCCGGCTCGATTTCCCCGCCACGACCCCGCTGGCCTACGTGACCCAGACCACCTTGAGCCTGGACGACACGCGCGAAATCATCGCGGCGCTCACGGCCCGTTTCCCGCGCATCGTCGGCCCCGATGTGGATGGCATCTGCTACGCCACGCAAAACCGGCAGATCGCCGTGCGCCGCCTTGCTGCCCAGGTGGATCTGGTGCTGGTGGTCGGCGCGCGCAACAGCTCCAACGCCAACCGCTTGCGCGAGGTGGCCGAGCGCAGCGGCGTGCCCGCCCAACTGGTGCAGGACGAGCACGAGCTCCAGGCCGAATGGCTGCACGGCACGCCGCGCGTGGGCGTGACCTCGGGCGCCTCCACCCCGGAACTGCTGGTGCAGCGCGTCGTGAGTGCGCTGCAAGACCACGCGCGCGGCGAGCCGTTGCAGGTCGTTCACCTCGCGGGCGCGCGCGAAGACGTCAGTTTCCGGCTGCCCGCCGAACTCGTCGGCGCCCGCGCGCCGGCCCTCTCGCATGGCTGAAGCCGCACCCGACGTGATCACCCTTTCGGGGGTGGTGGTGGTGGTGCTCGTGAACTACCTGCGCGAACACCAGGCCTGGGGCTGGATGCGCATGGTGCAAGGCTCCGCCTCACTCAAAGGCGTGCCCGGTGTGGTGTTTGCCAAGGTCATGGGCAGCGGTCACGGCGGCGGCTTCAGCATCCGCCCGAGTGCCAGCCACCAGGGCCTGATCGTGATGTTCGACCACGCCGAGCAGGCCGATGCCTTTCTCGCCGGCCCGATCGTGCAGGCCTACCGCCAACGCGCCGCGCAGTTCTGGAGCGGGGTGCACGAGGTGCTGTCCTCGCGCGGCCAGTGGGATGGCGAGGCCTGGGGCCCCACACCCGCCACCCACCTCAAGCCCGACCACACCGTGCACGATGACGCGGGCGCAGCGCGCCCGCTGGCCGTGATCACGCGCGCCAGCATCCGCCCCGCCAAGGCCATGGCCTTCTGGCGCAACGCCCCAGCCACCCAGGCGGCCATGCAGTCGGCCGCCGGCTGCACGCTGGCCATGGGGCTGGGCGAAGCGCCGCTGGTTCGCCAGTGCACCTTCAGTTTGTGGAAAGACACCTCGTCCATGCTCGACTACGCGCACCAGGGCGCGCACCAGGCCGCCATCGAAACCGCCTACCGCCACAACTACTTCTCCGAATCGATGTTCGTGCGCATGCGCCTGCTGGAACATCACGGGCAATGGACACCTCCCAACGCCATGAACACGGCCGAGCCTGTCGATGGGCAACCCCATGTCTGAGCACAAGGTCGTCGTCATCGGTGCCGGCATGGCGGGCCTGGTCTCTGCCCTGCAGCTGGCGCAACAGGGGCTGGACGTGACCATGGTCGAGGCCGCGGCCACGCCCGGGGGCAAGGTGCGCCAGCTGGTGGTGGACGGCGCGGCCATCGACAGCGGTCCCACCGTCTTCACCATGCGCTGGGTGTTCGACCAGATCCTGGCCTCGGTGGGCACCACACTCGAAGCCGAGCTGCGCATCCGGCCGCTGCCGGTGCTGGCGCGCCATTGGTGGGACGGCGGTTCTTCACTCGATCTCTTTGCCGATCCGGCGCGCTCCTTCGACGCCGTGGCGCAGTTCGCTGGCCTGGCCGAAGCGAAACGGTTTCAGGGCTTCTGCGCGCAGGCCAAGGCCGCCTACGCGGCGCTGGAAGGACCCTACCTGCGCAGCGCCTCGCCCAGCATGCTCGGCATGTCGCTCGGCCTGGGGGCTCGCGGCCTGGCCACGCTCGCCGCGCTGGGCCCGCTGCGCAGCCTGTGGCACAGCCTGGGTCAGCACTTCACCGACCCGCGCTTGCGACAGCTCTTCGGTCGCTACGCCACCTACACCGGCTCCTCACCGTGGGAGGCCCCGGCCACGCTGATGCTGATCGCGCAGGTGGAGCTCGACGGCGTGTGGGCCATTGACGGCGGCATGCACGCCCTCGCCCGCTGCCTGGAACGCCTGGCGCGCGAGCGTGGCGCTGCGTTCCGCTACCTGAGCCCGTGCGAACGCATCGAGGTGAAGAACGGGCGCGTGAGTGGCGTGCAGCTGTCCAGCGGCGAAACCCTGCCCGCCGACAGCGTGGTGTTCAACGGTGACGTGGCCGCGCTGCGCACGGGCCTGCTCGGCCAGTCCGCGCGTCGCGCGGTCAAGCCCAAGGCGCCCCCTCGTTCACTCTCGGCCATCACCTGGTCGATCCACACGCGCACCAGCGGCGTGGCGCTGGACCGCCACAACGTGTTCTTCCGGGGCGACTACGCCAGCGAGTTCAGGGACATCTTCGACCACGGTGAACTCCCGAAACAACCCACGGTGTATGTGTGCGCGCAAGACCGCGGCACCGACCTGGCCGCCCCCGCCGGCCGCGAACGCCTGCTCTGTCTGGTGAACGCACCGGCTGCGGGCGATCTTCAAACCATCACACCCGAGGCGATCGAACAATGCGAGAACTCCAGCTTTGCCCTGCTGCGCCGCTGTGGACTTCGGATCGAGAGCGCCGAACCCCCGTCGATGCGCACCACGCCGGTGGACTTCCACCGGCTCTTTCCAGCCACGGGGGGCGCCCTCTATGGGCAGGCGACCCACGGCTGGACCTCGGCCTTCGCCCGCTCCAGCGCCAACACACCGGTCACGGGCCTTTTCCTGGCGGGGGGGAGCGTCCACCCGGGCCCGGGGGTCCCGATGGCGGCGCTTTCGGGCCAGCTGGCGGCCGCGGCCGTGATGGCGAGCCCCGCTTTGACCAGGTGGTCCCCTCGGGTGGCTACCTCTGGTGGTACGTTGACGCCCTGAGCGACGACGGCCAGTTTGGCCTGTCCATCATCGCGTTCGTGGGCAGTGTGTTCTCGCCCTACTACGCGTGGGCGCGCAAGCGCGGCCCCACCGACCCCGACAACTTCTGCGCACTCAACGTGGCGCTCTACAGCGCCGGCGCGCGACGCTGGTCCATGACCGAACGCGGTGCCGCGCACAATCGGCGCGACGCCACGCATTTCAAGATCGGCCCGAGCCAGCTCGAATGGCACGGTGACGCGCTCACCATCCACATCGACGAGGTGGGCGTGCCCATCCCGCGGCGCATCCGCGGCACGGTGACCTTGCGCACGCACCAGTTGTTCAAGTTCGGCACGGCACTCGATGCGCATGGCCGCCACCGCTGGGGACCGATCGCGCCGCACGCGCGTGTGGAGGTGAAGCTGCAGCACCCCGAGCAGCGCTGGAGCGGTCATGCCTACCTGGACAGCAACGAAGGCGACGAGCCGCTGGAGCGCGCGTTCACCGAATGGGACTGGTCGCGCAGCCAGATGAAAGACGGCAGCACCGCCGTGCTGTACGACGTGGAGCCGGGCAAGGCCCAGGGCAAACTGCTGGCCCTGCGCTTCGGGCGCCACGGCAGCGTGCAGCCTTTCGAGGCGCCGCCGCTGCACAGCCTGCCGCGCACTGCGTGGCGCATTGACCGGCGCATGCGCAGCGACGCTCACGTGCTCGTCACCCAGCAGCTGGAAGACACGCCGTTCTACCAACGCGCCATGCTGCAGAGCAACCTGCTCGGGGAGAGCGTGATGAGCTTTCACGAAACACTGCACGTGCCGCGGCTGGTCTCGCCCGTGGTGCAGGCCATGCTGCCCTGGCGCATGCCCCGGCGCGGCTGAGGGGCCATGCCCTTCAGCGCAGAAACTGCGCCACCACCTGGAGTGAGGCCTGCGCAGCTTCTTCTTGCGGCAAGTGACCGGTGTCGGGAAAAGTGACCAGGCGGCTGCCTTTCACAGCGCCCAGGTAGTCCTGCGCGTTCGCCATTGGAATCATCGCGTCGGCCTCGCCCCAGACCAGCAAGGTCGGCGCCGTGATGGTGGCCAACAAGGGACGCGGGTCGGTGAGCACCGTCTGCTGCAGGCGCATCAGCATGGCTTGGCGGGAGCCGGGCGCGAGCATGAGGTCGTGGTATCGGGTCGTGAGTTCATCGGTCAGCGCGGCGGGGTTGGCGTAGGCCGGCGCCAGGTTCATGCGCAACACCGACTTGGGCATCACATACCGCATGAGGCCCAGCACCGCAGGCACCTCGGCGGCTTTGCCGTATTCAAAGCCCGGGCTGGCAAACCCGTCTGGGGCCACCAGCACCAGCCGTTCGACGCGCCCGGGGTGGCGGGCGGCCAGCGTCCAGGCCATGCGCCCGCCAATCGAATGGCCCACCACGCTGGCGCGCGCCACGCCCAGCTGGTCCATGAGTGCCAGCACCAATTGGAGGCTGCGCGCATCGGTGTAGTTGCCCTCGGGGTCGGGCTCGCTCAGGCCGTTGCCCGGCAGATCGAACCGGATCACGCGGTGGGTGGCGTTCAGCCCTTGTGCCCAGGTGTCCCAAGTGTGCAGGCTGGCGCCGAAGCCGTGCAGCATCAGCACCACCGGCGCGTCCCGCGGGCCGCTGTCGCGCACATGCAGGCGCCAGTCGCCCACCGGCACCAGGTCGGCAGGCGATGCGAGGTAACGCGCCTGCAACTCGCTGCGCGGTTTGTCGGGTGTCCAGAGCCAGGCGGCGAGCCCCAGCACCGCCACCACGCCGGCCAGCAACGCTGCGCGCCACGACATCCGCATCACGCTCGACACGTTCAGAACAGCACGCGGCTGCGCAAGGTGCCCGGCACCCGGGCCAGCTCGGTCAGCGCCAGTTCCGAATGCGCCGCGTCGATGTCCATCACCACGTAGCCCAGGTCTTCGCGCGTCTGCAGATACTGCGCAGCGATGTTGATGTGGTGGTCGTAGAACACGCGGTTGATGCCCGAGAGCACACCGGGTACGTTCTGATGGATGTGCAGCAGGCGGTGCTTGCCAGGGTGCGCTGGCAGCGCCACCTCGGGGAAGTTCACCGCCGAGGTGGTGGTGCCGTTGTCGCTGTAGCGCACCAGCTTGTCAGCCACCTCGATGCCGATGTTTTCCTGCGCCTCCAGCGTGGAGCCGCCGATGTGCGGCGTGAGGATCACGTTATCCAGCCCGCGCAAGGGAGACTCGAAGCGGTCCTGGTTGCTGTGCGGCTCCTGCGGAAACACGTCGATGGCCGCACCCAGCAGAGCCTTGCGCAGCAGGGCCTCGGCCAGCGCCTCGAGCACGACCACGCTGCCGCGAGAGGCGTTGATCAACACGGCGCCAGGCTTCATCAGCGCGATCTGCGGCGCGCCGATCATCCACTGGGTGTCGGGCGTTTCAGGCACATGCAGGCTCACCACGTCGGCGCTGCCCAGCAGCTCGGCCAGGCTGGCCACGGGCCTCGCGTTGCCCAGCGGCAGGCGGGTAGCCACGTCGAAATACACCACCTTCATGCCCAGCGCCTCGGCCAGCACCGAGAGCTGCGAGCCGATGGCGCCATAGCCCACGATACCCAGCGTCTTGCCGCGGATCTCGTAGGAGTTGCTGGCCGTTTTCAACCAGCCGCCACGGTGAGCAACGGCGTTCTTTTCAGGAATGCCGCGCATCAGCAGGATGGCCTCGGCCAGCACCAGCTCGGCAACCGAGCGGGTGTTGGAATACGGTGCGTTGAAAACCGCCACACCGCGCTGGCGCGCCGCCGCCAGATCGACCTGGTTGGTACCGATACAGAAGCAGCCCACCGCAGCCAGGCGCCGGGCGTGCGAGAGCACCTCGGCCGAGAGTTGGGTGCGCGAGCGGATGCCGATGAAATGAACGTCGGCGATGCGATCCTTGAGCTCATCGTCGGACAGTGACCCCGGCAGGTTGTCGATGTGCGAATAGCCTGCGGCCCGCAACACGGCCGTGGCCGAGGGATGGATGCCCTCGAGCAGCAGGAAACGGATCTTGTGCTTGTCGGTCGAGGTGGCGGGGCCGCTGGTGGGCGGTGTCGGGTGGGTGCTGATCATGGGCCACTGTAGCCCTGAGCCAACGCCGCGTGATCAAAGGCTCACAAAGGCCGGCGCTGGGCCGGGGCAAGCGGCATTTCAAACGTGAGGTTGCCCCAGTGGCTGTCCCAGTCCCAGCCCTGCTGGTCGGTGGCGGGCACCATGTGCACCACGCTGGCCATCCACACGCCCGCCCAAGGCAAGGTGGTGGTGCTGCGGCCCGCCGCGTCGGTGCGGGTGCGCAGCACATTGAGCTGGGCCCCGCGCTGGTTCCAGACCTTCACGAGGGCGCCCTCCAGCGGCGCACCGTTGAACAACACCTGCAACGACAGCGAGCCACCCGGGCGCAGGCGCTGCGGATCGGCCAGCGGCACGATCTCCAGCGTCTGCCCGGCGCGCACGCCAAAACTCGCGTCGCTCTGGTCGCCCACGCGCAGCAAGGTCTTGACGTGGCGGCGGTAGCGCTCGCGCCCGGGCTGGGCGTACTGCCCGGCGGCCTTGCGCTGCGCCAACACGCGCTCCAGCCCTTCCTCGCGCAGATAGGCGTTGAAGGTGTCCGCCGACAGCGTGATGGTGAAAGGCTGGGTGTCGAGCGCGATCAGCTGGGCACCGGGTCGATCGAAGGCCAGCGCCACGCTGTCTTGCGCCAGGTGGTCGGGCAGCTGCGGTGTGAGAACGACCTCACCGCCCCGGCTGAACCAGCGCAAGGACTCGGCCATGGGCCGCCCGAAGCCGACCGGGTCGCCAACAAAGTTTTCACCCACGCGCAAGGCGAGTTCGACCTCGCTGCGCACAGGCGGCGAGAAGCGGTCGGGAACCATCCAGAATTCGTGCGCCTGCGCAGCCGTTGCGAGCCACAGCACGGCGGAGAAGAACCATTTGTTCATGTGACAACGGGTCGACACATCCAATGCGCCGACCCGCTCCTGTTGCATTGAAAACCCGTGGTCAGACCGTGTCGTCCACCGGCAGCGGCGTGCCGTCCACCGGCTCCGGTTCGCTGGTCTCGCTGGTCTGGGCAATCAGCTGGTTCATGTAGTCCAGCAGCGACTGCACGGTGGTGCCCATGAAGGGCGTGGCGGCCTGCGGCTGGGTGGGTGCTGCTTCGTCACCGCCGCCCCCGCCACAGCCGGCCAGGGCCGTGGCGGCGACCGTCACCGCCAGCAGGGATTTCGCGAGATGGTGTCTCATGGTGTGTCCTTGTGGAGGTGGTGCATCACGGCAGGTTCACCGAACCTGGGTTGGGCGTGTTGAGGTACGGGAAGCCCGAGAGGAACGGCACCACGGCCTGGTCGACCGCGTCGTGCACGTTCGCCGACTGCGCACCCAGCGGCACGCTGGACGGCTTGCAAGCCGAGTTGAGCGAGGGCACGCCGGGCACGCTGTTGAGACCCAACACGTTGCCGTCGCCGTTGATCACACACAGACCACCGAGCATGGCCACCAGCGCGATGTCGACCACGTCGTCCTTGGGACGGCGACCGTTGGGGAAACCGGCGTTGTCATTGACCTTGTTGGCGTCGGTGTTGAGCGCATTGCCGGCCACGCCCAGGCGGTTCTGGCTGGCAAACGGCACCGGCGGCACGGCGGTGTTCAGGCGCAGCATCTCCGACGGGGTCGGGTTCGCGGGCTTGTTCACGGTGGCGATGCCGGTGAGGAAGGTGGTGGCCAGGTCGGTGCGCGGCAGGTTGGTGGGCGCGGCCGCGGCCGGGTTGCCGGCCAACACCAAGCCCAGCAGCGCGGGCAGCGTGGGGTTGGTCACGTAGGTCAGGAACTGGCCGTCGTCTTTGGGCGACGAGGCGTTGAACTTGTCCTTGTCCGGCAAGCCGATCACGACCTCGTTGACCAGCGGATTGCCCAGGCGCGAGACCTGCGTCCACGCGCCACCGGCCTTTTCGCTGGCCTGGTGACCCGAGGGCGGTGCGCCATTGAGCAGGCGCGCCTGGCGCAGGCTGGCCGTGGTCCAGCCACCGATGACGGTCTCGCTGCCCGCGGTCAGGCAGCTCGTGGGCACTTCCAGCGCCAGCGAGGTCACGTTCTGCTTCTGCACGTAGTGGTTGCCGTTGGCACCCTCGGCGTCCTTGGCAGCGGGGTTGAGCAGGGTCGCCAGCGGCGCGTCAACCAGGTCGAATATGCGGCCGAGGTTGACCGCAAAGCCCTCCTGGCGCTGGCCCACGAACACCTTGGCGGGCATGCTGCAGCCGGGGATGTTGACGGTGTGGATGTGCTGGTCGGCGTAGGCCTTGTAGGCCGCCGGGTTGCCCAGCGTTTTCTGGCCGATGTAGTCCACCGGCTTGGCCAAAGAGGCCGCCACGGTCTGCACCGTGCCCTTGCGGCGGTCGCCACGCACCACGGTCAGGCTGTAGCTCTCATTGAGGTTGAGGTTGCCGTCGTTGGGTGCGGACACCGCGCCGGCCTGGATCAACGGGATCGCCACCGAGGCGTTGCCGATGTTCAGCGGAATGCCCTTGAGGTTGTTCTTGAAGCGGAACTGGAAGGTGATGTCTTCCTTCGCGTCGCCGTTGTTGTCCACGTGGATCTCATACAGCGCATTCGGGTCCATCGAGAAATAGTTGGGGCCGCCGTAGGGGCCTTGCAGCGGCTGGTAGTTGGCGATCAGCGTGGTGTAGTCGGAGCGCCCGCCCGTGCCATTGGTGGCCACGCCTTCGTAGCTGCGAAACATGTAGAAATCGGTGCCGTCCACCTTGGGCACGGTGGTGATGAACGGGCCTTCGCGGTGGCTGGAGGCAATGGCCGCGCTGGCGACGGCCATCAACAGACATCCTCTGGCGATGGATGCGGGTTTCAGTTTCATGGGGTGCTCCTGGGTTGTGGGTGCAGCGATCTGCATACCCAATACGTACCCAGGGGCGTGATGGATTCAACAATCTGGATGACCCTGTAGCACCAAAGGACAAACCCTACGGCCTGCCGCAAGGTGACAGATCAGGTGCGACGGGTGACCTGGGGTGTTGCGACTGAGATTGGCCCCTACTACATGCGCGTTGCCGGGAGCCCAGGGAGTGTTGCTTCGAGAATGATCTCGTCAACGCTACGATGTCGGCCATCGGCCACAAGCGGACGCTCGGTTTTCCAATTGACGATGTTTGATAAGCACACCACTCTCAAGCTGTATTCTTGGCTACGGAAGGTCTTTTGGGTCACCACGGGCTGCGCGGTGCTTAGCCAGCTCTTTTTCATACCCTTCTTCAGGTCCTGGCCCGTGATTGCAGGATTTGTCGTCTATACGATTTTGCTTGTCGTATTGAACGCACGGTTGAAAAGTCATGGTGTTGCTTGGCATTGGCTTGCCCTTGCGCTGCTGCTCCCTGCAATTGGATACCTCATATCGTTCGCTGTTATCGAACGGTCAATGGCCGCATTCACAAAGTCGCATATCGACGGCGGCGCTCAGGCAATCGGCGGCGGCGCGAGGATAAGCACAACGAGGCGTATTGTTGGTCTTGGAGCTACTTGCTGCGTTTTGGCGATCGGCGGAGTTGTCTATTCAACAGTTGGCATTCGGGCGAACGCCACGGACTGTCTCATCGTCACTGCTGTTGCTACCGCTAGACAGCTTTCACCGCTCAACCCCACGGTAAAGCAGAGCGATCTTCGAGACGCTCCTCTCGAAGCGGTGGCAAGGTGTACCGAGCAACGGAACTCGGTGTTTGAGAACATGTTCTTCGACCGAGCGGATATCGGTCGCTACATCCGACTTGGACGCCCTGCCCCGTAAACGACTGCTCCGGGCCCATAGGAGACTGTCACCTTATCAAGCGCGATAGTAGAACCCTGTCTATTAGCCCTCGCTCCAACTCGATCAATGGACTAGATGTTGGGCTTGCCTGCCTTGATGGCGTCAGCTGCATGCCGAGCCCCTTCACGGTGAAGTTTGCGCGAGAGCGTTAATTCCTTTGTAGCTCTTGCTTACTGACGCCGAAGCTCCCAGAGACGATGCTTGGCTTGATCAAGTACTTTCAGAAAGGCATCTAGATTAAAGCTCCACGCATCGGAATCGGGGCATCTCTGCAGATCAACTACTGCCCTTTCCAAACCACTCTCCTGGGACACCAGTGCCAAGAATTTTTCGTCGAAGTAAATCTCTGCAGTCAAGTCCTCGTGCAGGTCGTCATCGCCAACACTAATCCTGAATCGGTTGATATCGTTCACAGATTTACTCCCGAAAACTTGGAAAAAGCCTCGTCCGATCAACAGGAATCTACTTCATCAAAGTGGCAAGCCCACTGCCAACGATAAGGCGGCTTGAACTGTCGCTAAAGGTTTAGGCCTTTCCGCCATGGGATGTCGGCTTCTGGCCGATGATTGCCATGCTAGCTGAGGCTGTGTCGGGCCCACAAGAGACGTTCAGTCATCCTTAATGCGGGCGCCAGGAAAAGCAACTACACGCCATCAAACGCGTGACGGTTCTTCTCCACATAGTCGGCCAGCTTGCGAAAAACCGATTCATCACCACACGCGCGACGGCTCAGCCCGACGAACTCATGGGTCTCGTCATGCTTAACGCTATCTAGCCAGAGTTGACGCTTGCCTTCGTACAGATGGGCGTCAGGGAAAGGGAACATGCGTGAAGCAGCTTCAATGCAATGCGCAACTCCTTCAGCGCCTATGCGACGGAACACGTCGACGAAAAAAGCGTACGGAGGTTTACTTAGGAAATCGCTCTCGAAGAAATATTCGAGCCCACCGTTGTCGATGATGCCCTGTGCCGTTTCAATCACCACGACCGTCTGAAATGCTTCAGGGAGCTTGAACACGTCACCGTCCACTTTCTTGACTTCGGCAGTCGAAATCTCTGACGCACGCTCTGAAAGGGACTGTGTCATTGCCGATCTGCACTCTCAAACGAAGTGACCGCTACTGGCCGATATGCGTCATGGTAGCTTGGGCGGTGGTGGGCCCTGAACGGACGGTGAGATTCGAAATGAAGACGCCTGCTATGGCTATTTGAGCAGGCTTATCACTGCTCCAGCACATGCCATCAATGCGAAGCACACCAGCGCGGCGCAGCAAACGTGATAGGCCACAGGCCGTTCCGAGTGGGAGATGACGGCCCCCCATCGACGAAGCGGTGCCCTGCGACTCCAATGGCGAATCAGCATGGCGGTCGTCATCACGCCAAAAGCAAGCGCGGTGCTCGCAATGCCGTACTGATTCCGGTAGCCCGCCCACATCGAAACCATAAGCACGAGGAGGAAAATGCCGCTGGCAATCCAGAGCCAGTCGAGAAGCCCTGGCCGTCTGTAGTTGGATGAGCCTCTGACTAAGACCTTCATGCTTTTTCGAACTTCCGCTTATGGCCGATGTGCATCATGGTAGCAGGGGCGGTGGTGGGCCCGGAGCGGACACTCAGTCCAAGGGGTTTTGATGCAATGCGTTTTAATGAACATTAGAATTTGGTCGGTACGGAATGGAGTCAATTTTCACATGAAATTGCATTGCATCAAGGTATGTGTATGCGCATCATTGTTGCTTGTATTGGGTTTGGCGCAAGCTGAAGGTTTTCGCCATCAACCAAAGCGCTATGCTTCGTCGAACCCGTCAGGGGCGAAACCTGTTGACCCTTCTAAATGTAGCAGTGGTGACAAACATTACATCTACTGGGCAGCAAATAGTCACGTATTTCAAATTCCTTTCAATTCGGCAGAGGCGATTTATCCTATTGCAGAAAGTGATATCACTGGCATTCATTTGAAAGCAAAGCGTGAAATCCCCGCTCCACCTGATACAAATGAGCCTGAAGGTTGCTATGGCAACCCACTCAGAGGGCTATCTATGCCATACGTCAAGAACTTTGAAGCTAGGCTTTACGAGGAGCTTTTCGGAAGACCCTACAATGTCGGTTTTCAAGGTAATGGCGTTTATGCCGTACCATTAAGTCATCAAAGTTCGTATCAAAGAGTTAACAGGCTATTATCAAGTAAGCGTAAAGTATGTTGGAACCGTAATGAAGACTTACGTGAATGCGTCGCGGCAGGACAGGAGCGAAATGATTATTCTTCTTCGCACATCTTCACGCTGACATCGGCTCGACAAAAGCAATTAGGCATCGGTGAGATTCACTTTTCAGTCCAGTACGGTCTTTCTCCATCTAACGCGACAGTCACGGTGAAGAGTGATTTTTCGGTATTTGAATCAGTCCGTGTATCCTTGAATCCCGAGATTTACCCTAACGAGCTTGATTTGATGAGCGTGTATCACCAAAAAATCATCGAGTTCATCGCAGGCTCTTACCTTCCAACCTATCGTTGGAATCAAGCAGAAAGAAAGTGACTGTCTGCTTCTGGCCGATGTGCGTCATGGTAGCGCGGCGGTGGTGGGCCCACAGCGGCCCGTCACATTGAGGGTAAATCTTGCAGAAAGTATGGGTGCAGTGTCCAAATAACCGGCGCCAGAGGTACTAAAGCGTCGCAGCCATACAGACAGTGAGTCACTCCTTTTCACATCCTCATCGAACGCTCGCCGCGTCCATATGCAGCCTACCTTCCTTGACCGAAAGATGAGTGCAATCTCGAACAGAAATGCACCACTCCGGTTCTCCGCCCTCAACGTCAGTTTCTAGGCGAATTCCGTTCGAGAACTGCACAACCAGGTTAGCGCCTTCCAGAACCTCGATGCCCAGGATTTCCTCACCCAAGATTTCTGCGCCATGAGGCTTCTCGATAGCACCTTTCCAGTGATACCCGGCGTAGACGGTGAGCTCTCCTTGAGGGTGATTACGCTTTGCGGGCGTAAGTTGGCCAAGCTCGATGTACATGGCCCGGAAATCACCGAACCAAACGTAGGACACGAGCTTTCCTCTTGCTGCGTTCAGCACAGCTACGGGCGTCAAAGGAACTCCAAATGAGGCTATGGGGTGGCAACCGACTTAACAGCGCCGGACGTCTTTTATCCCCAAAAGCGAATGCTTCCACACTAACCAAAATGTCCGCTTCTGGCCGAAGAGCGCCATGCTAGCTTAGACAACACCGGGCCCGAAGCCGACGCCCTAGACCTGCTCAAGAAACGCCGGCTGATGCATCAATGGGCCGCTTGGACTCTCGATGCCAAGCCGCACCCAGCAGCAAGCCCAGCGCCAGGCACGGATATGTAAACCAAACGGAGTCGAGCGGAGTGAACTTGGCGACGAGCCAGGAAATGAGCAATGACATGGCTAGCGGCAAAAAGATGCGCCACCACATCAGCGCAACGGAGATACCCCACAGCGCGATGCCTACACTGAAGATAACGTCCATTGAAGTATCCGCTTCAACCTTCAGCCGACGGCTACAAAGGCGTCCATGCCAGGCAACCGAAGAAGGCCAAGAGAAGCATGCCGAAGAATACCGAGACAATCACGCAAATCTTGGCCCAGAGGTTCCCCGCCTTTGCATCTCGCCACACACGCCTCTTCTCGTACGGGTTCGACACCTGCCTAGAGCCAAGGTAGAAACTGAAGGCAATGGCCGCCATCAGCATTCCGACGTAAAGGAGGTTAGGACTGATTGGGCACATAAACTTGAATGAAAGCTTTAGCTCATCGGGCAGTGCTATGTACATGCCCACTTTTGGCCGATGTGCGTCATGGTAGCTGGGGCGGTAGTGGACCCTCGGCAGCCAGTCAGCCTTTTAACGTTCAGGACTGATGAACGGCGGAAGTGGTCACTCGAAACTTACTCCAAAATAAGTTCAAGAGTTTTAGATATCAGCAAATTGGGTTCTCATGATTTTTGTTTCTGCTTTATCTTTTTGCCTCGTTCTCTCTATGACTTTTGCTATGAACGGGGCAAATACGAAATCGCTAATAACTGCGATGTTGGTTTGGTTTTTAATGCTCATTCCGATTTTCTTTTCGACAAGAAGTCGAACCAATCAACCCTCGATTGCAGAACGAGTGGCAGCACACACATGGGTTTGGCTTCGGCGCTTCTTGGGTTTGGGCCTGGGTGGAGCAATGATTTTCGGTGGCGTCTACATGGCAACTCTGGGTAAACCTGATGCGCCGGGATTTTCATGGGCAGGGATCATCCTCCTTGTCGCTTTGGGTACTTTTCTTTGTTACTTTGGGATTGTTGGGTCGGGCACCGAGAGGAATGCATGGCGTGATGACATCAAGCAATACAAAGATAAGAAGAAACGGTATCGGTTTTGGTTCTAGATTTGCCATCCGATAACGGAAAGCCTATTTGGGTGACGTCTGCGATCACCCTCGAGTTGACGGCGGACGCCACTGGGCGAAAGACTGCTCATGGCCGATGGCAGACATCGTAGCCCAGTGAAAGCATCGAGTCATTCATCACCCAGGCGAACTGAGCACACCACGACAGATCGCCCATCGCAACAACTCGGCAGCGAAACGGGCCGGTCGCATTAACTTCGGGAATCGCAGGCGAGTGCGTGGGCACCACGCGCTGCCAGTCCATACATTTGCTTGCCGCCAGCACACCTTCTCTGCCAGCGTGCGCCCGTTTACCCCAGCAGGGCCGCCAGGCCGCCCTCGGCCTCGAAGCGTTGGTTGCGGTAGCTCAGCCGCGTGGGGCCGGGCCAGACCCGCTGCGCCACGCTGTGGGCTGGGTCGCCGGGGTAGCAGATCACGCGCGTGCCGTCCTGGTCGAACGGCTCGGGCTCGATCAGCGCCGGCGGGCGGCTCAGCGCGGCGGCCATCACATCGGCCGCGGTGCGCAAGGGCACGAGCTGGCTCAGGCTCATGATCTGCGGCGGCGCCAGATCGATCTCGCCCGCCCAGTAGCGCTCCAGCCCCTGGCGCGGCGCCATCCACACGGCTTCGGTGGCTTCAAAGGCGCAGTGCTCGGCGGCCTGCCCTGCGGGTGCGGCGGCCACGAAAAAGCGGGTGTCGAAGCGCTTGTTGGTCACCGAGGGCACGCGCGGCGTGATCCAGCGCGACCAGGGCCGCACGCTGGCGGTGGACACAGGGCAGCCCAGCTGCTGCAGGGCGGCGGCGAAGCCGGTGCCGGCGGCGGTGAGTTCGCGCACGCGCCGGGCCAAATCAGCCTGGTGCACCTGGCCGAGCAGCAAGCCGCATTCTTCAAATGTCTCGCGCAGGGCAGCCACGTGAAGGCCCAGCGCGGTATCGGCGTCCAGCCCGGGCTCGTTCAAGCTGTGCGCGCAGTCCAGGGGCGAGCGATCCAGTGAGGCCGGGTCGACCTGGCGGTCGGCGGCGTCGAGCTTGCCGCCCGGAAACACATGCACCCCACCGAGCACGGCCGAATTGCCATGCCGGCGCACCAGCAGCACCTCCAGCCCGCTGGGGCCGTCACGCACCACGATCACGGTGGCCGAGGGCACGGGCGGTGTGTGAACGGTCTCGGAGTTGATCGTGAGGGCCATGGGCGGATGGTGGGTGAGGGATTGGCGGTGCTCAGAACACGGCGTGATCGCCGCGCTCGGGCGCAGCGGCGCCGCTCACCACGTCGGCGTAAAAGTCGAACAGCGTCCGGCTGCCGGTGGACGGGGTGGCCGCAGCGTCGTAGCGCTGGGTCACAGGGTCCAGCACCAGCATGGATTCGGTGGCGTAGTAACGCCCGATGCGCGCGAGCTCGGCCTTGTCTGCCAGCGCAGGCACCACACGCCCGGCTGCACCGAGCACCGCAATGATCGCGTCGAGCAAGCCCACGGGCACGCTTTTGAACCGGGGTGGTCGGCCCAGCAGCGCAAACAAGTGCTCGCCCTGCTGGCGCGGCGTGATGGCTTCACCCGGCCCGCCGATGGGCAGCACCCGGTTGTGGCGGCTGGCGTCGGTGAGGCAGTCGGCCATGAAAGCGCCCAGGTCGTCGTCGCTGATGGGCTTGCAGGCGGTGGAGAGCCCATCGCCAAACACCAGAAAAGGCTTGCCATTGCGAACCCGCTCGATCTGCCCCGAGAGCGATTTGAAGAACGCCGTGGGCCGCACGATGGAATACGTCAGTCCCGACTCCACCAGCACTTTTTCAAACGCCAGCTTGGCCTGCTGAAACGCCAGCAAGGGCTTCTGCACGCAGATGGCCGAGAGCAGCACGACCTGCGACACGCCAGCCTGTCGCGCGGCGTCCAGCGCGTGCACATGCGCCTGGTGGTCGATGGCCCAGGCATCCCGGGGCACACCGGTGCGGGAGGCCAGGCACGACACCAGCGCATCGAAGCGCTCGCCCTGAAAACCATCGCGCGCCAGCGACACGGGGTCTTGCACATCCCCCACGCGCACCAGCGCTCCGGGGAACAGGTCGCTCACGTCCCCGGCCTGCAGCTTGCCGCCCACCCCAGCACGTGGGCGCACAAAACACACCACTTCGTGCCCCCGCGCCACCAGGGCCCGCACGGTGGCCTGGCCGATGGTGCCGGTGGCGCCCAGCATGAAGATGCGGCGGGGTGTGGAAAGGGGCATGGTGGGATCTTAGTGAGCGCACCCCGGGAAGGGCTGTCACCGGTTGTTCAGGCCGACTCAAGAAGCCAGGGGAGGTGTCGATATGCACATATCAATCCCCAATGCTCGGACCCATGGACGCCCTCAACACCCCCACCCCCACCGCCCTTTCACCCAGCGCGGGCATCCGTGGCAAAGCACCGGTCCTGGCCCATGCCGGCGAATTCCTGAGCTTTCGACTGGGCGCCGAGGAATACGGCATCGACATCCTGAGCGTGCAGGAAATCCGCTCCTACGAAGAACCCACGCGCATCGCCAACGCGCCCGACTTCATCAAGGGCGTGGTCAACCTGCGCGGCGTGATCGTGCCCATCGTGGACATGCGCATCAAGCTCAATTGCGCCAAGGTGGAATACAACGCGCTGACCGTGGTCATCGTGCTCAGCGTGCACGACCGTGTGGTGGGCCTGGTGGTGGATTCGGTGAGCGACGTGATCCGCCTGAGCCACGACCACATCAAGGCCGCACCGCAGATCAGCACCACCCTGGACGCCGGCTTCATCACCGGCATCGCCAGCGTGGGCGAGCGCATGCTCATCCTGGCCGACATCGAAGCCCTCATTGGCAGCGCCGACATGGGCCTGGTGACCCAGGCCCCGTCCGTTCAATAACCCCCCGTTTTCCGCTGCGCGCCGCCCACGAGGCTGCGCGGGCCTCACCTCGTCCGTTGGAGTCACCATGAATCTCTTCCGCAACCTGTCTGTCGGCGCCCGCCTCTGGGCCGGTGTCATCGCCATCATCGTGGCCCTGTTTGTCGTGGTCGCCACCGCCGGTGCGCGCTCGGCCGCCCTCAACACCGAATCCGAGCGGGTGCTCTCCGCACTCGCCCACAAAACCACCATCGCCACCGAATGGGCTGGCCTCACCGAGACCAACGTCACGCGGGTGCAGGCCTCCATTGCCAGTTCCGACCCGGCCATCGCCGCGATGTACAAGGACCTGATTCCCAAGGGCGTGGCCGCCATCTCCGAGCTGCAAAAACAGTTGCAGGCCATGGAGATGAACGACGCCGAAAAAGCCCAGATGGCCAAGATCGCCGAGCTGCGCAAGACCGTGCTCGCCTCGCTGGCCGTGGCCAACGAAATGAAGAAGGCCGGCGACGCCGCAGGCGCCGCCCAGGAAATCGCCACCCGCTTCAACCAGGCGGTGCCGCCCTACCTGGAAGCCTTGCGCGAATTCGCCCGCATGCAGGCCGACATCCGCCAGGAAGCCCAGTCTGGCTTCACCGAACAGCGCTCCAACAGCCTGGTCATCGCCGCCCTGCAAGTGGGCGCGCTGATCGCCGGCATCGTGGCTGGTGCGTTCTTCCTGATCCGCAACATCCGCAATCCCCTGCGCGAGGCCATGGTGTTTGCCGAGCAGATCGCCGGCGGCGACCTCACGGCGCAGATCCGCAACGACCGCAAGGACGAGTTCGGTGCCATGACGGCCGCCCTGCTCGGCATGCGCGACCGCCTGGTCAACGTGGTGGCCGACGTGAAACGCGGCACCGACAACATCACGGTGGCCGCCAAGGAAATCGCCACCGGCAACAACGACCTCTCGGCCCGCACCGAACAGACCGCCTCCAACCTGCAGCAGACCGCCGCCAGCATGGAGCAGATGTCGGGTGCGATCCGCCAGTCGGCCGACTCGGCCCGCGTGGCCAACCAGCTGGCCGATGTGGCCGGCCAGAGCGCACAAAAAGGTGGCGAGGTGGTGCACCAGGTGATCACCACCATGGAGGAGATCAACCAGTCCTCGCGCAAGATCAACGACATCATCGGCGTCATCGATGGCATTGCCTTCCAGACCAACATCCTGGCGCTCAACGCCGCTGTGGAAGCCGCACGCGCGGGTGAACAAGGCCGTGGCTTTGCGGTGGTGGCGGGCGAGGTGCGCAACCTGGCCCAGCGCAGCGCGCAGGCCGCCAAGGAAATCAAGCTGCTCATCAGCACCAGCGTGGACAAGGTCACCGCCGGCACCGAGCTGGTGAACCAGGCCGGCAAGACCATGGGCGAGATCGTCGACAACGTGGTGCGTGTGCGCGACATGATCGGCGAGATCGCCAGCGCCTCGGGCGAACAGGCCGACGGCGTGAACCAGATCAACGCGGCCGTGGCCAACCTCGACCAGCTGACGCAGCAGAACGCTGCCCTGGTGGAAGAAAGCGCTGCAGCGGCATCGAGCATGAACGACCAGGCCGACCGCCTGGCCGAAGTGGTGCGCGTGTTCCGCGTGGACGCACACAGCACGTCGCAGAGCTCGATCGCGCAGATCCGCTCTACCGACCTGCACAAACCCGGCAGCAGCACCGTGCGCAGCACCCCCGCCAAAAAGCCGGTGGTGGCCAACGCCAAGCCGGCGTCGGTCTCGGTGGCCCCGAAGAAAGCTGCACTGGCCAAACCGGCACCACAGCCAGCTGCCAAGGTGGCCGAGAAAGCCGGCGCATCGGACGAGTGGGAAGCGTTCTAAAGGTCAGTGAACGCTGGGCGATCAAACCCAGTTGCCGGCCTTGGGGCTCCAGCTGGCGTTCGCAGAGCTCTTCGCGGCAGCGACTTGTGTGGCAGGCCAAAGAAGCCGGCCCAGCAGTTCAACGGTGTCGCCCAGCGAGCCTGCCACGCGGCGGTTTTTGCCCAAGAAGGCCTGCCATTGGCGCACCTTGCCAGCGTCTTCGCCGAATCGGGCGGTCAATGCCAGTGGCGGCTCGTCGGGCAGCGGCGTGGCTCGCCGGGCAAACGTGGCAGCCATGGCGGCGGCCAGCGTTGCGCCGTCCAGCTGGGTGCGTTGCGCGATGACCATGAGATCGTAGAAGTCCTTCATGCGGCTGTTCGCCAGGTCGAGCACCACCATGGCGTGGTATTTCTCTGCGATCACGGTGTAGACCGGATACGCACGAAGCTGCGGCGCTTCAAAACCCGGCAACAAGGCGGGAAACACCACTGTTTTTGCTGGCGGCGTCACCGCATCGCCAAACCCAATGTCGATCTGCAACACGCAGCGTGCCGGACCGATGTGCGCCGTCAGGTGAATACGCGTGCCGCCGTAGCTGTTGTCCTCGCAGATGCTGCTGGCGCGCACCGATGTGGCGTCGAACACGATGCCGTCGTCCAACGCCATATCGGCCAATTCACGAAACGTTGCCACCAGACTCGCGTCGTCGTCCGGGCCAAAGCCCAGCAGATCGGCATCCCGGGTAGGTCGGTGGGGATCGTCGTACCAGAGCGCGAACAGCAGCGCGCCCTTCAGCAAAAACTGCTGTGCATGCCCTGAGATTCCCACCCTGTACAACAACCGCTCCAGCGCAAACCGGTTGAGCAGCAGGCTGTGGTCCTCACCGCGTTGTTTCGACAGATTCAGCAAGCGCGCCAGCACGGACGCCGACAGGTCCTTCTTCATGCCACCACAGCTTCCAGATAAGGGCGCATCACACGCTCCACCCGGTTGATGCGAGCAAAACGGGCAACGTCGTCCATGGTGATCTTGCGTGAATTCCAAGCATCCTTGAGTGCTTCGAGCGCCACATCCAGTCCGATCTTGTTGCGGAATTTGAAGCAGTCGGTGACCGTCTTGGCGGCGCTGTACACCCGAATCGGCGAACCCTGTTCCATCACCGTGATCACCCCAGAGGCGTAGGCGTCCCCGCGCAGGCGGGCAACGCGAAGCGGCGGGTAATCCACCGCCGGGGTTTGTGCGCCCTCGGGCAACGCAATCCAGACCTCGTAAGGCAGTTGAGTGCCGATGCCATGAAACTGCAGGGCAGACAGCAGGCAGATCACCGCCTTGGGCACGCGCTGACAAACCTCTGCCAGCCCCTTGTTTTCGGTGAAATCCGCATCGGGCAGGCTGTAGAGGCCACGCGCCACACGCTCCAGTTGTCCCGTTGCTTGCAGACGTATCAGCAACTGAGGCGACCACCCCCGCGCGCGCACGTCGGCAGCGCGTAGCAGGCGCTGGCGGCGGGCCAGATCGAGGATGCTTTCAGACTGGTTCATGCCGGGAAGTTTAATAAGCTCATGACTTATCAACAAGTCATGAAACGAAAAACTCCGCAAAATGGCGCGATGAACCCACCCACAGCAGCTCAATACTGGTTGATGAAATCCGAGCCCGACGAGTGCTCGATCGACGACGCCCTCGACGCACCCGGCGCCACCGTGCCCTGGACCGGCGTGCGCAACTACCAGGCGCGCAACTTCATGCGCAACGGCATGCGCATAGGCGACGGCGTGCTGTTCTACCACTCGAGTTGTCCGCAGCCCGGCATTACCGGCATCGCCGAAGTCGCGTCCACCACCCGCCCCGACCCCACGCAATTCGACCCGCAGTCGCCCTACTTCGATCCCAAGTCCAAACCAGACGCACCGCGCTGGCTGCTGCTCGATGTGAAGGCGCTGCGCAAGACGCGGCTGCTGGGCCTGCCCGAGTTGCGCACGAACCCTGCCCTGGCCGACATGACGCTGCTGCAGCGTGGCAGCCGCTTGTCGATCACGTCGGTGAGCGAGGCGCACTGGCAGCTCATCACGGGCGATCTGCTGGGGCTCTGAAGCCCGGCCTCAATGAAAATCCCGGCTCACCGTCGACAGCCCGTGCAGCAGCGGCGTGAGGTCTTCCAGGTGGCCGGCGATGAGGTTTTTGGCTTCGCCTTCGCGCTGCCACACCCCAAACACCGCCAGCAGCCGTGATTGCGTGAGCACCGTGCGCTGGCGTTCGCGCAGGTGTTTCCACACGATGACTTGCACCACGCCGGTTTCGTCTTCCAGGCTCACGAACACCACGCCCGAGGCGGTCTCGGGTTGCTGGCGCAGGGTGACGATGCCGCAGTGGCGCACGAGCCGGCCGTTGGGGGCTTTGTTCAGCTCTTCGGCGCTCATGAGTCGGCGTTTGGCGAGCTGGGGCCGCAGCAGCGCCAAGGGGTGGCGGCGCAGGGTGAGGCCCAGGCTGTCGTAGTCCCACACCACCGCCTCGCCTTCGGGGGCTTCGGGCAGGGCCAGCGGGGCTTCGTCCACCGGTGCGTCCTTCATCAGTTCGGGTGCGCTCCGCAGCGCAGCGGCGTCCCACACCTGCTGGCGGCGGTGGCCGCTCAGGCCCGTCAGCGCATCGGCAGCGGCGAGCAGCTTCATTTGCGGTTGGTCAAGGTTCGCTCGGCGGGCGAGGTCTTGCGTGGTGCTGAAGGGTTTGCGCTGGCGGGCCATGACGAGGCGCTCGGCGGATTCGGTTTTGAGGCCCGAGACCAGGCGCAGGCCGAGGCGCACGGCACCACCCTCTTCCAGCGTGCAGTCCACGTTGCTGTGAACCACGTCCACCGGCCGCACCTCCACCCCATGGCGCTGGGCGTCCTGCACCAGCTGGCTGGGGGTGTAGAAGCCCAGTGGCTGGCTGTTGAGCATGGCCACCAGGAACTCGGCCGGGTGGTGGTGCTTGATCCAGCAGCTCACGTAAACCAGCAGCGCAAAGCTGGCGGCGTGGCTCTCGGGGAAGCCGTAGCTGGAGAAGCCCTTGATCTGTTCAAACACGCCTTGCGCGAAATCGGGCTCGTAGCCGCGCGCGGTCATGCCGTCGACCAGGCGCCGCTCGTATTGCTGCAGGTTGCCGCCGCGTTTCCAAGCGGCCATGGCGCGGCGCAAGGCGTCGGCCTCGCCGGGCGTGAAGCCCGCCGCCAACACCGCGATCTGCATGCACTGCTCCTGAAAGATGGGGATGCCCAGCGTGCGGCCCAGCGCTTCGCGCAGGTCGGCGCCGTCGCGCGGGCCGGGGTAGCTCACCGGCACCTTGCCTTGCCGGCGGTCCAGATACGGGTGCACCGCGCCGCCCTGGATGGGGCCGGGGCGCACCAGCGCGACCTCAATCACCAGGTCGTAGTAACAACGCGGTTGGAGGCGCGGCAACATGCTCATCTGCGCGCGGCTCTCGATCTGGAACACGCCCACGGTGTCGGCGGCGCAGATCATGTCGTAGGTGGGCTTGTCGCCTTCGGGAATGTCCTGCAGGGTGAAGGGGCGGCCCAGCTTTGCGCCGATGAGTGTCAGCGCCTTGCGGATGGCGGTGAGCATGCCCAGGGCGAGCACGTCGACCTTGAGCAGGCCCAGCGCGTCGAGGTCGTCCTTGTCCCACTCGATCACGGTGCGGTCTTTCATGCTGGCGTTCTCGATCGGCACCAGGCGCGAGAGCGGCAGCTGCGTGAGCACGAAGCCGCCGGTGTGCTGCGAGAGGTGGCGCGGAAAACCCATGAGCTGCGTGGTGAGCTGCAGCAGCTGGCGCACCGCGAGATCGTCGGGGTCGAGCCCGGCTTCCAGCAAACGCTCGGGCTCCACGGCGCTGCCGTCCCACCAGCGCGTGCTTTTGCTCAGCACATCGAGCGCACCGTCGGCAAAGCCCAAGGCCTTGCCCACGTCGCGCAGGGCGCTGCGCGGGCGGTAGCTGATGACGGTGGCGGTGAGCGCGGCGCGTTCACGGCCGTATTTTTGGTAGAGGTATTGGATGACCTCTTCGCGCCGCTCGTGCTCAAAGTCCACGTCGATGTCGGGCGGCTCGTTGCGCTCGCGCGAGATGAAGCGTTCGAACAGCAAACTGGTGCGTTCCGGGTCCACCGCGGTGATGCCCAGGCAGTAACACACCACGCTGTTGGCCGCCGAGCCCCGCCCCTGGCACAAGATGTTCTGCGAACGCGCGAAGGTCACGATGTCGTTGACGGTGAGGAAGTAGTGCTCGTACTTCATGTCGGCGATGAGCTGGAGCTCGTGCTCGATTTGCTTCGCAAAGCGCGGTGGCGTGCCCTGCGGCCAGCGCCAGGCCGCGCCCTCCAGGGTCAGCTGCCGCAGCCAGGACGACGGTGTCTGGCCTTCGGGCACCACCTCGCTGGGGTACTGGTAGCGCAACTCGTCGAGCGAAAAGGCGCAGCGCGCGGCCACCGCGAGTGTCTCGGCCAGCAGCTCGGGCGGGTAACACTGGCCCAGGGTGAGGCGCGAGCGCAGGTGCTGCTCGGCATTGGGTTGCAGCGCCAGGCCGCAGGCACTCAGCGGCTGGCCGATGCGTGTGGCGGTGAGCACGTCCTGCAGCGGCTTGCGCGAACGCACGTGCATGTGCACATCGCCCACGGCCACCAGCGGCACAGCGGTGAGCGCGCTGCTCTGGCGCAGCTTGTGCAGCAGCATCTCGTCGTCGAGCCGGCGCAGCTGTGTCACACCCAGCCAGCAGCGCCCGATGAAATGCTGCAGCAGCCAGCGAGCCACGGTGTCCATCGGCGCCTGTTCGCTGTCGCGATCGGGTACGGCGATCACCACGCAGTCGGCCAGGGCTTCGGCGCGGATGGCGCCCAGCGTGAGGCGGTAGCTGCCCTTGGGTGACGTGCGGCGAAGAAACGTGATGAACTCGCACAGGTTGCCGTAACCGTTGAGGTTGCAGGCCAGCACGATGAGGGTGAAGGGTGTGTCGCACTGCACACGAAACTGGCTGCCCACCAGCAGCGGCAGGCCGTGCTTTTTGGCGGCCACGTGGGCGCGCACCACACCGGCCAGGGAACATTCGTCCACCAGCGCGAGCGCGCGGTAGCCCAGCGCCTGTGCGCGTTCCACCAGTTCTTCGGCGTGGCTGGCGCCTCGCAGAAAGGTGAAGTTGGAGATGCAGCGCAGCTCGGCGTAGTCGGGCAGGAGGGTGGTTTTCATGTCATGCAAAGTGCCCGTGCAGATACCACGCGGGCGCCTCATCCAGCCGCGTCTGGAAGATCCACAACACGCCCGCCTTCGCCGAGAGCGCCACCCAGTAGTCGCGCACCACGTTGCGCGTGGCACCCGCGCCATCCACCCGGTCCCACCATCCGCCCTCCACCCGCTGCGGGCCGGCGAGCAACTGCAGCTCGCCCTGGTAGATCGGCCGGTTGCCGCGCACCAGCAGCCTCAGCGGCTCGGGCAGCACGAAGGTGGGTTGCGGCAAGCCGGTGTCGGGCGCCGGCTTGCGCGGCAGCGGCTCGGGCGCGCTCTGCCAGCGGCACATCCATTCCTGGCGGTGGTCGGGCAGCACCACCGGGCGCAGCACGCGCCCCGGCCCCAGCCGCGCGGCCAGGCGCTCCAGCACCAGGTGCAGCGTTTCGCCCTGGCGCACGGTGTCGGGCAAGAGCGAGGCGCTGCGCTCCATCAGCGGCTGCACGTCGGTGGCCAGCAGGTGCAGGTCGCCCACGGGGGCGAGCAGCTGCACATGGGCCAGGTGCTCGGCGAGCAGGCGGCAGAGGTGTTCGGTGTCGCGCGTGGGCTCGGCCGTGCGCACCGTGATCTCGCCGCCCTCGCCCGCGTCGCGTGCGCGCATGGCGTCGTGCGCCCAGCGCAGCGTGAAGGCCGTGACGCCCGCGCGCCGCGCCGCCAGCCAGCCGCTCATGACCAGCAGCAAACGCCGCGCGCCCCACAGCAAGGCCGGCGCCTGCTCCACGCGCGCCATGAGCTCCAGCCGCTCCTCGAACCGCTCGGGCAGCGCCACCCACACATGCGCCTCGGGCTCGGCGCCGTAGGCCTGGTCGAGTGCCTGCAGCAACTGCTTGTCAAAGCGCCGGCCCACACCACCACGCGGCAGCGCGCGCACGTCGCCCAGCGTGCGGCAACCGATGTGCGCGAGCGTGAGCTGGTGCGGGAGCACCGCGCTCAACACCTGCATGGGCAAGGCATCGAGCAGCACCGGCAGCGCTTGCTTGAAACCGTTTTCAATGCCGGCGCGCGCCAGCGCCAGCGCGGCCAGGCTGTTGGGTGCCCAGGCCACCTGCGCCACGCCCACTTCGGCGCTCTCGGCCACCACGCGGTCGCGCAGCGCGCGTTTGCCGCCAAACAGGCGCACGCTCCCCGCCACTTCCATGAGCACCGCACCGTCGGCCAGCGCCACGCGGGGCGTGAACTGCAACGCCCAGGTGGCCACGGCCCGGCGCGCCGCCTCAGTGCACGGCGCGGTGGGGGCGGTCGGGAGCTGGAGTGCTGACCACAACATGGTCGGCCTCTCGGGACAGATCGGAAGGCAGCAGGCGGCTGGGGAAGCGCAGCCGCGGCGTGAGGATGGCGCGCAGGCCGCCAGGCACCGAACCCAGGCGCAGCGTGTCCTGCAGCGGCGGGCCCTTGCGCTTGAAGATGTCCAGGTGCAGTTCCCAGTCCAGCCCCACATGGGCCAGAAGCCGCAGCGGCGCGGCCGACGATTCGCGCACCGCCGCGCTCGGCCGGCACAAAAACACCGGCCCTTCGCAACTGGCGGCCAGCACCTGCAGGCGGCGCACCTGCTCAGACCGCGCCTGCGGCAGCCACACCACCAGCGCCCCGCAGGCGTTGGCCTTGATGAGCTGTTCGGCCGACCACAGGCGCTCGGCCGCCGTGTCGGCCCGCACCCACACCAGGTGGCGCTCGTCGATGCCCTCGAAGCGCAGGCCCGGCAGGTGCGGCGCCTTGGGCGGCCCCACCACCACCACCGCGCGGCCGGCGGCACACACCTGGCGCAGCGCCGGTCCGAGCAGGCGCCACTCCAGCAGGCCGCTCTGCGAGGCCAGGATTTCAATGACACCGTGGCACGGCCAGCCGCCGCCGGGCAACTGCGCGTCCAGCGCCTCGAAGCCGCTGGACAGCACGGCCGAAACCGGGCCGCCCAACTGGTCCCCGCGCCAGATGGCCGCGGCCACGGCCATGGGCAATTCGCCGGGCATTCGCACTGGACGTGCCGGGCGCGCCGGTTGGGGCGGGGGTGAAAACATCAGCGCGGAAGACGGGTCGTCCTCCTGCCAGTCGAGGGCGGGATGCATGGCGGGGTGTTCGGGTGGGGTTGGGAAGGCCGATAAATACTGTATGTGTGTACAGTATCTTAAAGGCCGAACCCTGTCCACTGGTGGAGCAAACCACCCCCAACAGCGCCCCTTTTTGGGCGCCCGCCCTGCCTCAGTCGATCACGACCTTCGCTTCCTTGACCAACTTGCCGAACTTCTCGGTCTCGCTGGCGATCTGCTGCGCCATCTGCGCGCTGGTGTCGCCGATGGGCTCGGCACCGATCTCGGCCATGCGGCTGCGGAACTCGGGCGACTGGATCACCTTGACCATCTCGGCGTTGAGCCGGGTCACGATGTCCTGCGGCGTGGCCGCCGGCGCCAGCACGCCGAACCAGGTGCCGATGTTGAAGCCCTTGAGGCCAGCCTCTTCCAGCGTGGGCACATCGGGCAAGGCCGCCGAGCGTTTGGCCGTGGTCACCGCGAGCGCGCGCAGCTTGCCCGCCTTGATGTGCGGCAGCACCGGCGTGATGGTGTCGAAACTCATCATGATCTGGCCGCCCAGCAGGTCGGTGGACAAAGGACCGCTGCCCTTGTACGGGATGTGGATCACGTTGGTGCCGGTCTGGTTCTGGAACTGCGTGCCGATCAGGTGCTGCGCCGTGCCATTGCCGTTGGAGCCGTAGGCCATCTTGCCGGGGCTGGCCTTGAGCAGCGCCACCAGTTCGTTCACGTTCTTCGCCGGGGTGCTGGCGTTGACCACCAGCACGTTGGGCACCAGCGCCACGGTGGTGATGGGCGCGAGGTCTTTGGAGAAGTCGTAGGGCAGCTTCTTGTAGACGCTGGACGCGATGGTGTGGTGCACCGCGCCCATCAGCAGCGTGTAGCCGTCGGGCTTCGCCTTGGCCACAAAGTCGGCGCCGATGGTCGCACCCGCTCCGGGCTTGCTCTCCACGACCACCGGTTGCCCCAGGCTTTGCGAGAGCTTGTCGGCCAGCGCGCGGGCCAGCACGTCGGTGGTGCCGCCGGCTGCAAACGGCACGATCAGGCTGATGGGCCGCGCGGGCCAGCTTTGCGCCATGGCGCTGCTGCCGGCAACAGCCAGGCCCAGGGCCATGGCTTGCACCACACGACGGCGGGTGAAGGAATGAATGGCTTGCATGTTGGTCTCCAAAAACGGCGCGGTTGGCGCTCTGATGAACCGGGCTCTGCGGCCCGGTGGGGGTTTCCGGATCGCCGAACCAGCGAATCCGGCGTGAGCGTCGGCTCAGGCGGCCAGGCGTTGTTCACCCACGCCAAGCAGCTCGCACACGGCCTGGGTGACCTGCGCGGTGGTGGCCTTGCCACCGAGGTCGCCGGTGTGCAGCGCGGGGTTGGCGGTGACCTGTTCGATCGCCTTCATGAGGCGCCGGGCCGCGTCCATCTCGCCCAGGTGTTCGAGCAGCATCACGCAGCTCCAGAAGGTGCCGATCGGATTGGCCAGACCCTTGCCCATGATGTCGAAGGCCGAGCCGTGGATGGGCTCGAACATGCTGGGGTAGCGGCGCTCAGGGTCGATGTTGCCGGTGGGCGCAATGCCCAGGCTGCCGGCGAGCGCTGCAGCCAGATCGGAGAGGATGTCGGCGTGCAGGTTGGTGGCCACGATCGTGTCCAGCGTGGCCGGCCGGTTCACCATGCGGGCGGTGGCGGCGTCCACGATTTCCTTGTCCCACTTCACGTCGGGGAACTCGCGGGAAATCTCCAGCGCGATCTCGTCCCACATCACCATGGCGTGGCGCTGGGCGTTGCTCTTGGTGATCACGGTGAGCAGCTTGCGCGGACGGCTCTGCGCCAGCTTGAAGGCAAAGCGCATGACACGCTCCACGCCCACACGGGTCATCATGGTCACGTCGGTGGCGGCTTCGATGGGGTGGCCCTGGTGGACCCGGCCGCCCACGCCGGAGTACTCGCCTTCGGAGTTCTCGCGCACGATCACCCAGTTCAGGTCTTCAGGCTTGCAGCGTTTGAGCGGGGCGTCGATGCCGGGCAGGATGCGCGTGGGGCGCACGTTGGCGTACTGGTCAAAGCCCTGGCAGATCTTCAGGCGCAGGCCCCAGAGCGTGATGTGGTCGGGGATGTCCGGGTCGCCGGCGGAGCCGAACAGGATGGCGTCCTTGTGGCGCAGCGCGTCCAGGCCATCGGCCGGCATCATCACGCCGTGCTGGCGGTAGTGATCGCCGCCCCAGCCGAAGTCCTCGAAAGCAAAGCGAAAGCCGTTGCCCGTGGCGGCCAGGGCTTCGAGCACCTGCTGGCCGGCCGGCACCACTTCCTTGCCGATGCCGTCTCCGGGAATCGTGGCGATGGCGTAGGTCTTCATGGGTTGGTCTCCGTAGCGTTGGTTTGTTGGAGCGAATGTAGGTCTTGATCCCCGCATCGATTCACCGCTAAAGTGAATCCATTGTTTACTTGGATTCAACAATGGAGCGCCCTTGAACAACGCCATCCAGCCCGCCGATCTGGGCTTCTTCTCCGTGCTCGCCGGTGCCGGCAGCCTGAGCGCGGCAGCGCGCGAACTCGGCGTGACCACGCCCGCGGTGAGCAAACACCTGGCGCAGATGGAGGCCCGTCTGGGCGTGTCGCTGGTCAACCGCACCACGCGGCGCATGGGCATGACGCCCGAGGGTGAGCTCTACCTGGAGCACGCGCGCCGCATCCTCGGCGAGATCGACGGCATGCAGGAACTGCTGGGTGTTTCAAAAGGCACGCCCAAGGGTCTGCTGCGCGTGAACGCCACGCTGGGCTTCGGGCGCAGCCACGTCGCGCCGCTGATCTCGCGCTTCGTGCGCAAGCACCCCCAGATGGAGGTGCAGCTGCAGCTCTCGGTCAACCCGCCCGCGCTGACCGACGACTCCTTTGATGTCTGCATCCGCTTCGGCGCGCCACCCGACGCGCGCGTGATCGCCCGCCACATCGCGCCCAACCGTCGCCTGCTCTGCGCCTCACCCGCCTACCTGGCCAGACACGGCACACCCAAGGTGCCCAACGACCTGATCAAGCACAACTGCATCGGCATCCGCCAGGGTGAAGAGGCCTACGGCCTGTGGCGTCTGACCGCGGGACGCGGCAAAAACGCGACCACCGAGGCCATCAAGACCCGGGGCAACCTGACCACCAACGACGGCGAGATCGCGGTCAACTGGGCGCTCGACGGCCACGGCATCCTGATGCGGGCCGAGTGGGACATCGAGCGCTTTCTCGCCAACGGGCGGCTGGTGCAGGTGCTGCCGCAGCACGCCACACCGGATGCCGACATCTACGCCGTGTACCCGCAACGCCACCAGCTTGCGGTGCGCGTGCGGGCGTTTGTGGACTTCGTGGCGCTGGCGTTCAAGCAGCAGAGCGACGCGGCGTGAGCGGCTCGCCCGCTGGTCATTCCGGCTTGAAGCCCGACTCCTTGAGCAGTTCGGCGCTGCGCGACACGTCGGCGGCGATGTACTTGCGGAACTGATCGGAACTCTCGATCACCGGCAGGATGCCCAGGGTGCTGAATGCACCCGACTTGGCCAGTTCGGCCACCGCCTTGTTGACGGCCTTGTTGAGCAACAGCACCCGGTCTTTCGGCGTGCCCTTGGGCGCCCACACGCCGTACCAGGAGTTGTAGACCATGCCCGGGTAGCCGCTTTCCACGGCCGTGGGCACGTCGGGCGCCACGCCGCTGCGCTGGGCCGAGGTGGTGGCGATGGGCTTGACCTTGCCGCTGCGGGCCATGCCTTGCAGCGAAATGATGGAGTCCATGAGCAGCTGCACATGGCCGCCGGCCACATCGGCCAGTGCGGGCGCGGTGCCTCGGTACGGGGTCATGGTGATCTTGACGTTGCCCTGCTTGGCCAGCAGCAGCGTGGCCAGGTGGCTGGGGGCGCCCAGCGCCGGCAATGCAGCGGTCCACTTCTCGGGGCTCTGACGGGCCGCGTCCAGCACATCCTTCAAGGTTTTCTGCGGTGCATTGGGCGGGATCACCAGCAGCAGCGGCGCTTCACCCACGCGGGCGATGGGTTCAAAGTCGGTCTGCGGGTCATAGGGCGGATTGGCCAGCACCTGCTGGGCCAGCACGTGGGTGGCCGCCGAGAACAACAAGGTCATGCCGTCGGCGGGTGAGGTCTGCACAGCCTTGCCGCCGATGGTGCCGCTGGCGCCGCCCTTGTTCTCCACAATGACCGACACGCCCAGATCGGTCTGCAACTGCTTGCCCAGCAACCGGGCCGCCTGGTCCACACCGCCGCCAGCGGCGAAGGGCACCACCAGCTTGAGCATGCCGTCGGGGAATTTGCCTTGCGCCATGGCGCTTGAGAGGCTGCAGGCGCCGAGCACGGCGATGGCGATCAGTTTTTTCATCATGGTCTTGTCTCCTTCTGGTATTCAAACAGGTTGGGCAGGGCGGGTGCCGCGGGCGCGGCGTCTTTCAAAAATGCTCAAGGTCGCCTCGATCTCTTCGGCGTCCATGTTTCGGGTGATGAACACGATGCGGGTGCGCCGGTCTTCACTGGGCCAACGCGGCAGGGTTTCGGGCGGGTGGAACAGGTGCTGCACGCCGTGGATCACCATGGGGTGCTCCGGGTCGTCGGCCAGGTGCACGATGCCTTTGACACGCAACAGGTCGTCCCCGCGCATGGCCGCGATCATGTCCAGCCAGGCCATGAAGCCTTCGCGCGAGAGCGGCTGCTCGCGCACGATCACGTGCGAGCGGATGTGGTCGTCGTGCCGGTTCGGGTCGTGCTGCCCCGGTGCGCTCACCGGAAAGAAGAGCGACCGCGTGGTGCCCTTGTCGATCGGCATGGGCATCGGCACCAGCACGGGGCTGGGCCGCTCCAGCAGGCCCAGCAACGCCCGCAAGGCGCCGTCGGGTTCGGTCGTCAAGGCAGCCAGCGGGTTGATGGCGCGCAGCCGTTCGCACAGCGGTGCCAGTTGGTCGGGCGTCACCAGATCGGCCTTGGTGAGCAGCAAGCGGTCGGCCACCGCGGCTTGCTTCACCGCCTCGGTGTGCTGGTCCAGCGTGGCCATGGCGTTGAAGGCGTCCACCGTGCACGCCACGCCCGCCAGGCGCCAGCGGTTCGCCAGCCGCGGGTCGCCCATGAGCGTGTGCAGGATGGGCGCCGGGTCGGCCAGGCCGGTGGTCTCCACCACCACATGGCGCAGTGCGCCGCGCTGCGCCTCGGGGCTTTGCGCCAGGCGCTCGAAGGCCTCGACCAGATCGCCGCGCACCGTGCAGCAGATGCAGCCGTTGGCCAGCAGCACCATGTTCTCTTCAGTGTGGTCGACCAGATCGTGGTCCAGCCCCACCGAGCCGAATTCGTTGATGACCACCGCCGTGCCGTGCATGTCGGGCTCGCGCAGCAAGCGGTTGAGCAGCGTGGTCTTGCCGCTGCCCAGAAAGCCGGTGAGCACGGTGATGGGAATGCGCGTGGCCAGATCGGCGGTATCGCCGGTATTCAGGGTGGGAAGGATGAAGGCCATGGGCGGACTCAGCTGCTGGAGGGGCCGTGCAGCTTGGCGAACGAGTCGAGCGTGCGAGCCAGCCGCGTGAGCAGCCAGTCGGCCACCGCTTCGTCGGCCTCGCCCTCTTCCAGGCGGGTCAGCAGGGTCATCACCGGCTTGACCTGCTGCTCGATCGGACCGGGCTGCAGCAGCCAGGCCACAACCTCGCTCTGGCCCAGGCGTTCGCTCTCAGCCCACAAATAGTCGGCGATGTCGAGCTCGAAGTCTTCCAGCGACACGCTCACACCGCCCGTCATGCAACCGCAGCCCGCGCCCAGCGTCACGTGCTGGGCCGAAAGCCGGCTCCACAGGTGGGCAAGGCGTTCGGCGCGGGGATCGGCCACGGCGGTGCTCACTGGCCGTCCCAGGCCACGTCTTCCACAGCGGCTGTGGCCTGGCCACTGCGCAGCGCTTGCGTCGCAGGGTGGTCCACCTGGCCGTGGCCATCGAGCGCCACCTTGTAGACCTCGCGGGCCACCTGGGCACTCACATAACCTTCGCGCACGTCTTCGGCCACCTTGTCGAGCTCGCGGTCCAGCGGGCTGCCGAAGCCGCCGCCACCGCCCGAGAGCATCTTGTAGGCGTCGCCGCGCTCCAGCCGCACGTTGAAGATCTTGGCGTTCAGGTGATCGGTCTTCCACTCGCCCTTGTGGCGCACGGCCAGGCCGTTGCCCATGGCGTCGCCACCGCCGTCCAGGCCCCAGGGTTTGCAGTGCACGCGGTCGATGCGGGTGGTCACGGTGAAGGGGCTGAGCGCCTGCACCACCATCTCGGCGCCCAGGCCACCGCGGTAACGGCCCGCACCGGCGCTGTCCTTGCGGATCTCGTACTTCTCCACCAGCACCGGGTACTTGGCTTCGAGCTGTTCGGTCGGGCTGTTGTGGGTGTCGCCGTCGTTGATGCAGACCGTGACCGACACACCATCTTCGGTGCTCTTGGCGCCCCAGCCACCGCCCAGCGGGCCGATGCCCACGATGAACAACCGTCCGTCTTCCGGCGAGATGCCGTGGATGTTGGGGAACACCAGGTCGGCGTGGTGGCCGGCAATCGACCGGTTGGGAATCGCAGGTGCGAGTGCCTTGAAGATGGTGTCGATCACCGTCATCGGGAAGGTCATCCACACGCGCATCGGGTACGGACGCTCGGCGCTGATCACGGTGCCCATGGGCATGATGACTTTGAGCGAACGGAAGCTGCCGTCGTTGACCGGGTAGTCGGTGGGCGTGGTCAGGCACTTGTAGGCCACCTGCGCGCAGGCGATGCCGGTGGTGAAGCCCGAGTTGTAGAAGCCGCGCACCTGCTTGCTCACATCAGACAGGTCCACCGTCATCTCGTCGCCGCTCACCGTGACCTTCACGCGGATCGGGATGCGCTTGCCGATGTCCAGGCCGTCGTCGTCCATGTAGGACTCGGCTTCGTACACGCCATCGGGAATCGACAGCGTGTTCTTGCGCGCCACGGCCTCGCTGGAATCCATGATCTGGCAGATCGACGCGTTCACCGCGTCGGCACCGTAGCGCTGCAGCAGCTCCACGTAGCGGCGCTCGCCGGTGGTGATGGCGGTGATCTGCGCGCGCAGGTCGCCCAGGGCGCGCTCGGCCAGGCGCACGTTCATCGCAATGATGTCGATCAGGTCCTGGTTCACCACGCCTTCGCGCTGGTACTTCAGGATCGGGATCTGGATGCCCTCGCTGAAGATGTCGGTGGTCACGTTGCCCAGCGTGCCGCCCACGTCCAGCCAGTGCGCCATGCAGCAGGTGAAGCCCTCCAGCCGGCCCTCGTGGAAGATCGGCATCGTGAACGTGAAGTGGTTCAGGTGGCTGCCGGTGGTGTAGGCGTCGTTGGTGACGAGGATGTCACCCGGCAGGATGTTCTCGTAACCGAAGTGGCGGATCTTCGCCTTCACGGTTTCGGACATGCCGCGGATGAACATCGGCAGGCCCAAACCGATGGAGACCGTGTCGCCTTCCTTGGTGAACAGGCCCACCGTGAAGTCCAGCGCCTCGTAAATGATGAGGTTGTAGGCGGTGCGCGTGAGGTTGGTCTTCATCTCCTCCGTCACGGCATACAGACCGTTGCGGATGATCTCGACAGTGACCGCATCGACGGCCGGATGTTGCAGTTCTCGCGTGTTCATGAGCGGTCATCTCCGATGGTGATTTGCAGGTTGCCCAGTTCGTCCACGCGCAGCGAGTCGCCGGGCTGCACCACGGTGGTGGAGGCGTGTTCCTCGATGAGTGCCGGGCCGGTGATCTGGTTGCCGGCGCGCAGCAGGTCGCGCTTGTAGACCGGTGTGTCGGCCCAGCCGCCCTGGCGAAAATACACCGGCTTGACGCCGCGCAGCGCATCCTTTTCAGGCGCTGCCACACCCACATCCACGCTGTGTTTGGGCGGCTTCTTCATGGTGCCCAGCACCGTCACGCGCAGGCTCACCAGGTCGGCCGGCTCCTTGGGCGCCGAGGTGCCGTAGCGCACCTTGTGCAGGTCGTCGAACTGGCGCTTGATGGCCGAGCGGTCCTTGTCCACGAAGAAGGCGCCGGGCAGGTCCACCGTGACGGCGTGCTCCTGGCCCACGTAGCGCATGTCGGCGGCGCGTTCGATCACCACGTCTTCGGCCTTGGTGCCCGACTGCGTCAGCGCCGCGCGGCCTTCGTCTTCCATCGATTGGTAGAGCGACTCGATCTCGTCGAACGAGACCTCGTCGAGCTTGCGGAACACCGACCGCACGTAGTCGTAGCGACGGTCGGAGAACAACATGCCGTAGGCCGAGAAGTAGCCCGGCGCGTACGGGATCAACACCTTGCGGATGCCGAGCTCGCGGGCAATGGCCGAGGCGTGCAGCGGGCCGGCGCCGCCGTAAACCACCATGGTGAAGCTGCCGGCATCAAGGCCGCGTTCGGTGGTCACGGCCTTCACCGCGTGCGACATCTGCGTCACGGCAATGCGCAGAATGCCGTCGGCCGCGGCGGTGGGCTCCAGCCCCAGCGGGCCGGCGATGCGCTCCTGCATCTGGCGCTGGCAGCCGGCCAGGTCGAGCTTGAGTTCACCCCCCAAGAAGTGGTCGGCGTCCAGGCGGCCGAGCAACAGGTTGGCGTCGGTCACGGTGGGCTCGGTGCCGCCTCGGCCATAGGCCACCGGGCCGGGGATGGAGCCTGCGCTCTGCGGGCCGACACGCAGCGCGTGGCCGGTTTCCACGCGGGCAATCGAACCACCGCCCGTGCCCACTTCGTGGATGTCCATCATGGGAATCTGGATCGGCAGCGCGCGCTCGTAGCCGCCGATCAGGGCCGACCCGGTGGTGAGTGGCCGGCCTTCGCTGATCACGCCGGCCTTGGCGGTGGTACCGCCCATGTCGAAGGCGATCGCGTCGCCCATGCCGAGCTGCGCGCAGATGGCTTGCGCACCGATCACACCCGCGGCCGGGCCCGACTCGAGCATGCGCACGCAATCGCGCCGCGCATGGGCGCTGGGAAACAGGCCGCCGGTGGACTGCACCACATAGAAGTCGCCCGTGAAGCCTTGCGTGCTCAGGTGTTGCTCCAGCTCGCCCAGGTAGGCCGAGACGCGCGGGCCCACGTAGGCGTTGGCCACGGCGGTGGAGACGCGCTCGAACTCGCGGTATTCCTGGCTCAGCTCGTGCGAGGCGCAAATGAAGGCGCCGGGCAGTTCTTCCTGCAGGATCTGCTTGACGCGCTGCTCGTGCGCCGGGTTGCGGTACGAGTGCAGCAGCAGCACGGCCACCGCCTCGATGCCCTGTCCGCGCAGTTCCTTGGCCAGCTCGCGCACGGCCGCTTCGTCCAGCGGCTTGTGGGTGCTGCCGTCTGCGCGCAGGCGCTCGGACACCTCGAAGCGCAGCGAGCGCTTCACCAGCGGCTGGTGCTTGTTGAAGAACAGGTTGTACGCGTCGGGGCGGTTGACGCGGCCGATCTCGTAGATGTCGCGAAAGCCTTCGGTGATCAGCAGCGCGGTGTTGGCGCCGTTGCGCTCCAGCAGGGTGTTGATGGCGATGGTCGAGCCGTGCAGGAACAGGTTGCCGTCCTTCAGGTCGATGTCGGCGCTGTCCAGCGTGGCCTGGATGCCGTTGACCAGCTGGCCGTGGGTGGACAGGGCTTTGCCGAACAGCAGCTTGCCGGTGGCTTCGTCAAAAGCCGCCATGTCGGTGAAGGTGCCGCCGATGTCGACGGCAACGCGCAGTTGGGGTGAGTTGTTCATGGGGAAGGGTCTCCGGTTCAGGTGGCGGTGTGGTCGGTGCCGATGCGGTTGCGCAGCACGCCCAGGCCGGTGATTTCGACCTCGACCACATCGCCTTCCTTCATGTAGAGCGGCGGCTCGCGGCGATCGCCCACACCACCCGGGGTGCCGGTGGCGATCACATCGCCGGGCGACAGCGGCGTGAAGCGCGACACGTAGGCCACGATGGTCGGAATGTCGAAGATCAGGTCGCCCACGCTGGCGTGCTGCACCACCTGGGCGTTCACGCGCGTCTCCAGCGTGAGCGCGGTCACGTCGGGCACTTCGTCGCGGCTCACCAGCACCGGGCCGAAGGGCGCGGTGCCGGGGAAGTTCTTGCCGGGCGTGAACTGGTGGGTGTGTTTTTGCCAGTCGCGCACGCTCACGTCGTTGAAGCAGGCGTAGCCGGCGATGTGCTCGAAGGCCTTCTCTTTGGCGATGTGGCGCCCGCCTTTGCCGATGACAAAAGCGAGTTCGCCCTCCCAGTCAAAGCGCTCCGAGAACGCGGGGCGCAGCACCACGTCGTCGTGCGCGGCCAGGCTGTCGTTGAAGCGCAGGAACAGCGAGGGGTAGTCGCTGTCGGCGCGCTTGGTTTCGGCCACGTGGCTCTTGTAGTTCAAGCCCACGCAGATCAGCTTGCCGGGGTTGGGAATCACGGGCAGCAATCGCACTTGGGCCGATGTGAACTGCTCGCCGCTCGCCAGGGCAGCTTCGGCCAGGGCGACGAGTGCATCGGCCGCGATCACGGCCTTCAAATCGGCGTGCCGCGCCTGAAAGGCGACGGGTGCGCGGCGGTACTGCCCTCCACCATCCACCACGCCGTAGGTGGCCTGGCCATTGACTTGAAAGCTTGCGTAGCGCATGGGGTGCTTCTCCGGTGGGTCTCGTTGTGATGGAGGTGGAGTCTAGGGAGGCACCAGGCATCTGAATAGAATGCAAACTGAGATTTCAGACATGCCATATCAGGCATATCAGAACCGCAGGAGAACCCATGAACCCGAACGACTTCCGGCTCTTTCTCGAAGTGGCCGAACTCGGCAGCTTCACCAAGGTGGCGGCGCAGCGCCAGACAGTGCAGTCGCACATCAGCCGACAGATCAGCGACTTGGAATCGGCCTGTGGCGGCGCCCTGTTCCGGCGCACCGGGCGGGGCGTGGTGCTCACCGATCTGGGCCAGCACATCGAAACCCGGGTGCGCAACTGGCTGCGCGACACGGACCAGTTGCTCGCCGCCATCCGCACCGATGCCGGCGAGCCGATGGGTGAGGTCAAGCTCGGCATCCTGCCCTCGGCCGCGCACCCGCTGATGACCCGGCTCCACCAGCGGCTGACGGCGGATTTCCCGAAGATCAAGCTCAACATCCGCGAGGGCCAGGGTGGTGAGCTGGACGCCCTGCTCGACACCGCCAGCGTGGACATGGCCGTGCTGTTTCGCTACCAGAAGCCGGCCAGCCCCGACGAGCACCTGCTGGCCACGGTGGGCACCTACCTCGTGTCGCGCGTGGGCGACCCCCTCACCCGGGGCGAGACAGTCGACTTCCACAAACTCGAAGGCCTGCGCCTGGTGCTGCCGCGCCGGCCCGCGCACTGGCGCTCGGTGCTGGATGAGACCGCGCGCGGCAAGGGCTTCACCCTGCAAGCCGAGGTGGAAGCCGACTCGCTGCGTGTGCAGAAGGAGTTGGTGGCCCACACCGACCACCTGTATTCGCTGCTCGGCCCGTTCTCGATTGCGGACGAGCTGCGTTCGGGCCGCCTGCAGGCGGCCCGCATCGTCAACCCCGACTGCCGCCGCCACGTGACGCTGTCCCTGCCCAAGCAGGGGCAGCTCACGGCGGCCAGCAAGATCGTGGCTCGTTTGATCAAGGAAACGGTGGAGGGCTGGGGCAACCAGCTGAGCCAGCCCGACTGAAGCGGACATTCATCACGGTCTTCACCTGAAAGAGACGCTCAGGCGGGGATATGCGCGGCAACGAACATACAGGCGGCCAGCCGGTCCTTAATGTCGGCCGCAGCCCAGGATGCGCCGGGGCACACACAAGGAGAACCCGATGAAGCGCTTGATCTTTGCCTCGCTGCTGACACTGGTGGGACCGTTGGGATTTGTCGGATCGGCCCACGCCAACGGCGAGCAGGTCGCCACGTTCAAGAACGTCTCTGGCGAGATCGGCATCACCCGCAACGGCACCACGCTGGACGCGGTGTCCGGCTCGACCTTGTTCGTCTCGGACCGCATCGTCTCCGGCACCGGCTCCTCGGCGGGCATCGTGTTCAAGGACGGCACGCAGTTGACCGTCGGGCCGTCCACCGACATCCAGGTTCGCGACTACGCCTTTGAACCCAAGCAGTCGAAATTCGGGTTCTTCGTCTACCTCGCCAAGGGAGCAGCGGTGTATTCATCGGGAATGATCGCCAAGCTGTCACCGGAGTCGGTGAAGGTGGCCACGCCCACGGCGACCATCGGTGTTCGAGGCACGCGCTTCATCATCGAGGCGGACTGAGCCCCATGGCGCCATCACAGACCCGCCGGGTCCGGCTGGCGGCGCTGCTGCTGATCACCGGCGCCTTTCTCGCTGGATGCGCGACACCGACCAGCACCAGAACCACCGTCGTTCTGCTGCCCGAAGAGGACAGCACGGTGGGTGCGGTGGCGGTCGAGTCGGGGTCGGGGACGCAGCGCCTGGACAGGGCCTTCAGCTACACAACCGTCAATGGCAGCAGCGCTGAACCGTCTCAGGCCAGGACGCTGGGCCGCGACACGGTCAACGGCGCCTATGGCGACCTGCTCAAGGCGAATCCGCTGGCGCCCAGGATCTTTGTGCTGCACTTCCTGCTGGACAAGACCGAGCTGACCGACGAGTCCAAAGCCCTGGTGCCGGCCATGCTGCGGGCGGTGCGCGCGCGCAGGCCCGCCAGCATCACGGTGTTTGGTCATGCCGATGCGACCGGCAGCCATGAGTGGAACCTCAAACTGTCCGCCGACCGGGCCGAGGCCGCGGCCGACCTGCTCCGCGCCAGCGACCCCACCCTCAAGGACATCGACCTGCAGTTCTTCGGCGACACCAAGCCCCTGACCACCACAGGCTTGCGAGCCTCGGACCCCAAGAACCGGCGCGTCGAAATCCTGGTCTTCTGACGCAGGGCCGCCATGGTCGGGCACGCAACGCCGGCGCAGAGCGTGGATCGGCGGGAAGCCGTCGACGACCCCGCCGGTTTGGATACGACAATCCACCGGATGCAGCCCCCACACATTCTTCCAGCGCGCCCGATCGCCGAGCGCCGGCGCATGAGGGTGGCGCTGCTGGTGTCATTGCTGTTCCATGCGCTGCTGCTGAGCCTGACCTACGGCGGCCAGGGCGCCGGGCTGCCAGGTCTGGGTTTCCCCTGGCAGGACCGGCGGATCGAGGTGCCCGATTTGCGCATCGTGCTGGCGCCAGCGCAGGGCCCGGCGGCCGAGCCGGCCATGGCACCGGCCACACCCAAGGCACCGCCCTTGCCCCCGTCATCAACGCCGGCGACAGCGGCGCGCCCGGCCCTCCCTCCCGCCACGCCCCCTGTGCCCAGCCCCGAGCCGCTTCCCATCGCCAGTGCGTCGGCAGCAGCCCCCTCGCCTGCGCCAGGCGATCCTGCTGCTGAGGCCACTGAGGCCGCTGCGCCTGCGGCTCCGCCGCCGCCCGAGCCGGTGGTGGTTCCCAGCGCACCACCCACAGCACCCGCAGCAGCACCCACGGCCGTGGCTGTCTTGCGCGAGCGCACAGCCCAAGAAGCTCAACAACTGGAAACGGAACGCCTGGAGGCAGCCCGACAAGAAGCCGCAAGGCTGGCTGCGGCACAAGAGGAGGCCACCCAACAAGCGGCTGCGCGGGCTGAGGCCGCGCGGTTGAACGTGGAGCAAGAGCAAGCCGCACGCGAGGCGACCGCGCGACAGGCATTGGCACAGGTCGAGGCCACGCGCGCGGAAGCCGAGCGCCAGGCGGCCCTGCAAGAGGCGGCGCGCCAGGAAGCTGCGCAGGCGGAAACCGCGCGCCTCGAAGTTGAACGCCAGGGTGCGGCGCGGCGCAAAGCGGCCGAGGTGGACGCAGAACGGCAGCTGGAGGCCGAGCGCCTGGCGGCGGCACAGCAAGCAGCGCAGGCCGCAGCCACCCGCCAGGCCGAAGCCGAGCGCGAGGCCTTGGCGCAGCAGGCCACCGCGCAGCAGGAAGCGGCCAGGCAGCAGGCGGCGCGTACGGAAGCCGCACGGCGACTGGAGGCAGAACGCGAAGCGGCGGCCCAGCAGGCCAGGGCTCAACAGGCCGCAGAGCGCGAAGCGGCTGAGCGCCGGGAGGCCGAACGCCAGGCCGCGGCACAACTGGCTGCGGCACAACAAGCGGCAGCACAACAACAGGCCGCTCGCGCCGAAGCCGAACGCCGGGCAGCCGCCCAGCAGGAAGCCGCGCGGCAACAGGCGGCGCAAGCCGAAGCCACGCGGCTGGAAGCAGAACGCGCGGCGGCCGCCCAGCAAGCGGCGGCCCAACAGCAGGCTGCTCGCGAACAAGCCGCACGCGCTGAAGCCGAGCGCCAGGCCGCCGCCCAGCAGGAAGCGGCTCGGCAGCAAGCCGCCCAGGCCCAAGCCCAAGCCCAAGCCCAAGCCCAAGCCCAGGCCCAAGCTCAAGCTCAAGCTCAAGCTCAAGCTCAAGCCCAGGCCCAAGCCTCACGGCAGGAGGCGCAGCGCCTGGAGGGTGAACGTCAGGCCGCTGCGCAGCGGGCGGCGGAGCAAGCTGCAGCGGCTGCTCAGCCAGCGGCACCCACCGAAGCCGCGCGATTGCAAGCCGAGCGGCAGGCGGACGAAGCCAGGCGCGAGGAACGCTTGCGGGCCATCGGCCGGCAGCTCAACGAAGAAGCCGACCGGCGTGACGCCGCGGCCAAGGCCGCCAACCAGTTGCCCTACTCCCTGAGCACCGCGCGCCGGGCCCGCCTCTTTGGCCGATCGGATCCCAACACCGATCTCATCCTGTACGCCGAGGCCTGGGCCCGCAAGATCCAGATGAACATGACCATCGAGCTGGTTCGCGAAGCGGCCAAACAGCCCCACACCCAGCCGGTGGTGACGGTGGCGATTCGCAGCGACGGGTCGGTGGAGAACGTGACCTTCGTGAGTTCCAGCGGCGTGGCGGCCATCGACGAGGGCATCGAGCGCATCGTGCGCAGCCAGGCGAGCTACCCGGCGTTTCCACCCGCCCTGGCCCGCCAGTACGACGTGGTCGAGATCCGCCGCACCTGGCATTTTGATGTGGCCGTGCGGCTGTACTGAGGCCACCGCCAACGCCTGATTTTTAAGCACGTCCCGCAGAGCGAGGCGGGCAGCGGGTTGTGGCGGTTGTCCACCTGGTTATCCACAGCGTAGGGCACAGTCTCTGTGCGCAAAGTCACGCCCCCCGGGGCACACGCTCAGGACAGCGACAGCATGTGCCCCACGCGCGCGTCGCCCCGCCCGCTCAGGACCAGCTCATGCGCGGCCTGCACGGCCTCGGGGCCGCTGTGGTGTTGCACCACCAGCCAGGGCGCTGCGGGGTGGTTCACCTGAGCGATGAAGGCATGCCAGGCCTTCGCCATGCGCTCGTTGAAACCGGCCGCACCCCAGTCGCCGTGGCGCTTCTTGGCCTGCGCCGGCGCAAAGAACAGCACCGGGCGCGGCCCAGCCAGGTCGCGCCCACCGGCGAGCTGGTCCACGTGGGTGCCGCCGATGGAACAGCTGTAAGCCAGCGCGGTGAAGCGGCTGTGGATGGACTTGCGTAACGCGCCGTTGCCGGCAAAGTCCACGTACACGCAGGGTGTGTCGGCCGGCAGTTGCGCCAGCTGGTCGTAAGTGAGCACGCGGCTGTACACGCCCAGGCTTTCGCAAAACGCCACGTTGCCCGGCGAGGTGAGGCCGACCACCTCGACCTCGGCCCGTTTTGCCAGCTGGGCCGCGGTGGCGTACGCGGTCTTGCTGCTCGCCGACGAGAGCAGCATCACGCCGCGCCGCCCCTCTTGGGTGGTGCCAAAGAAGCCTTTGTCGGCCAGAAAGTCGTCGATCAGCCAGGCGGTGAGGAAGAGCGGGCGCAGCAAGGCCTGCAACGGCTCGGGGGTCCCTTCGTGCATCGGGTCCACCGCGCAGCGCAAGTAGTGGTTGTAGACCGGGTGCAGCGCGGCGCGGTGGGGTGCGCCGTCAAAGAAACCTTCGGGTGACATGCGCGTGGGCGTGAGCACCGCGTGTGAGGCCATGGGCCAGTAGCCGTACAGCCGCTCGCCCACGGCCACGCCGGGGCACTGCGTCTGCTCCACCACGCCAAAGCCCCACACCGGCACCACACCCCAGGCGGCAACGTCGTCGGCCAAGGGAGCCACCGGGAAGAACTGCCAGTAGTTCATCGCGTCGCCAAACGCGGCGTAGGTGATGTTGTTGGAGGTGTAGGCGAAGTGCTCGACGCGCACGCGGATCTCGCCTTCGGCCAGCGGTGCGTCGGGCAGTTGCACCACGCGGGTGGTGGCCATCTGGTCCTTGCGAACCTGGAACTGGGTGGTCATCGGATGGGGCCTGCTGGATGGTGACGGGGCGCCGCCATGTTGCACCGTTCCGGCCGCCACCGTTGTCACACGTGTTCACCGCCAGTCCCAATGCCCCCGCGTCGGCGAAGTCGCTGGCCCGCCGCTAACCTGCGCCTCATGATCTCCTTCATCGTGCCGGCCTACAACGAAGAGCGCCTGCTGGGCACCACCCTGCTGGCCATCAACGCCGTGGCGCAGGCACTGGACGAGGCGTGCGAGGTGATCGTGGTGGACGACGGCTCCACCGACCGCACTGCCGACATCGGCCGTGAGCACGGCGCTCAGGTGGTGCCGGTGGCGCACCGGCAGATCGCGGCGACGCGCAACGCCGGTGCGCGCGCCGCGCGGGGCGATGTGTTCATCTTTGTCGATGCCGACACGCAGGTGCACGAAGCGCTGGTTCGTCTGGCCTTGCAGGCCTTGCACGGCGGTGCGGTGGGCGGCGGCGCCGTCGTGCGCTTTGAAGGCGCCATGCCGCTGTACGCCCGGGTGTTGGTGCCGGTGGTGGTGAAGCTGCTGCAGGTCAGTCGCCTGGCGGCTGGCTGCTTTCTTTTCTGCACGCGCGACGCGTTCGAAGCCGTGGGTGGGTTCGACGAGGCCTACTTTGCGGCCGAGGAGCTTCGGCTGAGCCAAGCGCTCAAGCAGCAAGGGAAGTTCGTGATTCTGCGTGAGCCAGTGTTGAGCTCGGGGCGCAAGCTGCGCACGCATTCAGCGCGGGAAATGCTCACGCTGTTCGGCCACCTGTTTCGCGGTGGCCTCGGTGCGGTGAAGCAACGCCGGGGACTGGACCTCTGGTACGCACAGAGGCGCGAAGACCCGCACCAAAAGGGCTGAGTCTTCGCAGCAAGGGTTCAACGGAACACAAGGAACAGAATGATGATGAGCAACAGAGCGCCGCCGCCGATGTACATGGTTTTCTCCTGAGGCCTGCCGGCCCTCGGCGAGGTGCATCGGTTTCTGCCTGAAGGCGATCTGATCACCCGCTGCGCTCCCGGTCTGTTCGCCATCACACAAAGCATTGACGCCCGCCATGTGCAACCTCTACAACATGACCCCCAAAGGCACGGCCGAGCGCTACCTCGGCAGCGTGGGCCTGAGCGTCGATGTCGAAGACTTCGTGGCAGGCACGGTGGGGCCGTTCCAGACCGGGCTGATGGTGAGGCCGGGTGTTGCGGGGGAGTCGGCCCAGCTGGTCGGGCGACTGGGGCAATGGGGCATGATCCGCGCCGGCAGCGCCACGCGGCGTCCCGCCTCGCGCGCCGTGCTCACCAACAACGCCCGCATCGAAGGCATCCATGAACGGGTGACCTACCGCCAGCCCTGGATGCAAGGGCAACGCTGCCTGATCCTGGCGGACTGGTACCAGGAGCCGAACTGGGAAACCGGCAAGAACATCTGGTGGCGCCTGCGCCGCGCCGACGGTGCACCCTGGGCGCTGGCGGGCCTGTGGTCTGAGTGGACCGATCCGCAAACAGGCGAGCTGGTGCCCAACTTCACCATGATCACCTGCAACTGCGACGGCCACCCGCTGCTGGGCCGGCTGCACAAACCCGACCCGAAGTTACCGCCCGACCAGCAGGACAAGCGCGCTGTGGCCCACATCGATCCGATGGACTGGCACACATGGCTGCACGGGGCACAGGCCGATGCCATTGAGCTGGTGCGGCCCCAGGCGACCGAGGTGTTTGATCTGTCGGATGCCCGCTCCACCGATGCGTTGCTGGCGTCACCCGATCGCGGGGCGGGCGCCCAGGGCACGCTGCTCTAGGGGAGCGGGTCTGAACGCACCGGCGCGGGTTTGGCACCGGGACGGCGGCTCAGCAACACCTGCGCCACCAGCCCAGCACTGCACAGAACCAGCATCAGCCAGCCCAGGTTCACCGCGCCGTCGTGGGGCACGAGGCCCACGGCGTAGCCGCCCAGCGCGCCCATGAACTGCTGCGCCACACCCGCCACCGCGGCGGCCGAGCCGGCCAGCGCCGGCAGCAGCCCGACCGTGCCGGTGAGGGCCGGGGGCACCAGGAAACCGTTGCCCAGACCCAGCAACATGAGCGGCAAGGCGAAAGCCAGCGGAGTGTCCACGTTGGCCAGCGCCAGCACGAGCATGAGCACGATGCCGCCCACCGAAAACAGCTGACCCGCCATCATCATGGCGCGATCACCCGTGCGGTGCACCAGGCGGGTGGTGAGGAAGTTGCCCACGATGTAGGACAGGGGCACCACCATGATGTAGTACCCGATGCCCGCCGGCCCCACGCCATAGCTGCCGAGCACGATGGGCGCACCCGCCAGGAAGGCATAGAAGGTGGCGGTGGCCATGGCGAGGATGAGCACATACAGCAGGAACGAGGGCTCACGGGCCAGCCGGGCGTAGGACGCCAGCATGGCGCCCAGCCAGTGGGGCTGCACGGTGGTTGACGGTGGGTGGTCGGGCAAACCTTTCCACGCAGCCACCAGCAGCACCACGGCCAGCACGGCGATGAGCACGAAGTTGGCCTCCCAGCCCAGGCGCACATGGATCTGCCCGCCCAGGATGGTGGCCGTGGGCGGAATCAAACCCATGGCCATGCCCACGTAGGCCATCACACGCGTGCGCTCGGCGCCGGTGAAGAGGTCTTGCACCATGGCGCGGCCAACCACCATGCCGGCCGCGCAGCCCGCGCCCTGGAGCACGCGGGCGGCCGTGAGCCACGCCAGGCTCGGTGACAGGGCCGCCAGCACCGAGCCCAGCCCGGCCAGCGCCACGCCGAACATCAGCACCTTCTTGCGCCCGAGCCGGTCGGACCAAGGGCCGTAGAGCAGCTGCAAGCTGCCATAGGCGACCACAAAACCGCTGAAAGTGAGCTGCACGCTCGCCTGGTCGGACCCGAAGATGGCGCCCCACTCCTGCATGGACGGCAGGCAGATGGTCATGGCCAGCAGGCCAAAGGCCAGCTGCGCGATCAGGTTGGCGATCAGCGGGCCGTGGGAAGGGGTGGAGGTGGTGGCAGCGGACATGAGGGACCCAGGGGGAGGCGGGAGTCTAAGTCAACGCCCATGACTTGACCCGCGTCAAGGTTGAATGGGGTGCCGGGTGGTCGAATGGGTGCAGGCATTTTTCGCCCCACCCCACCGATGAACGCCGCACCACCCGATGCCGAACCCGTCTTCATCGCCCAGGGTCTCACCAAGGTCTACGGCGAAGGCGCCACCGCCGTGCACGCACTGCGCGGGGTCGACCTGACCATCGTGCGCGGTGAGTTCGTGGTGTTGCTCGGCGCCTCGGGCAGCGGCAAGTCGACCCTGCTCAACATCCTCGGCGGCCTGGACAGCGCCAGTGCCGGCACCGCGCGCTGGGTGCACGCGGGCGAGTCGCACGAGCTCACCGGCGCCTCTGATGCCGAGCTGACCCGCTACCGGCGCGAGCACGTGGGCTTCGTGTTCCAGTTCTACAACCTCATCCCCAGCCTCACCGCGCTGGAAAACGTGGCCCTGGTCACCGACCTGGCCGACGACCCCATGCCGCCCCAGGAAGCGCTGGCCCTGGTGGGTCTGGGCGAGCGCATGAACCACTTCGTGTCGCAGCTCTCCGGCGGCGAGCAGCAGCGGGTAGCCATTGCGCGAGCCATCGCCAAGCGGCCGGCGGTGCTGCTGTGCGACGAGCCCACCGGCGCGCTGGACTGCGCCACCGGCGTGATGGTGCTGCAGGCCATCGAACACGTGAACCGCACGCTGGGCACCACCACCGTGGTGATCACGCACAACGCGCCGATTGCCGACATGGCCGACCGCGTGTTGCGCCTGGCCGATGGGCGCATCACCGACGCACGGATCAACACACACAAGGTGGCCGCGTCCACCCTGAAGTGGTGAGGCCACCATGAAAGCCCTGGACACCAAGCTCTGGCGCGACCTCCAGCGCCTGCGCGCGCAGGTGGTCACCATCGCGGTGGTGGTGGCCATCGGTGTGGCCGGTTTCGTGGGCATGTTCTCGGTGCACGAGTCGCTCAAGGGTTCGCGCGACAGCTTCTACCGCGACAACCGCCTCGCCGACGTGTTTGCCAGCGTCAAGCGCGCGCCGGTGCAACTGGGCGCGCGCCTGGCCGCCATCCCCGGCGTGGCCGAGGTCAAGCTCGACGTGGTGATGGACGCCCAGATCGCGCTGCCCGAGGCACAGGCGCCAGTGACCGGCCGATTCATCGGCCTGGACATGGCCCGCGTGCACGCCCAGCGCCAGGGGCTGAACGCGCTCACCTTGCGCAGCGGCCGCTGGCCCGAGCGCGGGCGCGCACTCGAAGCGGTCGTGAGCGACCGGTTTGCGGCAGCGCGTGGCCTCAAGGCCGGCGACCGCGTCAACGCCATCCTCAACGGCCGGCTGGAGCCGGTGCATCTGGTGGGCACCGCCATTTCGCCCGAATACGTGTTCGCCTCGCGCGGCGGCGCACCCGACGACCAGACCTTCGGCATCTGGTGGATCGACAGCGAGCGCATGGCGCACGCCTTCGACCTGCAGGGAGCGTTCAACCAGGCCTCGCTTCGGCTGGACGCCAGCGCATCCAGTCCCGCCGTGATCGAACAGGCGGACCGCCTGCTCGACGCCTACGGCACGCTGGGCGCGGTGGGCCGCGACAAGCAGCTCTCGGCCAAGATCGTGGCCGACGAGCTCTCGCAGCTCAAGGTCATGGGCACGGTGCTGCCGTCCATCTTTCTGGCGGTCGCCATGTTCATCCTCAACGTGGTGATCAGTCGCCAGGTGGCCACGCAGCGCAGCCAGATCGCCGCGCTCAAGGCGCTGGGCTACAGCGACGGTGCCATCGCCTGGCACTACATCAAGCTCTCCATGGTGATCGCCGGCCTGGGCGTGGTGGCGGGGCTGGGCCTGAGTCTGGTCATCGGGCAGCTGATGCTGGGTCTGTACGACGAGGTGTTCCGCTTCAATCACCTCGCCTACGTCACCACCCCGTGGCTGGTGGCGGCCTCCACGGCGCTGGCGTTCGCCGCGGCGGCGGCGGGTACCTGGACGGCGATCCGCACCGTGGTGAACCTGCGGCCCGCGCAGGCCATGCAGCCCCCGGCCCCACCCAGCTACCGGCAGACGCTGATCGAGCGGCTCGGGCTGGGCCGGCGCGTGAGCACCGGCGCTCTCATGGTGATCCGCAACTTTGAACGCCGCCCGCTGCGCGCGGCCTTCACCGTGACCGGCATCGCGATGTCGGTGGCGCTGCAGATCTCGGGCGCGTTCTGGCTGGACGCCATCGCCCACATCGTCGACGTGCAGTTCCGCCAGGTGCAGCAGGGCGATGTGCTGGTGAGCTTTCACCGCCCGGTGCCGCTCTCGGTGGTGCAGGACCTGCAGCGCCTGCCCGGCGTGATGAGCGCCGAGCCCTACCGCAGCGAGCCGGTGCGGGTGCGCAAGCTCGGCCGCAGCGAAGACGCCGCGCTCACCGGCCTGATCGACGGTGCGCAACTGCTGCGCGCGGTGGACGATGCGCGGGGCCATGTCGCCCTGCCCGCCAGCGGCCTGGTGATGTCGGCGCTGCTGGCCGACGCGGTGGGTGCGCGCGTGGGCGACCGCGTGGAAGTCGAGTTCCGCCTGTGGCACCAGCGCCGCACCACGGTGCAGGTGGTGGACGTCGTTCACACCATGATGGGCAAGCAGGCATTCATGAACCTGGACGCCATGAATGCATTGGCGCGCGACGGTTCCGGCGTGGCCGAGGCCGCGTTGAGGGTGGACCCGATGGCCATGACGGCATTCTGGGCAGCGGTCAAACGCGCACCGGTGATCAACTCGGTGTTCGACAAGGCGGGCTCCATGGCCAGCTTCAACGAGACCACCTCGCGCAACATGGGCGTGTTCAGCACCATCCTCACGCTGTTCGCCGTGGCCATGGCGGTGGGCATTGTTTACAACGCCGCGCGCATCACGCTCTCGGAACGGGCCTGGGAACTCGCCAGCCTGCGCGTGCTGGGGATGACGCGCGCCGAAGTCTCGGTGCTCCTGCTGGGCGAGCTCGGGGCCGAGCTGCTGCTGGCCCTGCCGCTGGGCGCGGTGGCGGGCTGGGCGCTGGCCTCGCTGCTCATGCGCCTCATGTCCTCCGACAACATCGATTTCCCGGTGGTGATCGAACCCGCCACCTACGCCTGGGCCGCACTCATCGTGCTGGCCGCCGGAGTGGTGAGCGCCTTGCTGGTGCGCCGCCAGATCGACCGGCTCGACCTGGTCGCTGTTTTGAAAGTCCGCGAATGAACACCCTGAATCACAACAACCGCTGGCGCCGCTGGGCACCCTGGGTGATCGCTGCCCTGCTGGTCAGCGCCCTCGCCTGGTGGGCCTTCCAGCCACGCCCCCTGCTCGTGGAGGTGGCGCCGGTCACCACCGGCCGCTTTGAGCAGGCGATCGAAGAAGACGGCCAGTTGCGCCTGAAGCACCGCTACCTGATCTCGGCGCCCACCCAGGCCGAACTCGCGCGGCCCACGCTCAAGGTGGGCGACGCCGTGCGCGCGGGCGACGTGGTGGCCACGCTGACCCCGGTGGCACCGCAGATGATCGACGCCCGCACGCGGCTGGTGTTGCAGCAGCGCGTGGGCAGTGCCGACGCGGCGCGCCGCGCCACCAACGCACAGCTGCAGCGCCTGGACACCGCGCTGGCCCAGGCCAGCCTGGAAGCCGAGCGGGCGCAGAAACTCGCGCGCGAGAACTTCATTGCGCCCTCGGCGCGCGATGCGGCCGTGCTGGCCCGTCGCTCGGCGCAGCAGGCGCTGGACGCCGGGCGCGCCGAAGTGCGCGCAGCCGAGTTCGCGCTGGCCGAAGCACAAGCCGCGCTGGCGCGCTCGGAGCCAGGCGCGGGTGCTCGCGTGGAAGGGCTTTGGACGCTCAAGAGTCCGGTCAACGGCCAGGTGATCAAACTGCACCTGGACAGCGCCTCCCCCGTGACCGCGGGCCAGCATCTGCTGGAGATCGGCGACATCGCGGCGGTGGAAGCCGTGGTCGACGTGCTCTCCAGCGAAGTGCAGCAGATCACGCCGGGTGCGCCCGTGAGCCTCACGCTCACCACCGGCGCACCCGCGCTGCCGGGCCATGTGGTGCGCATCGAGCCCGTGGCCTTCACCAAGGTGTCGGCCCTGGGCATCGAGGAACAGCGGGTGAACGTGATCGTGGACCTGGACACCTCCGCACCAGGGACGCAGCGGCTGGGCGATGGCTTTCGGGTCGACGCGCGCATCACCGTCTCGGCGCAGGAAAGCGCCCTGCTCGTGCCCAGCGCCGCCCTGGTGCGCGACGGCGCGGCGTGGCGGGTGTTCGTGGTCGAAGGGAAACGCGCCGTGGCCCGCGCCGTGACGCTGCGCGAGCGCAACGCCGACGTGGCCTGGATCGCTTCGGAAAACGGCGGCTTGCGCGAAGGGGATCGCGTGTTGCTCTACCCGGGCAGCACCATCACCGACGGCCAGGCCGTGAAGGTCAGGTGACCGGCGCGGGGTTGAACAGCACCAGGGCGTTGTGCAGCTTCCAGTGCTCGGCCCAGGTCTTCTTGCGGCCGCTGGCCACATCGAGCATGAGGTGGAACATCTCCCAGCCCACGTCCTCGATGCTGGCCGAGCCGTCGGCGATTGTGCCGGCGTTGATGTCCATGAGGTCATGCCAGCGCCGCGCCAGGTCGCTGCGCGTGGCGACCTTGATCACCGGCACGGCGGCCAGGCCATACGGCGTGCCGCGCCCGGTGGTGAACACGTGCAGGTTCATGCCGGCGGCCAGCTGCAGCGTGCCGCAGATGAAATCGCTCGCGGGCGTGGCGGCGTAGGTCAGGCCCTTGGCTTTCAGCTTCTCGCCGGGCGCGAGCACGTTGGCAATCGGCGCACTGCCCGACTTCACGATCGAGCCCATGGCCTTCTCGACGATGTTGGACAGCCCGCCCTTCTTGTTGCCGGGCGTGGTGTTGGCGCTGCGGTCCACGCTGCCGCGCTGCAGGTAAGCGTCATACCAGGCCATCTCGCGCACCATGGCCTGAGCCACCTCGGGCGTGGTGGCGCGCGCGGTGAGCTGGGCAATGCCGTCGCGCACCTCGGTGGTCTCGGAAAACATGACGCTGGCGCCGGCGCGCACCAGCAGGTCGGTGCAGAAACCCACAGCGGGGTTGGCGGTGACGCCGCTGAACGCGTCGCTGCCGCCGCACTGCACGCCCACCACGAGTTCACTGGCGGGCACCGTTTCGCGGCGACGCGCGTTCAGGCGCTGCAGGTGTTCTTCGGCCTGGCGAACGATGGAGTCGACCATGCTCATGAAGCCCACGTGGGCATCGTCTTGAAGACAAATCACGTCCAGGTCGGGCGCTGCGCCGCGCTGATCAGCAATGGGGATGCTGCCCGGCGGCAGTAACCGCTCGGGCTGCAGCTTCTCGCAGCCCAGGCTCACCACCATCACCTCGCCGCCGAAGTTGGGGTTCAGGCTGATGTGGCGCAGCGTGCGGATGGGAATGATCGCGTCGGGCGCGTCGATGGCCACGCCGCAGCCGTAGCCGTGTTCGAGTGCCACCACGTCGTCCACGTTGGGAAAACGCGACAGCAGTTCGGCCTTGATGCGCTGCACCGCGAAGCTGGTGACGCCGGCCACGCACTGCACGGTCTGGGTGATGGCGAGGATGTTGCGCGTGCCGACCGAGCCGTCCGCGTTGCGGTAGCCCTCGAAGGTGTAACCCTCCAGCGGCGGCAGCGGCTCGGCCTTCACGGTCGCCATCGGAAGGTTCTCCAGACCCCGTGCATCGGGCATCTGCAGCAGGCGCTCGTGCACCCAGCTGCCGGCGGCGATGTCGGCCAGCGCATGGCCAATGGGCACGCCGTAGCGCAGCACCACCGCGCCCTGCGGCAGATCGACCAACGCCACCTTGTGGCCTTGCGGCACCTTGTCGCGCAGCACCAGGCCGCCAGGCAGTGCGGTGCCGGCGGGCAAGCCACCGTCGTTGGCAACGATGGCCACGTTGTCGCTGGCGTGCATGCGGATGGTCAGCGGCGCGAGGATGCGTGCCGCCGGGGGCGCTGCAAGAGGTGTTTGGAGGGCTTGTGACATCCCTGTCTCCTAAGATTGCTGGGTTCAGCGTGCGTCGGTGGCCATTTCGGCATACGATCGTCATGCATTTGGTACCGGTACCATTTCAAGCTCCGATTAAGCCTCAAATGAAAGAAACCGACAACTCCCGTCGCGCGCGGCGAGGCAGCGGCGCCATCACCCTGCGCGACGTGGCCAAGCTCGCCGGCGTGGCGCCCATCACCGCCTCGCGCGTGCTCAACACGCCGGAACAGGTGTCGGTGGACGTGCGCCAGAAGGTGCTCGATGCCGTGCAGAAAACCGGCTATGTGCCCAACCGCATGGCCGGTGGGCTAGCATCTTCGCGCAGCCGCCTGATTGCGGCGGTGGTGCCGAGCACGGTGATGTCGGTCTTCATGCCGACCATCGAGGCGCTCAACGACACGCTGTTCGACGCGGGTTACCAGCTGATGCTGGGGCAGTCGGGTTACTCGGCCAGCCGCGAGGAGTCGCTGCTCGAAGCCATCATCGGCCGCCGCCCTGACGGCATCTTCCTCACCGGCATCCTGCACCCGGGTCTGGGCCGAACGCGGCTCATGGCCTCGGGCATTCCGGTGGTCGAAACCTGGGACCTCACGCCCACCCCGATCGACATGCTGGTGGGCTTTTCACACGCTGACATCGGGCGCGAGGTGGCGCGTTTTCTGATCACCAAAGGCCGCCGCAGGCTGGCCTTGATCCGCGCCGAAGACGAGCGTGCCGACCGCCGCGCCAGCGCGTTCAACGAAGCGGTGGTGCGCGCCGGTCTGGCGCCTGTGACCGTGGTCAATGTGGGTGCCTCGCGCTCCTTGCAGAGCGGGCGCAATGCGCTGGGTCAGTTGCTGGCGCAAGCGCCCGACGTGGACGCCGTGTTCTGCAGCTCGGACCTGTTGGCCCTGGGCGTGTTGACCGAGGCGCGGGTGCGCGGCATCGAGGTCCCCGGGCAGCTGACGGTCCTGGGCTTCGGCGACGTGCCGTTCGCCGCCGACATGGCGCCTGCACTCAGCACGGTGCACATCAACGGTGTGGAGATCGGCCGCCTGGCGGCGCGCAGCCTGATCGATCGGGCCGAGGGGCGCGAGGTGGCGCAGCGGGTGGTGGATGTGGGGTTCTCCATCGTTGAGCGGGAGACTTCCTGATTTTTCTCCCGGTGTTTTTCTTCGGCTGGTCCGGTCCTCGGCGACCACGGGGCACGGCTCCGCGAATGTCCTCCGGGGCCTTTGGCCCCTCCTCCTTTATTTCGCTGCGCCGTGCCCCGTGGCCGCCGATGACCTCGTTGCCACTCGTCAGATCTCACGCCAGCACTGCTTCAGGCTCGTGAGCGCTTGGCGCTCTGCGCAGCGAAATAAAGGAGGAGGGGCCGCAGGCCCCGGGGGACATTCGCGGAGCAGAGCGCCAAGCGCTCACGAGCCCGCGAGGTACAGGCACACAACCCAGCCCCAACCGACCAACAACCGTTGACGCCACCAATTGGTACCGGTACCATGCAACCCGGAAAACATCGGTACCGGTACCAAACCGAAGCGGCCACGCCAGCCGACCCCACCCAAAGAAGGAGACAAGCAATGAAGAAACTGTTGTGCGCACTCGGCGCATCCATGGCCGTGACCGGCGCCCTGGCCTGGCCCGACAAGACCGTCACCATCGTCGTGCCCTTCCCGCCCGGCGGCTCGACCGACCTGATCGCCCGCACCCTGCAAGGCAAGCTGCAGGAAAAACTCGGCGGCACCTTTGTGGTCGAGAACAAGGCCGGCGCCACCGGCACCATCGGTGCCGCGCAGGTCGTCCGATCCGCACCCGACGGCCACACCCTCTTCGTCTCCTCCCTCGGCCCGTTCGTGATCGCGCCCCACCTGACCAAGGTGACCTACGACGCCACCAAGGACTTTGACCTCATCACCGTGGCCGTGCAGGCGCCCAACGTGCTCGTGGTCCCTGCCGTCTCGCCGCACAAGACCATGGCCGACGTGATCGCCTACCAAAAAGCCAACCCCGGCAAGATGACCTTTGCGTCTTCGGGCAACGGCAGCAGCGACCACCTCACGGCCGAACTCTATTGGCAGCAAACCGGCACCAGCGGCGTGCACGTGCCCTACAAGGGCGGTGGTCCGGTGATGACCGACCTGCTCGGCAACCAGGTGGAGTCGTCGTTCATGAACATCAACACCGCCATGCCGCAGATCACCGCCGGCAAGCTGCGCGCGCTCTCGATCACCAGCGCCAAACGCTCACCGCTGCTGCCGACCGTGCCCACGCTCGACGAGCTGGGCATCAAGGACGCCAACGTGAACTCGTGGCAGGCCGTGGCCGCACCCAAGGGCATTCCCGCCGACGTGAAAGCGAAACTGCACACCGCCATCGTGGAGACCCTCAACGACCCGACCGTGAAGCCCAAGCTGCTCGACCTCGGCTTCGAGATCGTGGCCAACACACCGGAGCAGTTCACCGCCTTCCAGGCCACCGAATTCGCGCGTTGGAAAAAGCTCATCGAGACCCGCAACATCAAGGCCGACTGATCTCATGCCGACTTCCGCCACGCCCCGCGTCACCGCCCTGCGCGTCATCCCCGTCGCCGGGCGTGACGGCATGCTGCTCAACCTCAGCGGTGCGCACGCCCCGTTCTTCACCCGCAACCTGCTCATCCTCACCGACAGCGCCGGCCACACCGGCGTGGGCGAGGTGCCCGGCGGCGAGAAGATCCGCCAGACGCTGGAAGACGCCGCGGCGCTCGTGGTGGGCCAGTCCATCGGCGACCACCAGCGCCTGCTGCGCGAGCTGCACACCCGCTTTGCCGACCGCGACTCGGGCGGGCGAGGGCTGCAGACCTTCGATTTGCGCACCACCATCCACGCCGTGACCGCGGTGGAGTCGGCCCTGCTCGATCTGATGGGCCAGCACCTGGGGGTGCCGGTGGCGGCCCTGCTCGGCGAAGGCCAGCAGCGAGACGCCGTGGAGATGCTGGGCTACCTGTTCTTCGTGGGCGACAAGGCCAAGACCAACCTGCCTTACGCCAGTGAACCCGACGCCGACAACGCGTGGAGCCGCCTTCGGCACGAGGCCGCCATGACGCCTGAGGCCGTGGTGCGCCTGGCCGATGCGGCGCGCGAGCGTTACGGCTTCAACGACTTCAAGCTCAAGGGTGGCGTGCTGCGCGGCGACGAAGAGGTGGACGCGGTGACCGCGCTGCACGAACGTTTTCCCGACGCGCGCGTGACGCTGGACCCCAACGGGGGCTGGTTGCTCAAGGACGCCATCCGGCTGGGCCAGCGCATGCGCGGCGTGGTCGCCTACGCCGAAGACCCCTGTGGCGCCGAAGACGGTTTTTCAGGCCGCGAAGTGATGGCCGAGTTCCGCCGCGCCACCGGCCTGCCCACGGCCACCAACATGGTCGCCACCGACTGGCGCCAGCTCACGCACGCGCTCTCGCTGCAATCGGTCGACATCCCGCTGGCCGACCCGCATTTCTGGACCATGGCTGGCAGCGTGCGCGTGGCGCAGACCTGCCGCGACTGGGGCCTGACCTGGGGCTCGCATTCCAACAACCACTTCGACGTGTCGCTGGCCATGTTCACCCACGTGGCCGCCGCCGCGCCCGGCAAGGTCACGGCCATCGACACCCACTGGATATGGCAGGACGGCCAGCGCCTCACGAAAGATCCGCTCAGAATCGTGGGCGGGCATGTGCAGGTGCCCAAGGCGCCGGGCCTGGGCGTGGAGCTCGACATGGCCGAGGTCGAGAAAGCCCACCAGCTCTACCTGCAACACGGCCTGGGTTCCCGCGACGACGCCATGGCCATGCAGTACCTGATCCCGAACTGGACTTTCAACCCCAAGCGCCCCGCGCTCGACCGATGACACCCACACAGCCGAAGGAAACTGCATGAGACCCAACCGCCTGCGTGAGATCTGGGCCGCCGGGGGCGCTGTCGTCAACGGCTGGCTGGCGATTCCCAACAGCTTTTCGGCCGAGACCATGGCCCACCAGGGCTGGGACTCGCTGACCATCGACCTGCAGCACGGCGTGGTCGACTACCAGGCCATGGTGACCATGCTGCAGGCCATCAGCACCACCGCCACCGTGCCCGTGGTGCGTGTGCCCTGGCTGGAGCCCGGCATTCTCATGAAGACGCTGGACGCCGGCGCCTACGGTGTGATCTGCCCCATGGTGAACACACGCGAAGACGCGCAGAAGCTGGTGGCATACACCCACTACGCCCCGCGCGGCACGCGCAGCTTCGGCCCGGTGCGCGCCCTGCTCTACGGCGGCGCCGACTATCCCGCGCACGCCAACGACACCATCGTGACCTTCGCCATGATCGAGACCGCGCAGGCGCTGGAGAACCTGGAAGAGATCCTCTCGGTGCCCGGCCTGGACGCCATCTACATCGGCCCGTCCGACCTGTCGCTCGCACTCGGCTGCAAGCCCACCTTTGACGACCTCGACCCCAAGGCGGCAGAGGCGGTTGAACACATCCTGGCGCGCGCCAAGGCGCACGGCCTGGTCGCCGGTATTCACAACGGCTCGACCGAGGCCGCGCTCAAACGCGTCGCCATGGGCTTCCAGTTCGTGACCGTCAGTTCGGACGCACGCCTCATGGCCGCCGGAGCGCAGCAGGTGGTGGCCACCATGCGCGCCGCACAGCCTCCCAAAACCGAAGGCGGCTACTGAGCCCGCCCGTACAACAGAAGGACACACCATGAAGATTGGATTCATCGGCCTGGGCATCATGGGCACACCCATGGCCCTGCACTTGGCCAACGCCGGCCACCAGCTGTTCGTGCACACGCGCAGCCAGGTGCCCGAAGCCATTGGGGCCGCTGGCGCCGTGCGCTGCGACAACGCCGCCGCTGTCGCGCGCGAGGCCGACGTCGTGTTCACGATGGTGCCGGACACGCCCGACGTGGAGGCCGTGCTGTTCGGGGAGAACGGCGTGGCGCACGGGCTTAGCAAGGGCAAGGTCGTGGTCGACATGAGCTCGATCAGCCCCATGGCCACCAAGACCTTTGCGAAAAAGATCAACGACCTCGGCGCCGACTACATCGACGCGCCGGTCTCGGGGGGTGAAGTGGGCGCCAAGGCCGGCTCGCTCACCATCATGTGCGGCGGTGACGAAGCCGTGTTCGAGCGCATCAAACCGCTGCTGGAACTCATGGGCAAGAACATCACGCTCGTGGGCGGCAATGGCGACGGCCAGACCACCAAGGTGGCCAACCAGATCATCGTGGCGCTGAACATTGCCGCCGTGAGCGAAGCCCTGGTGTTCGCCAGCAAGGCCGGCGCCGACCCGGCCAAGGTGCGCCAGGCGCTCATGGGTGGATTTGCCGCCAGCCGCATTCTGGAAGTGCACGGCGAACGCATGATCAAGCGCACGTTCAACCCGGGCTTTCGCATCAAGCTGCACCAGAAAGACCTGAACCTGGCGCTGCAAGGCGCGAAGGAAATCGGCGTGTCACTGCCGCAGACGGCGAATGCCGCGCAGCTCATGCAAGCCTGCGCCGCGCACGGCATGGGGGATCTGGATCACTCGGCGCTGGTGAAGGCGCTGGAGTTGATGGCCGGCCACCCGGTGTCGCCCGACTGATTGGCTCACAGAACAACGGCCCGTTTCGGGCCGCTGGTTCAAGACTTGGTGTCTGCTGGTGGCGTGGTCACCACCTGACCATCCTTGACCGGCAGCGTGTCGCCGGGTTTGAAGGAGGTGCGCACCGTGCCGTCCTTGCCGTCGAGGCGGTAGGTCACGTTGTAGCCCACGAGCTTTTGCGACTTGTCCTGCACGGTCCTGCAGCGTTGCTCGTTGGTCGTGATCACGTCCTTTTGCTGCATGTTCTTCTGCACCTGGTTGCCGGCATAACCGCCGGCCGCCGCCCCCGCCAGGGTGGCCACGGTCTTGCCGGTGCCATTGCCCACCGCGCTGCCCAGCAGGCCACCGGCCAGGCCACCCACCACCGTGCCGGCGATGCGGTTCTGGTCTTTCACCGGCGCCGTGCGCTGCACCGCCACCATTTCACACACCTCGCGCGGCGTGGTCACGGTCTGCGTGATCTCCTTGACCGCCACCACGTCGGCCACCTTGGGCTGCGTCAGTGCCTTGTAGCCCGTCACGCCGCTGGCGCCCAGCACCACCATGGCGAGACCACCCACTGCGATGCCCTTGATCATTGACTTGTCCATGTGTTTCTCCTGTTGGATGGACGCAATCTAACCGCGTTCAACCGGGTACCTGTCACAAAAGGTTTCCCCTTCCGGATCAGCGGGTCAGCGCTCCGGTGGGCTGCTTCATCCAGAACCGGGACGCATCCAGTGCCGCCTGGGGCAGCAGCCGGTCGCATTCGAGCTTTACCACGGCATAACATTCGCAGGCCCTTTCTTCCAGCCCCTGGCGGTCCAGCACCTCGATGCGACCCCGCGCATAGCGGATCAGGCCGTCGCGCTGCAGCGCCAAGGCCACCAGCGTGACGCTCTCCCGGCGCACGCCCAGCTTGGTGGCCAGCAGCTCCTGCGTCATCTGCAGGCAGTTGCCCTGGACTCGGTCCAGGTTCAGCAAGATCAATCGGCAGACCTGCTGTTCGACCGCATGGTGGCGGTTGCAAAGCGCGGTTTGCGCCACCTGCGTCAGCAAGGCCTGGGTGTAGCGCAGCAGCAGCTGCATCAACGCACCGCCGGTGTTGATTTCGTCGTTGATGACCTGTCGGGGCAGCCGGTAGCCATGGCCAGCGCTCTGCACGACCGCACGGCCGTTGGTGGAGATGCCGCCCATGAGCAATGGCACGCCGACCACACCGTCGTTGCCGACGGTGGCGAATTCAGCGCAGGCGCCACTGGCGGTGAGATTGAGCAGCGAAACAATAGACGAGGTCGGGAAGTACACATGGTTCTGGTCGCTGCCCGATTCGTACAGCACCTGGCCCAAGGGCATTTCCACCAGCTCCATGTGCTGCGACAGGTGTTGCCAGTCGCACGCGGGCAAGGCCGAGAGCAACAGGTTGGCGGGCGCACCGGTAAGGATCCGCAAGGGCGGCACACAGCCACAGTGCATCGAAGCACTCGGGCTGTGGGTCGAGATGGACTGCAGAGGTTCTGAGATCGCGTGCATGTCGGTTACTCCTGTTGGACAGATGCCCTCAGTTTTCCGCGTCGTGCCCCGCCGGTCTGTCGGTGGTCAGGGCAGAAATCGGTAGGACAGGACCTACACCGCCCGCCACCGGTCGCTGCATCGGGTTCGACAGCACACACAGACGGGCACAATGCGCGCCTGCAGCGCCTTGCTGCGCCTGTGCGAGAACCCGACCATGGACCTGCCCACCCACCAACTCACCATGACGGTGCTCATGACGCCCGACATGGCCAACTTCTCGGGCAATGTGCACGGCGGCACCATCCTCAAGCTGCTCGACCAGGTGGCCTACGCCTGCGCCAGCCGCTATGCGCGCAGCTACGTGGTCACGCTGTCGGTGGACCAGGTCATGTTCCGCCAGCCCATTCATGTGGGCGAACTGGTGACCTTCATGGCATCGGTCAACTTCACGGGCACCTCGTCCATGGAGATCGGCATCAAGGTCGTGACCGAGAACATCCGAAACCAGGTGGTGCGCCACGCCAACAGCTGCTTTTTCACCATGGTGGCGGTGGGCGACGATGGCAAGCCTGTGACGGTGCCACCGCTGGCGCCGGTCTCGCCCGACGAATGTCGCCGCCACGCCGCAGCCAAGGTGCGCAAACAGCTGCGCCAGGAATTCGCCAGCCGCTTCGACGAACTGCGAACCACTTCCACCTGAGCGGATCACAGCGGGTCATGAAACACCCACTCCGTGCTTGTGCACCGCTCCTCATTGCGGCCTCGTCCGCTTCATTTGTTGCCCCGTCCGCAGCGGCCGACCGCGTCCAACTGGGCACATTCGCGATCGACCGCACCGAGGTCACCATCGAGCAGTTCGCCCGCTTTGCCCAGGCCACGTCCACCGTCACACGCGCGGAAGCCGAGGGCGGTGGTTTTGAGTTCGACGGCGGCTGGCAGCGCAGGCCCGGCTGGACCTGGCGCACACCCGATGGCGCGCCCCCTTCCTCCCCACAAATGCCAGCCGTGCACCTCACGCACGCCGAGGCCGCGGCCTACTGCCGATGGGCCGGTGCACGCCTGCCCACGGCCGCCGAGTGGCTGAGCGCGGCGTTCACCGAACAGCGCGCCGCGCCACCCAAGCCCTGGCAGCGCGGCACCACCTACCCCTGGCCCACCGGCAACAGCCCGCAAGGCGCCAACACCAGCGACGCCGACCGCTGGCCTCGCGCTGCGCCGGCTGGCGACACCATGGCTGGCGTCAATGGCCTGCACGACATGGGCGCCAACGCGTGGGAATGGGTGAGCGACGCGAAAGGCAACGAGCGCCGCACCATGGGCGGCTCGTGGTGGTACGGCGCCTCGCAGATGAAGGCCGACGTGGTGGCCTGGAAGCCGGCCGATTTCTTTGCGGTCTACATCGGCTTTCGCTGCGCCTACGGCTGAAGCGCCCCGCGCTGGACCGGTTCCCGGCTGTTCAAATTCGGCTCACAATATCAGTGCTTGCTAATTTACTTCCAAATAACGGAGACAACATGCATCCCCGCCACCTGGCCCTCTCGGTGCTGAGCACCCTCGCCCTGCTCGGCCCCACCACGGCTCTCGCCAACAAAACCGCCGCCATCGACGAGATGGAGGCCTACCTGGAGTTTGTGGAGTACGGGGGTGGCGTGATCTTTGCCGAGCAGATCCCCAGGGACGACTGGAAGAAGTTCGTATTGATCGACGCGCGCGATGCCGGGCAGTTTGCCAAGGGGCACATTCCGGGCGCGATCAACATGGACTGGCGCCAGGTGCTGGCCAAACGCGATGCCATCCCCAAGGACCAACCGGTGCTGATTTACTGCAACACCGGCTCGCTGTCGGCACAGGCCGGCTTTGCGCTGCGCGTGGCGGGCTGGGACAACCTGCGCATCTTGCAAGGCGGCATGGAAGAGTGGAAGGCCAAGGGCGGCTTTGATGCCGCCAGTCGCACCACCGCCCCCGCAAAACACTGAACACCTGAGTAGGAGCGCCCCATGATGTCGATCTCCATCAAACTGCGCCGGGGACTGGCCCGTGCCCTCGCGATGAGCCTCGCTGCGCTGAGCTTGGGCGCCTGGGCGCAGACCCCGGGCGACATGCAGCCGAAAAAGGTCGGCCCAAACAGCTACTACGTGCAAGGCCAGGCGGCGTTGGGCTCACCGGCCAACCAGAACTTCATCAGCAACGCCGGCTTTGTGGTGGCGCCACAGGGTGTGGTGGTGATCGACGCGCTGGGCTCGCCCGCGCTGGCGCGCCGGCTGGTGCAGAAAATCGCCGAGATCACGCCCAAGCCGATCACTCATGTGATCGTGACCCACTACCACGCCGACCACATCTATGGCCTGCAGGTGTTCAAGGAACTGGGTGCGCAGATCGTGGCGCAGCAGGACGCGCGCACCTACCTGAATTCGGACACCGCCGCGCAGCGCCTGGTGGCTTCTCGCAGCGAGCTCGCGCCCTGGGTGGACGACAACACCCGGCTGGTGCCGGCCGACCGCTGGCTCACCGACTCGACCACGCTGGAGCTCTCAGGTATGCGCTTTGAAGTAGAGCGCGTGGGCCCCTCGCACACGCCGGAAGACCTGGCCATCCATGTGCCCAGCGAGCGCGTGCTGTTCGCGGGCGACCTCATGTTCGCCGGGCGCCTGCCGTTTGTGGGCCAGGCCGACAGCAACCAGTGGATCCAGTCGCTGGACCGTCTGCTGCGCTTTGACGTGGCGGTGGTGGTGCCAGGCCACGGCGCAGCGTCCACCGAGCCGCGCAAGGACATGGTGGTGATGCGCGACTACCTCAACTATTTGCGCAGCACGATGGGCAAGGCTGCCAAAGAGCTGGTGCCGTTCGACGAGGCCTACATCACCACCGACTGGAGCCGCTTCGAGCCCATGCCCATGTTCCGCTTTGCCAACCGCATGAACGCCTACAACACCTACCTGCTGATGGAAAAGGAAAGCCTGGGCGGGCGGTGAGCGAGGGCGTCGGCGAGCGCTGAACCCGGAGCATCAACCCAGTCGGAACGTCCCCACCACACTGGTCAGCCGCGCAGCCTGCTGCTGCAGGCTGGCCGAAGCTGCGGCGCTTTCTTCAACCAGTGCCGCGTTCTGCTGGGTGGTCTGATCCAGTTGCGTGACTGCCGAGCTGACGTGACCAATGCCGGTGGTCTGCTCGAGCGTGGACGCGCTGATCTCGCTGATGAGGTCCGACACCCGGCGAACCTGGCTGACGATGTCTTCCATCGTCGTCCCGGCATCGCTCACCAGCCGCGTGCCGGCTTCCACTTTCTCCACGCTGGTGCCGATCAGACCCTTGATCTCCTTGGCGGCGTCGGCGCTGCGCTTGGCCAGGTTGCGCACCTCACCGGCCACCACGGCAAACCCCCTGCCCTGCTCGCCCGCGCGGGCGGCTTCCACGGCAGCGTTGAGCGCGAGGATGTTGGTCTGGAAGGCGATGCCGTCGATCACGCCGATGATGTCGCTGATCTTGCGCGAGCTCTGGGCAATGTCGTCCATCGTCAGGACCACCTGGCTGACGACCTCGCCGCCCTTTTGCGCCGCCGAGCTGGCCGAGGTGGCCAGTTGAGTCGCTTGCCGTGCGGTGTCGGCGTTGCCCTGCACCACCGTGCTCATCTGGGCCATCGAGGCAGACGTCTGCTGCAGACTCGAAGCCTGCTGCTCGGTTCGGTGCGACAAGTCGGCATTGCCCACGGCGATTTCTGCCGAACCCGTGGCGATCGAGTCGGAAGCCTGCCGCACCTGCCCCACCACATGGGCCAGGCTGGCCTGCATGGCGCCCAGCGAAGCCAGCACACTGCCTTGCGGTGCGCGCTCGGCGCCGGCCACGGCGCTGAGGTCACCCGCGGCCACGCGCTGAGCGACCTGGCCGAGTTCGATCGGTTCGGCGCCAAGCTGCCGCAGGATGCTGCGCGGGATGGCCCAGGCCAGGCCGAGACCACACAGCAGCGCCACCACCAGCGCAACCAGCATCACCGTCAGGAAGCTGCCCGCCTCGCCCATGGCAATCGTGTTCTGCGCCTGGATGCGCGATTCCTCGAAGTCGATGAGCTTGTTGATCGCCCCCAGCCAGGCCACATACTGCGGCTTGGCCTCGCTCCAGAGTTGCAGCTGCGCACCCTGCGTGTCACCCGCTTCCACCTTGGCCACGATGGCCTGGGTGGTGTTCACCGCCTGCTTCTCGATGTCCTGGATCGCACCGTACAGCACCCGCAGCTCCGCGGCATCTGCCGACGTCTTCAAAAGGGCTTCCAGCGGACCTGCAGAGGCGGCGTAAAAGCGCGCCAGCTGTTCAATCGTGGCGACCTCCCGCTGACGGTCAGAAGCCGAGCTGCTGAGCACCACATCGCGCGCCGCAATGGCCCGGTCGTGGGCCGAGCCGCGGAAGTTGATCGCATAGCGCTGGATGGCGGCGTGCTCCTCGCTGTTGACCTTGAGGGCTGAGTTGATCGCCTGCACCTTGGTGATGGCCACCAGCGTCACCACGACCAGGACCGCGAGCAATGCGCCAAACCCGAGATAGAGGCGCTTGCCCACGGTCATTCGATTGAAATTCATGTGTGTTCCAAGTTGGTTGTGATCGGTCGGGTTGATGCTGCCGACTGGCATGTCGGACGCCCACGCATCACCTGACCCCTGTTTTCTTCGGTAGCATGCTTACCAACTTGAAGAGTCAATGGCTATCGGGCCGATGACTTTTTATAAGTCCTTCTGTTTCATGGGTCTGTCCTTCAAAGACACACGCTTTCGAAGGCCATTTCCCGCCGGCGTCGGCGCAGTGTCGATCAGGCCGAAGGGCTCGGGTATGCAGAGGCGATGCCGCAAAATCCCCGCATGACACTCGCCACCGAGTCCCGAGAAGCCTTGCCCGTCCAACCCTCCCTGTCGCAAGCGACCTGGCGTGGTGACCTCGGTGGCTCACTGGGCGACCTGGGCACGCTGTTGCCCTTTTTGGTCGGCTTCACCGTGCTGGCCGGCGTGCACCCCACGTCCATCCTGCTGGCCTTCGGCCTGAGCCTCATGGCGGTGGGCTGGCGCCTGGACATTCCCTTCCCGGTGCAGCCCATGAAAGCGGTGGGTGCAGCGGCCCTGGCCAGCGCCACGGTGGCCGGGCAGAACATGCCGGCGGTGCTCGCACTGGCCGCACTGATCACCGGCGTCTTCTGGCTCATCGCCGCCTGGAGTGGCCTGGCGCGCTGGCTCGCCCGCCATGTGTCGCGCGATGTGATTCATGGCGTGGTGCTCGGCCTGGGCATCGCGCTCATCGTGGCCGGGCTGCGGCGCATCCAAGGCGACGCGGTGCTGGGCGCGGCGTCGGTGGTGCTGGCGCTGGTGCTGCTGGGCCGCGGCGGCTGGCTCACCATGCCGGCTCTCATGGCCGTGGG